>CAUZHA010000139.1:0-10417 GCA_963579555.1 Planctomycetes bacterium UBA1146
CTTACGTTTCAAGGCGCCGGTTTATACCTACCTGGATCCGGATGTCGGGGGTGGGTTGACCCTTTCGGAGGCCGGCGAGCAGCCTCCCCCCGGCCGGGATGACAAGGTGGTCGTTACCTGCGAGGGTGCCCTGGAGCTCAATTTCAGCCGTCCGGGGCCCGAGACGGATCGGGAGACGACCGTTATTACCTTTAATAAAAACGTTTTGATTTTTCAGGGGACTCGTCCGAAAGCTCCTGGCGGGGCTCCTGCTGTGGGCAATACGAGATTCGAATGCCAGAAGCTCGAGCTCGAGATCGATGACCGGAGGGGAAAACCTTCACCTCGACGGGCCCTTGCGACCTGGGAGGGCGGCAGGGTTCGAGCCCGCATCGCCCGTGACTCGCGGACCTATCTTCTCGATGGAGACCAGCTTGAGTGGGTGAATGTTTCGGGGACGGCCGCCGACGAATCGGGCGGCAGGACTTTCGAAGGCGTTTTGACCGGACGCCCTACTCTCCAGGGGCCGGACGTTGATTTTGTTGCAGAGAGAGCCATCATGCGTCCTCATAGTGAGCGGCTTTTTCTGCAGGAGGTCTCCGGCTCGTTCAAGATGGCGGGAAAAGAAGAGCGTCGCGGCAAGGCGCGATTGCGCGCGGAGCAATATGTGAATCAGTCAGGAGATAATACCGGCGACGACGAGGCTCCGGGTGGCGAAAAGCGGCCGATAGACCGAGATGAGCTGGACCGGCTTGATTTTGACGCGGACGAGGTAGAGGTGGCCTTTAACGGGCTTGAAGAAAAAGGCGGCGAAAAGAACGCCCTGTCTTATTTTATTGCTCGCAGCAACCATCCTCGCGGGGTTGTCCTGCGGAGCAAGGGCTGGCGGCGTCATGCGCAGCAGGGCGCAGCCGAACAGACCGGACCGCAGCCGTTTCAGGCGAACGGAAAGACTCTTACCTATCGCGCCGAGTTGCAGCAGGCCACCCTGGAAGGCATCGAAAAGGAGTTTCCTCGTCTTTCCCAGGGTGAAAGCTGGATTGAGGCGCGAAAGATCAATCTCATTGTAGATGGAGGCCCCGAGGGCGCCTGGTTTGAAGGGTCGGTAAGCGCCAAGATCAACCTGGACGATCTCCGACCTGTCGGAACCGAAGTGCGTGAGAAAAAACCCGGGAGCGGAGACGCTCAGTTCGTCGAGATCCAATCCGATTACCTCGGCTTGCTGTTTGAGGGCGGCAAGGCTCTCAAGAAGGCGCTTGCCCGCGGCGACGGAACCCGCCCAGTCAGGCTGACGACGCGCTCTAAAGGGCTTTATCGCTTTTCCGCTCCGGAAGTGCAGCTTCTTGTTCAGCAGAAGGTTTTTGAGCTGATCGGGACCAAGGAACAGAGGGCCCAGCTGGAAAAAAAAGGCGGGGTCGTATTGGCGGGCAAAATTCGTTTCGAGCAGGAGTCCGGGCAGTGCACCTTGACGGATGCCGTGGAGATGCGGCTCTACAGGGGAGAAGAGATCACCAGTCGCCCGGATCTGCTTATCCAGGCTGCCCGAGCCGAGGTTGAGTTTGCAGAAGGCGGAGAAGGCGAGGCCTCGGCAGAAAATAGCGGCGCGGGAGTGCTGAGGGATTTGCGGTCTGTCAGGTCGCTGACGGCGCATTCCGCCGAAGGGAGCCCGCTGATGGTTAGCGGCAAGAGCTTTGAGATGCGTGGCGAGAAGGCCTCCTGGTCTTCTTCTGTGCGGCAGCTGCGCTTCTTCGGGAACAAGCCGCAGTCGATGCATCTTGACCACGAAGAGCTGCAAGGGCCTGTGCGCGCACGGGAGATCATTTACGACGAAAAGAGCCAGAGCGTCACCTTGCGTTCCGAGGTCAAGGGCGCGCTGGCCCAGGGCGCCTATCGGGAGAAGCCGGATGGGGCTGGAGGGGTGCATCCCGGGCAGAAGATGCTCTGGGAATTTGAGACGAACGAATTGGAGGTCCAGCTCGCCAAGAATGAGGCCGGGGAGCTTCACCTCTCCAGGATCAAGGCAAAGGACAAGGTTCTGCTCTACAACAGAGCCCTCGCCATCTTATTGCGCGGTGACGACCTTCTCTACGAACGTGATCAGAACAAGGTGAAGATCTTTTCCCGGGATGGCCGCAGGCAGACGCTTCAGCACTTCAAGGATGGCTTCGAGGCGGCTAGAGCTTTCGGCGGCGAGGAGGTTCGCGACAAGCCCAAGGCGGAGCGTGTAGACACGATCGATGCGCAGGAGATAGAGGCCTATCTGTATGAGGCCCCGGCAGAGACCGCGGGCGGCCCGTTGAGGCGAATGGTGCTCGTCAGCTTCAGGAGAAACGTGATGGCCAACTTTCACGTGGACGGGAAATCTGAGCCGCAGGCGCTGCCCGGCACACTTGCGGGGCAGCATTGGCAGGTCGTCGCCCAGCGGATGGCATTGCATGTGAACCCTTCGGCCGGTCCCGCGGCCGACCAGCGCCTCCCCTGGGCCACCGCCTCAAACATTATCGGAACAGAGCGCATCGGGGGCAATGTAACGATCAATTCAGGCCCCTACCAGGCCTACGCGGAGCGGGTTGAGTACCATGCGTCACCCAGGCAGCTGGTGCTGGTCGGCTCCAGGAACTCTCCGGCGACGATAGCTGACCGCCGCCCGCAGAAGCGCCGCCCCGGTTTTCGGGAGCAGGCTCCGGTGATTGTCATCCGGAAGCCGAAAGAGGAGATCGAGATAGAATATCTCAACCGCAGCCCTGGCAAAGAGCCCTGGCCCGGCGTGCCGGAATTCCTGCGCGACTGATCTCCCCCCCTCCGACCGGCTTGCCTGCGCGGCGATATCAAGATAGACTGCCTCGGCAGGAGGCTTCCGCCTCATTTCCAGCCGCGGGCATGTTCAAGGTGATTAATTAAGATGAAGATGAATCGGTTGTCTACCGCGGCGCTGCTCTTGCCGCTTTCGATTTGCGGGTGCTTTTCTTCCTGGCACGCCTCTCCGTTTAACGGCGGCAAGGGACTTGAAGGCCAGCCGGTGCTGATTGTGCCCTTTCGGGAGGCTCTGGCCGGAGCCGACCTGTGGTACGGCGAGTCCCGCCGCGGACAGACCATCACAAAGGCTATTCGGATGTGGGCCGCGGGCCAGGAGGTCGATGCGCGCTTTGTTACCGGGGAGCGCGTTGAGGAGGCACAGAAGACCATTCGGGATTGGGCAAAGCCGCGCCTGGGCGATGCCGAGTGGGCCCGTATCGGCCGAAATGTCGGAGCGCGTTTCCTCGTTGAGGGGTCGATCGAAAAGTTCCAGCTCAGGGACCCCCGCTCGATAGGCTTTTTCAGTGCCCGGGCGGTTATCAGCTACAGGGTGTTTGACACCGAGAAGGGGCGCGTCGTTCACCAGAGAAAGGGATGGCGAGTTGGCAGCGAGCGGGGCAATGAGGATCAATTCAGGGTAGATCTCGAGTTCGACAATCCCCAGGAGATCGAGTTGAGACTTCTCGCTCTTACGGCAAAACGCCTCGGCGAGGAATTGTATGGATACTACGATTGAAGTAGTTAGAATGGCCCTGCTGAGTTAGCCCCTGGCCTGTGGGCGCGAGAGAAGAAGACCTTGTTCGCTCCTGAAGCCGAAAGCCCAGGGGATTATCGTGAGGCCGAGTGAGCTTTCAGAGGCTCATGGAGGCTGAAAGACGAGGGCGCCACCTGCGCTGCCCGTTTCGGATGTGAGGTCCTATGCTTACGAACACATACCTGGCTCTTTTAGGTCTACCGGGTGGATCTGAAATCATCATCATCGGGATTATCGCCCTCTTGCTTTTTGGGTCGCGCCTTCCGAAGGTCGCCCGCAGCATGGGCAAGTCGATCGTCGAATTCAAAAAGGGCATCAAGAATGTCCAGGAGGACATTGATGATGCTTCTGAGGACCCCGTCCCCCCTGTCGACGATGACGCCAGCAAAGAATTTTCCGCCCCGTCCTCGGATGGGAAAAAAGAATCTTCTCCCCCGCCCCCGGAGGGCGGCGCGGGCTATCGAGACAAGGGTGATCTGAGCAATCCCGGCGACAGCTCGTCGAGCTGAGCGCGGAATTTCGAGGCGCCGCCCCTGCCGATGCAGCCGGTTCGTTTTTTCGTTTCTGATGGGCGTCGTCAATCAGGCTGGCCTGCCCGGGTGCGGGCGCGTTTTTTGCCGGCCCACGGCACGAATTCGTTCTTCGGCAGGCTCCGTGCAGGCCCTGCGGGCGATATGTCTAAAAATACAAAATAATCTAAACAGATAATATTACTGATTAGTTAATACCTGTATTTTTATGCCGGGCCCCGCGCGCCGGGGATGTGGTGTTGATGTTGGTGCCGCACCCGGGCTTGTTCCACGTGGAACGGTTTCCGCAAGGATTCAACGGCGCCGAAGGCCCAGCCCAGGTCGCTTGGGCCGGGAAGCGACCTGGGGCTCGCCGGAACTAGCCCCCCGGGCGCCGTCCGCCCCCCCGCAGATGCATTATGGGCCCTGAGGCTGGCGAGGAGCCCCCCTGCCGTTGGTGCATGGCCGCATATGCAGAGAGACTCATCTGGGATGTGGGCGGCCTTTAGAGGCGATTCTCGGGAGCCTGCGTCTTTGCGGACCGGTGTGTTGATGGTGGTGGCGGGAGCTTTGCGTTTGCCCGGCAGCTTGCCGCTCCTGCGGTTGCTGTGTCGAGGCGCCTTCGGCTTTGACATTCTCTCCTTTCGGCCTTGCCATCGGCTTGGTCGACTCAGCCCCCAGTGGGCGCTTGGTGGTTATTGCCGGTGACGGGTGACCGCGAAGTGTTCTACGTGGAGCTTTTTCGTGGCAGGGTTTGTGGCTGGCGATAGCAGGCTGGTTTTTCATTCGTATTTCCCGGAAGATTTTTTGCGGGCTGGTGATGGGCGGCAGGCGCAGTTCCTGGGTGGGATTTTTTCGTGGCCAGGCTTGTGCTCGGCGATGGCCTGTTTGGGTTCTCATTCATATTCCCCGGAGGGCCTCTTGTGGACACTTTGGATGCTTCACTGTTCCTCGCGCAGGGGTTCTTCGCGGGTTGTTCTACGTGGAACGCCTGGGGCTTTTGTCGGGTGGGTCGTGTTCTGCCGGGATCGGCTCGCCGGCCATGATGTCCCCGAGGCCTTTTTCGTTTAGCTCTTGAAAGGGGCCGCGTAGGGCACTAAAGTTCTGTCGTTGTCTGTTTGACGTCTTTGGCCTGCAGGCTTGGTGGAGAGAAGTGACCCGAGCAATTACGGTTGCCAGTCAGAAGGGTGGTGTCGGTAAGACAACCACAGTGATTAACCTCGCTGCGAGTCTCTGTCTCGCTGGCCGCAAGGTCCTGCTGATGGATCTTGACCCCCAGGCCAACGCGACCAGCGGGGTGGGGGTCGAGGTGCCTGCGGCTGACTCCGATGAGTTTCCATACCTGAGCGCCCTCTTGAACGGCGATCCGCTCGAGCCGTTCATTTGTGAAACGGAGCATGAGAATCTCTGGGTGCTCCCCTCGAGTCCGGAGGCTTCAGACCTTCGGGTGGTGCGCGACCTGGAGGCGGCCGATGCTGACGAGCTGCGTCAGAGGATGCGCGCAGCCACAGAGCCTTTTGACTATGTGATTCTGGACTGCCCGCCATCGCTGGCCGGTCTTCCGACGTTGGCCCTGGAGCTTAGCGATGGCCTTATCGTGCCTGTACAGTGCGAATACTACGCGATGGAGGGGCTGAGCCAGATATTGCCATTAGTTAAAAAAATAAAGAATAATACAAATCCAGATCTGGAGATAGAGGGTCTTCTTTTGACGATGTTCTCGCAGGAGCTGGATCTTTCTCATGACGTAGTTGACCAGATCACCGAGTTCTTTGAAGGCGGAACCTTCTCGTCCGTCATTCCGAGGGACGTGCTTTTGGCTGAGGCGACCAGTCATGGATGTCCGGCATTTCAATATGATTGTGAATCGAAAGGGGCTTGGGCTTATGTCGAGCTGGCCCGGGAAGTGATGGAAAATGGCTAAACGGAAATTGGGCCGGGGGCTGGAGCTGTTGATCGGAAAGGGTGGGGGAGATGTTCCAACCCGGACGGGGCGAGACAAAAAAAAGACTGCGAAGAAAAAATCCCCCCGGAAAAAAGTTGTTACCAGGGAGACCGTGGAGCAGCCGGAGCTTGAGCTCCAGGCCCGGTCGGCGGGCAACTCGGCTGAGCAGGGTCCGGTGGTCTTGATGGTCAGCCCCGATGAAATTCGTGAAAATCCTCAACAGCCCCGAAAAGATTTTCCGCTGACGGAGCTGGAGGCGCTGAAGACCTCGGTAGCTCGAGATGGTTTGTTGCAGCCGCTGTTGGCCCGCATCGATGGCAAGGGCTATCAGCTTGTGGCGGGGGAAAGAAGGCTGCGGGCATCGCGCGAGCTTGGATTGGACAAGGTTCCGATAATCCTGGCAGAGGTGGCCGATGACAAGCTCCTTGAGCTGGCTCTTATTGAGAACCTGCACCGGGATGATCTCAATCCCATTGAGCTTGGAGCGGCCTATCGCGGCTTGCTGGCCATTAAGTCCTGCACCCAGGAACAGCTGGCCGAGCAGCTGGGTTTGAGTCGCTCGGCCGTCAGCAACACCATTCGTCTGCTGGATTTGCCTGAAGATATCAAAAAGGCGCTGGTCCGGGGTCAGATCAGCGCTGGACATGCGAAGGTGCTTCTTTCCGCCACCAACAAGGCGGATCAACGGCTCCTGTTTGAAAGAATTGCTGAGGAGAACATGTCCGTTCGTGAAACGGAGGCCTTTTTAAAGAATGGCGGAGACGATTTTGATGAAGCTCCTGCCGGCAAAGCCGATCGAAAAGGCCGAGCGCAGGTGGAAAAGGATCCCAATATACTGAAGCTGGAGGAGGAGATGATGGAGGTCCTCGGCGCGAAGGTCTCCATTCGAGTCAACGGCCGCCGTAAACAGAAAGGCGTTCTCTCGGTCAGCTTTAATTCGCGTGAGGAATTTGATCGCCTGCGGGAACGCCTTCTGGGGCTGATTGAGGCGTGACAAGGGCAGGGGTCAGGCAAAAGAACCGAATTGAACGCGGCGGGGTTTTTCCGGAAAATGCGGAGGCCATGTCCTATTTGTCCTTGGCTGGCGGAAGATAAGCGATGTAATTAGTTCCACCTTCGGGGTTCTCGCTGGCTTCTTGGGCGAATGCGATGCAAACTGCCGACGCTCGCGAGCCCTCTGCGGGCATTTCCTGCCGCGGCTCCCTCACCGCGAGCGGGGCGAAGAGAAGAAGAGACGTTTTTAGAGAAAAGTACGGAGATGAAGAGAGTGCTTCATATGCAGGAGGTCGCTCGTGGGATGTGGACGAGCGCCGTGCTCACCCTTGTTCTGGCCCTGGCGACCGGGGGCCTGCGGGCCCAGGAGGGGGCAGTCCCACCTCCTGAGGAGATAGAGCTGAGCATCGAGCAGGCTGTGGAGATGGGGCTCGCGCACAGTTTCGATGTCCGGATCGCGAGGACCGAGGGAAAAATCCGCGAGCGGGAGATGGTCATCCAGGATGCCGTATTCGATCCGTTTTTTACCCTTAGCGCCAATTACAGCAAGAACCGGAGGCCTTCGGTCAGCTTCCTTGATCTCGGAGACGCTGTACTATCCGAGGTCCGGGTTAACCCATTTGAGTCCTCGAATTATTCGAGCGGCATCCGTCTTCGTACCTTGCTGGGTTCTACTTACTCGCTCACGGTCGGTGAGTCCGGCTTTGACCGGCCACTGGCCAGCAGCCTGTTCAGTTTCAACCCGGTGCAGGAAGCGTCCGTTCGGTTTACAGCGACGCAGCCGCTGTTGAAGGGGGCCTGGTATCCATACAATTACTCGGCGATCCAGGTGGCGGAAAACAACCGCAAACTGGCGATGGACAGCCTGGAGACGACCATTAGCGATCTGATCTTTCGTATCGAAGCCGCCTATTGGCAATTGGTTTTTTCTTCACGGAACTACGCGGCCAATGAGAATTCCCTGAAGGTCGCGACTGAGAATGTTGAGAAAGCGCGCAAAGAAGAGGCGGCAGGGACCCAGCCCAAGATTTACGTAACGACAATCGAAGGACAGTTGGCCCGGCGCAAGGTGGAGATGAACGATGCCTTGCTGCAGCTCGAGAACTCGCGGGATAATCTGCTCGACCTCCTGCAGTACAAGGGCGAATCGCTCCGGCAGCTCTGGGAGATGGGGCAGAAGACCGGCAGTTTTGATGGAATCCGGGTCATACCTCTCAGTGAGCCGACTGAACAGGCGACGATTCCCGAGCGTAATCCTTCCCTGGCGGCGGCGTTTGAGCGCAGGGCCGACTACAGGCAATTCGCTGCGCTTCTGGACAATCAGAAAACCCTGGTCGATATGAGGGCCAACGAACGCCTGCCCCAGCTTGATCTTACCGGGGTCTGGGCGCAATTCGGATTGGCGGATTCTTTTGGCGACTCTTTTTCTTCTCTCGGGTCGGGAGATTTTTATGGCTGGACTGTCGGCCTTCAATTGGCGATGCCGCTTTCGAACAGGGGGCTCAAGAGCAGCTACGATCGTGCCAGGGACCGCTACCAGCAATTGAAATGGCAACGGCTGCAGACGGAAAACCGCATCATCATGGAGGTGGACCAGAGCATCCGTCGTCTGAGGTCGATGGCGCGTAAGCTGGTATATCTCGATGATCTTGTCAGGTTGAAGGCGACCGAGCTCGAGGCCGAACGACGTAAACTGGCCGCGGGAGCCTCGATTCCCTTTACGGTCAACACGATTGAGAATGACCTCCTCGAGCTTCAGACCCAGGCTCTCCAGGCCAAGACCAACCTGGAGGCCGCCCGGTCGGATTACATCAGGGCAACCGGCGGTCTGCTGGAGCGTTACGGGGTTCAGCTCGGTCGGTAGGGGGCTTTCAACGCGCCTTGAGCAGGACCGTCATCTTGACGACTTTCTTGTCCCGCATCACCTCGATCGCAACCTTGTCTCCAGGCTTGTGCCCGCCCAGCAGCTCCGTCCAGTGCTGTACATCCCGGACCTCCTTGCCGGCCCAGCGCACCAGGACATCTCCCGGTTTGACTCCGGCGGCCGCGGCGGGGGTAGCTGGCCGTATGTCTTCAAAGCGGACACCCTTCTCATCATAGGCGTAATCGGGCACCGAGCCAAAGCTGACGCGAAAGCCT
Source organism: Planctomycetes bacterium UBA1146 (assembly GCA_963579555.1). GTDB lineage: Bacteria > Planctomycetota > UBA8108 > UBA8108 > UBA8108 > UBA8108. Next base: position 9,116 of record CAUZHA010000139.1, read on the forward strand.
CCCTGGCGGGTGGGAAACTCGACCTCGGCATTTTTTTCGGAGCCGCCGCGGATCACCTTGAGCTTGATCTTTCCCTGCGGACGGTCTTCGAGGGCCTGCTGCAGGTCGGCAAGCGCTTTCACCCGCGTGTCTCCGAAAGCGACAATGACATCGCCGACCCTGAGCTTGCCTTTTTCAGCGACCGAATCTTCGACCACCTCGTTGATCTTGACGCCGACGCCTTCATGGCTGGGGTCGATGATGATTCCCAGCATGGGACGGTCCGGGTTGGCGGATGAGCCGCCGGCGAAGGCCGGGCGCCCTTCGGCGGATGCCAGCTTCAGGGATGTTTTCCATGCCATGTCGATGATGCGGGCCTCAAAGGGAACATTGACGGTGCCAATGTCATCCTCGGGGGTGTTGTATTGTCCATGCATGCCGGTGAAGAAGAACACGACCGGGATCTTCTTCCTGACGAAGTTCGCATGGTCGGAGCCGCCGCCGCCGAGCCCCTTGTTCAATTTGATGGGGAGCGCGATATTTTGCGATATTTCTTCCAGCAGGGGAGGGAAGGCGGCGGATGAATGGGCTCCAAGTACCGTTACCGGGCCGCCGTCTTTGCCGCGGCCAATCATGTCGAGGTTGATCATGGCGATCACCGAATGCAGAGGGGTGGGGCCTTCGATCTGCTTCAGGTCGGCTGTTTTCACCCAGCCGCTCTCGCCGCCGAGGGTTTTCACCTGGAAGTGGTCCCGCTGGAAGCTGCCGGTGGCCTTGAGCAGGGTGCCTGCCTCCCAAAGCAGAGCGGCTCCCTTGTTGCCGCCGTGGGGGTTGGGCGTGCTTTCGAGCGCGGTGGTCGCCTCTGTCGTGGTGAAATAACGGGTCGCGTTCACCCAATGCCTGCTGCCGAAGAGGCCGATTTCTTCTCCGGAGAAGGCGACGAAGACGAAGGAGCGCTTAGGCCTCTCGCCGCTGGAGAGCAGTCGAGCCAGCTCGATGATCCCGGCGGTGCCGCTGGCATTGTCGTCGGCGCCGTTGTGGATCTGCCCGAGGTTTTTCTCTGCGACCTGGTTACCGAAGCGTCCGATGTGGTCGTAGTGTCCGCCGATGACGATCGTCTCGGCGGCCAGTGTGGGGTCCGAGCCGGGCAGCTTGCCGGCGACGTTGCGAAGCAGCAGGTGCCGCCTCGCGGTCGCGAAACGAATTCTGGCCCCCTTCAGCTCAAAGCTCGCGGGCTTCAGGCCCTCGTCGATCTTTTTTACCAGTCGCCCGACGGTTTCCCCCGAGCCCCGGAGGAGATGGTCGATGCTGGCTCGCCGGGCG
>CAUZHA010000140.1:0-10365 GCA_963579555.1 Planctomycetes bacterium UBA1146
GGGCGCAGCGCTCAATATTTGCCGCCAACTCCGAGAACAGGTGAAACTGCGGATTGACCTCGTTGAGATAACACTCGAGAAAGACCAGGTCAACGTTGTCCCGGATCGCCCGCAGCTGCCTGTCGTAGACCTCTCCCTTGACGCGCTTCAGACCGCTGGCGGCGAGCTGCCAGCGCACCGCGGCGATAACGAGCTTGCCGGGGTAACGACGCTTCAGCTCGGCGAGCGCCTTGATGACGAGCTCGGAACGCGCGTCCCCATCGGGCCAGGGATGCAGCTCGTCGATCGAGATCGCATCGAAACCGCCCGGCAATTTACCCCCGAGGGTCTTGCGGTAAGGCGTGGACCACTTCTCGACGATCGACTCGACCGAGTCGCCCTCCTCGATCTTGTTGACCACGTGCCAGGCGAAGACCTTGCCCTCCTTGCGGAGCCCGCTGACCAGCTTCGCATCGGAGGTCAACCCTTCGACCACGTTCACCGTGCGAAGCGTCTTCTTCCAGAGCCCCCCCGGCTCGTGCCGCTCTGTCTTTTTACCTTCCGGCCCGATCGTAATCGTCTCGGCAGATACGATCCCTCCCCCGCCGGGCTTCACCGGATCGCTGTAGCCCCACATGAAGATCGCCGGGCGGGGAACCGTGAGCTTCTTCTGCCCTGCTTCATCCGCCCACAAACCGTTCCCGCAACACAAAAGCGCTACGGCCAACACCATCCCGCTGAGGCTGCGACAGCGGCTTGTTTCCATTTTCTCTCTCATAAAATAATCGATTCAGCTCCCCGCGGCGAGCTTCGGGTAGGCCTTGCGGAGGTCGAGGGTGTCGCCGGTTTCGACCTGCAGCTTGAGCAGCCTGGCGAAGAGCACCCTGGCCAGCTTGCCGGATCCCTTCTCCTTGATGATGTCTTCCATCTCCTGTGGGTCCTTCTCCAGGTTGTAGAGACGCTGAACGCCAATGGTCGGGTAGAGAATGAGCTTGTGGCCCTTGAAGATCACGGCGCGCTGCTTGCCGAGGTAGCCGCCGTAGATCGCGTCATAGAAGCCCTTGCTCTCGCCCCTGAGGATGGGCATGAGACTGTTGAACTGGACGTAGTCGGGCTTCCTGATGCCGGCGAGGTCCAGCGTCGTCGCCATGATGTCCTGCAGGTAGACCGCGGTGTCGAGCCGCTTGCCCTTCTCGATGCCGGGCCCGATGACCATCATCGGAACCCGCAGGCTGTGGTCGTACATGTTCTGCTTGCCCATGAGCCCATGCTGCCCGACACCGAGCCCGTGGTCGGCTCCGTAGAAAATGTAGGTGTTGTCCTTCTTGCCGGACTTGTCGAGGGCGTCGAGGATGCGGCCGATCTGCGCGTCCATGTGGGTGATGATCGCGTAGTACTCCTGCCGGTTCACCTTGACGGCGTGGTGGGTGCGGGGGAACGGAGCCAGCTTCTCGTCACGAAGCCCGCGGCCGCAGCCCATGCCGACGTTGTGGGGATACTCGGGCAGGAAGTTCTCCGGCACCTTCACCTTGTCGAGCGGATAGCGGTCGACGTATTCCTTCGGCGACTGGCGCGGGTCGTGCGGCGCGTTGAAGGCGATGTACATGAAGAAGGGGTTGTCGCGCTTGTCGGCATCCGCAATAAAATCCAGAGCATCGTCAGCGACGATCTCGCTCCAGTGCTTGCCGCCCTTCCAGAACCCCTCGAAGCTCTTGTCCCACGGCTTCCAGGGATCGGGCTTGCCATCCTGCGGACGGTTGTAGCCCTGGCTGGTCTGGTTCGGCATGCCGCCGCGGACATGGCCGGTGACGTCAAAGGCCTTCTCGGCCTTCGCCCGAACGTGCCACTTGCCGGTCATGTAGGTGCGGTAGCCCGCCTTCTTGAGATGCTCGGACCAGAAGCGGCCGGCCTGGCGCTCCTGCTCGGTGGATCTGTAGATCTTGTTGGCCTTCCAGACGAAGCGCCCGGTGTTGATCATCGTCCGGCTGGCGACGCAGACCGCGCCGCTCCAGGAACCCATATTGTAGGCGTGGGTGAAGGTCGTTCCCGCGCCGACGATCCGGTCGAGGTTCGGCGTCTGGATCTCATCGTTGCCCAGGGCGTGGACGGTGTCGTAGCACTGGTCGTCGGCGAAGATGAAGAGAAAGTTGGGCTTGGCGGCGGGCTCAGCCGCTGCCGGTGAACAGAAGGTGTTGAAGCCGAGCAATACAACCAGGGCGAACGCAGCCTGTCGAATCATGTCTGTCCTCGATCATTTCAGTACTGATTGGCCGGGTTGAAGCCCCGGAACCCTTGTAAAACCCTAACCTATCCTCTCTCAGGGGGTCCCTGCAAGAATCCTCCCGACAACTACCCTCCCCTCTTGCCCCCCAGAGGGTACAATCGCTAAAACCCAGACGGGTCGAAAACGAGGAAGAAAATGGCTTCGAACGGTTACCGCGCGCTCCAGGCAGCGCGCAGATTTTTCATACTGTCACTTTGCGTATTCCTGTTTGCAGGCCCGCGGCAGGTTGCCCATGCTCAACAGACCGACCAGCCGCAGGGAATCCGCTCGAAACCATCAACCGCCCGCGCCCTCACCGGGGCCAGGATTCACGTGGCCCCGGGGAAAACGATCGCCAGGGGCACGGTCCTCATCGAGGACGGAAAAATAACCGGTGTCGGCGAGAAGCTCGACATCCCAGCCCACGCCGCGCAGATCGACCTCTCCGGCAGCGTCATCTACCCGGGCTTCTTCGACGCCTACCAGCCGCTCGGCATCGGACGAGCTGAAGGCGCAAAAGGAAGCGCGTACTGGAACCCGGCGATTCGGCCGCAGCTGGACGTGAAGGACCACGTCAGCCGCGATGACTCGCTCAACGCCCAGCTGCGCAAGCAGGGAGTCACCGCTCGCCTGCTGGCGCCCCGGGGAGCGATCCTGCAGGGAACCAGCGTCCTGCTGAGTACCGCGGACAAGGATCCGACGCTGAGCGTCCTGCGCTCGGACGTCGGCCAGCACCTGCGACTCACCGTCCCACCGGGCGGAGGCCGTGGAAGCTACCCGAACTCGCCCATGGGTTCGGTGGCGCTCGCCCGGCAGGCCTTTCACGACGCTGCCTGGTATTCAAAGGCCTGGAAATCCTACACGGCCGACTCCACCCTGCCACGCCCTGAGAAAAACGATGCTCTCGAGAAGCTGAGAAGCTATCCCGGCGGCGACCATCTTGTCATAGCCGATGGGATCAACGAGCTCTACGCGCTGCGGGCCGATCGCTTCGCCCGGGAGTTCAACCTGAGGCTCGCCCTCCTCGGGTCCGGCCAGGAGTACCGGCGTCTTGGCGAGCTCACGAAGGCGGGCCGAACGATCATCCTGCCCCTGAACTTCCCCAGGCCCCCGAACGTCGGGACCGCCGAAGCCGCCCTCGAAGCTTCTCTTCGCGAGCTGATGCACTGGGACCTGGCCCCGGAGAACCCGGCGAGGCTCGTCCGCGCCGGAATCCCCATCGCCTTCACCACCAATGGCCTTGAAGGACCCGGCGGCTACCTTGCCGCTGTGCGAAAAGCCATCTCCCGCGGACTCTCGAAAGAGGCCGCGCTCAAGGCCCTGACCGTGACCCCCGCGGAGCTCTTCGGCGTAGCGGGAGAGCTTGGAACCATCGAGCCGGGAAAGATCGCCAGCTTCTCCGTAGCCACCGGCGACATCTTCGAAAAGGACGTGAAGATCACCGAGACCTGGGTCTCCGGCGAACGCTACCGCATCATCCTCCCCCCGCTGGAAGATCTCCGCGGGCGCTGGGAGCTCAGGGTTTCCTCGGCCGACCCCGGCAGATTCATCATGGAGATCACCGGCACCCCCGAAAGCCTCGCCGGAAATTTTGAGCTGCCCGGCAAGAAGAAGGAACAGCCCGAAGAGAAGAAGACCCGGAAGAAGAATAAGAAAAAGAAGTCGGCAGAGAAACCCGCCGAGAACGCGGCCGACAAGAGCAGGCTCGCCCACCTCGGCCTGCGCGATGCGCGCTTCAGCTGCGTCTTCTCCGCAACAAGCTTCGGCAGGAAAGGCATCGCCCAGCTCTCCGCCGTTCTGCAACAGGACAAGGACGGCGCCGCCACCCTCCTTGGCGACATAACCTGGCCCGATGGGAAGCGCAGCTCCCTGCGGGGAGTCCGCGCCGCGAAAAAAGAACCTGAAGAGAAGAAGAAACCGGCCAAGAAGAAGAAGGACGAGAAAAAGAAAGAGGCCGACCCAGCCGCGAGCTACGCGGTGAACTTCCCGCTCGGAGCCTTCGGGCGTGAAGCCTCGCCCCGACAGCCCGCCCTCGTGGTCATTCGCGAAGCGACGGTATGGACCTGCGGAAAGCGCGGCATTATCGAGAAGGCGGATGTCCTCTTTGGCGACGGTAAGATCCTCCAGGTCGGCACGAACATCCCGGCTCCCGACACCGCCCTCGTCATCGACGGCAAGGGCAAGCACGTCACCCCGGGAATTATCGACTGCCACTCCCACATCGCCACCGACGGAGGAATCAACGAGAGCGCCCAGGCGGTCACCGCCGAGGTGAGGATCGGCGACTTCATCAACTGCGATGACATGAACATCTACCGGCAGCTCGCCGGCGGCGTCACCTCCTCGAATATCCTGCACGGCTCGGCCAACCCCATCGGCGGCCAGAACCAGGTCATCAAGCTGCGCTGGGGATCCTCCGACGAGGGCATGAAGTTCCGCGACGCGCCGCAGGGAATCAAGTTCGCCCTCGGCGAGAACGTCAAGCAGAGCAACTGGGGCAACGAGTTCACCACCCGCTACCCGCAGACCCGCATGGGCGTCGAACAGATCTTCCGCGATGAGTTCCAGAGCGCCCGCGAGTACCGCAAGCGCTGGAGCGACTGGAAGGAGAAGCGCTCCGGGCTGCCGCCGCGGCGCGACCTCGAGCTCGACGCCATCGTCGAGATCCTTGAGGGGCGCCGGCTGGTTCACTGCCACAGCTACCGCCAGGACGAGATCCTCTCGCTCATCCGCGTACTCGATCATTTCGGCATCCGGATCGCCACCTTCCAGCACATCCTCGAGGGCTACAAGGTCGCCGACGCCATGGCGAAGCACGGGGCGATGGGCTCGGCCTTCGCCGACTGGTGGGCCTACAAGTTCGAGGTCTACGACGCGATCCCCTACAACGGCGCCCTGATGCACGAGGCCGGCGTCGTCGTCTCCTTCAACTCCGATGACGCCGAGCTCGGCCGGCGCCTGAACCACGAGGCCGCCAAGGCGACCAAGTATGGAGGCGTCCCCCCTGTCGAGGCGCTCAAGTTCGTCACCCTGAACCCGGCCCGCCAGCTTCGAATCGACAAGAAGGTGGGCTCACTCCGCGCGGGCCTCGACGCCGACCTGGTGATCTGGTCCGGCCCGCCGCTCTCGATCCTGAGCCGCTGCGAGCAGACCTGGATCGATGGGCGGCGCTACTTCAGCATCGAGGACGACCGCCAGAGCCGCCAGCAGGTAGCCGAGCGCCGCGCAGCGCTCATCCAGAAGGTGCTCGCCTCCGAGGATAAGATGCTCGCTCCCGGCGAGAAGATCCCCGAGGAGGCCGAACTGTGGCCGAGCGAGGATGTCTTCTGCACCCACGGACACAAGGGAGGAGACCGATGAGACGACTCACCACGATGGCCCTCCTTCTTGCCATCGCCCTCAGCTGCCCGGCCGCGCTGCGTTCTTCCGACGAGCTGCCCGGAAAGCCGCAGAAGACCCCCATCCTCATCGAGGGCGGTACCATCCACCCGGTAAGCGGACCCGCCTTCGTCGGCTCCCTGCTCTTTGACAAGGGGCGAATCGTCGCTCTTGGCGAAAAGCTCGATGCTCCTGCTGCGGCAAAGAAGATCGATGCCGCCGGCAAACACATCTTCCCCGGCTTTTTTGACGCGTATTCCCAGCTCGGCCTGACCGAGATCAATGCCGTACGGGCGACAAGAGACCTGAGCGAAACCGGAACCATCAACCCCAACGTCAAGGCGCTGGTGGCGGTCAACCCCGACAGCGAGCTGATCCCGGTGGCGCGAGCCAACGGCGTCCTGCTGACCCTGACCGCTCCTTCCGGCGGCCTGGTCTCCGGCCTGGCCTCGATCATCCAGCTCGATGGCTGGACCTGGGAAGACATGCTCCTGCCATCGGCCGGCGGCCTGTACATCAACTGGCCCGCGGCGAATCCCGCGAGCTCGTGGCTGGCGAAGGGCGCGGCGAAAAACCGGCCGGGGAACCGCGACAGGCGTCTGCAGGAGCTGCGAGAGCTCTTCGAGGCCGCACGGGCCTACGGCCAGGCCCGCGCGGCGCGCGGAGATAACCAGCCTGTCGATGCCCGCCTCGAGGCCATGCTGCCGGCGCTGAGCGGCAAGCTTCCCGTCATCGCCCGCGCCGAGACCATCAAGACGATCCAGTCAGCCGTCACCTTCGCCGAGCGCCAGGGCCTCCGGCTCATCATTCATGGCGGCCACGATGCCCCCCTCTGCGCGGCGCTGCTGAAGAAAAACAAGGTTCCCGTGATCCTGCGCTCAGTCTACCGGCTGCCGCGAAGGCGCTCGGAGCCCTACGACTATTGCTTCACGCTCCCGCTGCGGTTGAGTGAGGCCGGGATCCCCTTCGCCATCTCCGGCAGCCCGACGACGGAAACGGCGCATATGAGGAACCTCCCCTACCACGCGGCCATGGCCGCCGCCTTTGGTCTCGACCGGGACAAGGCCCTCGAGGCCATCACCCTCGCCCCCGCGAAGATCCTCGGCGTCGCCGACAGGGTGGGTTCCCTCGAGAAGGGGAAGGACGCGACCCTCTTCATCAGTGATGGCCACATGTTCGACACCAGCAGCAATGTCGAGCAGGCCTTCATCCAGGGACGCGAGCTCGATCTGTCGAGCCGCCACAAGCGCCTCTGGCGTAAGTATCGGGAGAAATACCGGCGCCAGCGCGAGGACAAATAGCCTCCGGCAACGCGCACTGCAATATTGACCTCAGCCGGACGAGAGGTGAAGTGTGGGCCTGCACAGAAGGCTCCGACAGGTCTCGACTGGAACAGGCGGATGAACCCTTTCACCACCAACAACGCCAGGCTGCTGGGGGACGAACAGATGGTGAAGACGCACGAGGCCTCGCTGGAGATCCTCCAGGAGGTCGGGATGGAGGTTTACAGCGACACCGACTGGGAGGAAAGAGGTGGCCACGATGCCTGGGACAAGTCCCTGCTGGTGGCAAAGGAGACCATCGGACGCCAGGGGCTCTCCGACTTCTCCGCCGAGGCCGACGTGGAAATCCGTTCTCAATTCGAGAACATGGTCCCCGGCGAGGTCCTCATTCCCGAGGGCTGGTAGGACGCGGCCTCAGCGTCGGCGCCAGGTGACGGGTTCCTCCGACAGCGCCGCCTCAAACAGGTCCATGGTGGCCGAGGTCCTCCTGAGATGCCGGTTGAGCCACGCCAGCGCCAGCTCACCGACAATCCGGGTCTGCTCAACGGAACCGAGCGTCTCACCCTGGAAGTTGATAAGGGGAAAAAACGGATTGCAAAAGGTGACCTCCGCGATGCCGCAGCTGGCGGTCGTAGGCCCATCCTCATCGGAAAAGCCGCAGTGGTCCCCGAGAGGAAGACTCGCCAGGTAGGAGCCGCCGCCCTCCGGAAGGGCCGCGAAGATCTGCCTCGAATGAAGAACAGGCGGGGTGGTACAGTCCTTCTCTCCTTCGATTACAAGGACCGGAACGTCGATGTCACCAGCCTCATCTGTCGGCTGCCGCAGGCCCATGACAGGGGACACGGCCATCCCGAGGGGAGCCAGCACCACGGCGGTGCGAAGGTCCTGGTCCACGTCAAGAAGAGCCCGGGAGCTGGCCAGCACGGAGGCTCCCCCACCCGCCGAGTGCCCCATGAAGGCCGAGGATCCATTGAGATGCCCGTAGAGAATGGCATCACGAGTCTCTCCCTCTGACTTCAGGCGGGAGAGGACAAATTGCAGATCGAGAGCGTATTCGTCCAGGTTAAGAATCATCGCATCACTGAGCCGATCAGACATGGCGAAAACATAGCCCGCCGGCACCAGGGTCTCCCAGATGTAGGCGTAATCCAGGGTCTCCATATTGTAGCCGTGCCCGAAGACCACCAGTGGGAAGCGACCTGGAGCAGCCGCGCCTCTCTCGCCCGACTCAAGCGCGGGATAGAAAACATCGATGGGGATTTCGCCCCGGCTTCCGGGTGAATCTCCAAAGAAGAGCTCCAGGTGTCCCACCTCATAGCTTGCAGACCGAGGCGCTGGACAGGCGGGATCTTCGCCGCCGAGGAAGAGCCACTCAAGCAAGTAGACCGCGTCGGCCAGGTCGGAAGTGGAGTCAGAGTTGACATCGACACACGACAGTCCGCCGCAACGAGGCGCCTCTCCGCCGCGAAAGAGCCAGGCCAGCACATGGACGGCGTCGCCAAGATCGACCAGGGAGTCGCCATTGGCATCGCCGCAGGGAGTTCTCCCGCCCGCCTCGAGCTTCGCCGCAGGGACCAGTCCGATGAAAAGCGCGGCCAGCGGCAAAGCCACAGCTCTCGCGCCAATGCCAGATCTGAGTTCAAACATGAAACGGTCTCCTCCTGGAGAGCTCCCCACAAGGCACAAACCCCCGAGCGACAGGTCCATTGTACCACTACGATCACCCCCAGTGAACGGAGATGCCCGCCCGGCATTCTCGATCCCCCGCGTCCCCTGTGGTACAAATGTTCCGACCACAGGAAACCTATACGGAACAGGAAACCGCCGACATCGAGGCGGCGAGCGATGATCTCCAGGCTATTTTCGATCGCAGGCAATACCTTTATCGAGTCGCTCCGGCAGCCCGTGTTCCTCGCCGTGCTTGCTGCGGTCTGCCTGCTCCTCGCCCTGAACCCCGCCATCAGCACCCTCACCCTCGGAGAAGACGACAAGCTTCTTGTCGACCTCGGCCTCTCAACGATTCTCCTTGGCGGAATTTTCCTCAGTGCATTCATCTCCACCGGGTCCATCTCCCGGGAGATCGACAGCAAGACCATATTGACCATCCTCTCCAAGCCCGTGGGCAAGCTCTGCTTTATCGTCGGAAAATACCTCGGCGTCTGCGCCACGATCAGCCTCGCCGGCTGGATCTGGAGCCTGGTCTTCCTCCTGGGAATCCGCCACGGCGCCATCTCGGCCGCCTGGGAGAGTTCCGATGGCCCGGTGCTGATCTTCGGCCTGGGAGCGGCCCTCATCTCGGTGGCGATCGCCTCCTGGGGAAACTATGCGCGAGGCTGGAACTTCCCCACCAGCCTCTCCCTGCTGCTGGCGGCGCTCCTGCCGCTGGCCTGGGCCCTGGTCCTCCTGGTCGCGAAAGACTGGAGCCTGCAGGGTCTCCAGGCCGAATTTGCCGCCGAGGAGAAGCAGCTTGGCCAGGTGCTGCTCGCCCTGGCCCTGGCTCTCCAGGCCCTCTGGATCCTGGCGGCGATAGCGATCGCCTGCTCCACTCGCCTGGGCCAGCTGGCCACCCTGCTCATTTCCTTTGGCGCCTTCCTGCTCGGCCTCTCGAGCGATTCGCTCTTCGGCGGCCCTGGCCGCGAAAAAACCCTGGCGCAGCTCGCCTACGGGATCACCCCCAACCTGCAGTTCCACTGGCTGGCGGATGCTCTCTCCCTCGGCCACCCGGCCTCCGGGCTCTACCTGCTGCTGGTGAGCGGCTACACGATTCTCTTCATCGGAGCCATCCTCTGCCTGGCCACCGCCCTCTTCGAAGGAAAAGAGACCGGCTGAGGACGGGCTCTAAAAAGGATCGTTTTCGCTGGAACTCGGTCGGCTTCAAAGGCACGATGACCCGCAAATGAAGCCCCCTCAGGATACCGCTTTCGTCACGACGGTCGGCCTCAAGAAGGTCTTCAAGGACTTCTGGCTGCGCCCGAAGGTCGTCGCCCTCGATGGACTCGACCTGGAGATCCTGCCCGGCGAAGTACACGGCCTGCTGGGATCCAACGGCGCCGGCAAATCAACGACGATCAAGCTCATCCTGGGGCTGCTCTTCCCCACCAGCGGGGAGGTGACGGTTTTCGGAAAACCGCCCGGCGATGTGGAGACCAAGAACCGGATCGGCTACCTGCCTGAAGAGTCCTATCTCTACGGGTTCCTCGATGCGGAAGAGATACTCGATTACTACGGCAGGCTCTTCAACCTGCCCGGCCCGACACGCAGGAGCCGAATCGCGGAGCTCCTCGAGATGGTCGGTCTCCAGGGAATGCGGAACCGGCCACTTGCCGAGTATTCGAAAGGAATGCAGCGCCGCATCGGAATCGCCCAGGCGCTCATCAACAACCCCGACCTGCTGATCCTGGATGAGCCGACCACCGGTCTCGATCCCATCGGAGCCCGGGAGGTCAAGGACCTCATCCTGCG
>CAUZHA010000141.1:0-10297 GCA_963579555.1 Planctomycetes bacterium UBA1146
GCCGCCGCCAGCATCATCGCCATCGCCATCGCCAGCATCGTCGCCGTCGCCAGAATCGTCGTCGCCGCCAAGGTCAGCGCCGAAATCGTCGCCGCCAGAATCGTCGCCGTCGCCAGAATCGTCGCCGTCGCCAGAATCGTCGCCGTCGCCAGAATCGTCGTCGCCGCCAGAATCGTCGTCGTCGCCAGAATCGTCGCCGTCGCCAGAATCGTCGCCGTCGCCAGCATCGTCGTCGTCGCCAGAATCGTCGTCGTCGCCAGAATCGTCGCCGTCGCCAGCATCGTCGTCGCCGCCAGAATCGTCGTCGCCGCCAGAATCGTCGTCGCCGCCAGCGTCGGCCGGTGCCTCAGCAGCGGGAGAAGGACTCGATGAATCTTGAGAAGGCCCATCTCCCCCACGACCCTTTGCAAAGGCCTCGTTGATCCGGAGAGCTCGCCCTCCATGCTCCTCGCCATTGAGAGCCTCGATAGCGGCATCGGCAGCTTCCGCGTCCATCTCGACAAAACCGAAGCCCCTGGGTCGACCAGTGGCCCGATCGTTGATGAGATCTACCTTGTAGACCTCTCCATGCGCGGCAAAAAGCTCCCGAACTTCCTCTTCACCCCAACTGAACGACAGATTACCTACATAGATTCGCTTCATAGCTGGATCTCACCTCACCCGAAAAAGTCTATCCCTGCACAAACATTGAACTGACATTCATGAATGCTTTGCAGGACGTAAAACCGAGGAAATCTGCTCGAAACCCGCTGGCCCGCGCCCTGATTTCCTTTCTGTTTACTTAAAATACCCAAAAAAATATAACCCCGGAGTCTAAACCAAAACCTGCACACCCATCGTCACAAATCCCACAGGATCAGGAAAATAAGCTGCTGAAAACAGCCTGAATTCCACATCTCCCATTCGCCAGGTATCGATTTATTTCGCTTTAAAACCTGCAGACAAAGCAGTTAGAGATTCCCCGCGATTTGGCCTGCAGAACAGGACTCAGCCTATTCCAGGGGAAAATAAACTTTTCCTGCTGAAGATAAAAAATCAGCGGTTGAAAAGAAAAGCGGGGCTATTGGCCAGCGCCCAGGCGATGTCCTGGACCCCGCCCAGGCGGATCTTCTGCTGAAAATCCTTGTCGCCCTTGAGATATTCCGTCATCAGGCGATAGCGTTGATCAAGAGTGCGCTTCTCCGCGGAAATCTTCAGAATCTTGACCAGGTCGTCAGGCAGCGAGAGGAGCTTGACCGGCCGAGGTGAATTGGTAACCGCGATCCTAAAGTTCCCGAGGGTGTGCATCCCGCCGAAATTCTGGGCGAGAGTTATCTTCAGCAGGGTCCCGCCCGCCATGCCAAGCTCGGCCTTGGTTTCGTAGATGGCTACCTGGGTCCGACCAACCTGGGGCGAGATGGCCCAACCCTTTTTATCATCTGCTTTTCCATCAATCGTGAGCCCGGCTGAAAAATTCTTCTGGGCGAAGCTCTGGTTCGCCTTGTGAAGACCAACGGCAGCGAACTTGGCCGCGGGACCATCCGCAGGCGCGGCCGTCGCCAGCGTCTCGAGTTGAAGGTCGAGGAAGATGTCGCTGGAGTCCGCTTGGTTGTTCACCCGAACGGCTACCAGGTTCCCGTCTTTCTGGAGTATCCCGGCGGCAACCTCGATCATGCGGTTCCAATACACCGGCTCGTGGTCCACATCTTCCTTGTCCACCTGCTGGCCGTTGAGCCAGACCGTCGCTGAATCGTCGGAGGCGACCAGCAACTTGAACCGACTCCCGGAATCGATGAGCTTCTGGTCAACCGAGAATTTCCTGCGGAAGAGCACCGGTTGCCCCTGCACATCGAGAGTCGTCCCCTTCTTTTCGGCGATGGCGGGATCTCCATAGCCCAGGGGAGTCTTCCCCGAAGCCCACTTGCTGTCGTCAAAAGCGGACTTGAGCCATTCATCTCCCTGGACGCCTGCGGCCGCGATAAACTTCCAGCCATCACTGGAGGCGGCCATCACCGGCGCGGCGGCAGCCTCAGGCGCGGGCCCCTGCCGGGCAGAGAGCCCGGGCAACAACTTCTCGACAGCGGCGGGATCAGCGGCGAGCGCCTCAACCTTGAGCTCGGAGAGAACGAAGTTGCCGTTGTCGTTGCTCCGGCCCGGACCATTTTTCGAGAGACTCTTATGCGCCATCGCCTCAAGGCGAAGACCCGTGATCTTCTCCAGGGGAGTCCAGGCCAGGACCTCGTAGGTGTCCTTGTCCGGATTTTTCCCGCTGGCGAGAACAGAACCATCGGCCTGCGGCGTGAGCGTCGCCCCGCCTGAAGAGCTCGCCGCCTTCACCTCGAGCGTATTCCACTCCGAGGCCGACTGGCTCTTCTGCCAGGCAAGAAAGCGTTTCTCTAATTCAGCACGGTCGACAGGGTTCAGGGCTTCGACATTCAGCCCCATCCTCGGGTTGAGACTCGGAGCGAGAGCATCGATCTCCTCCTTGGTCGGCGATCGCGAGAGGAAAGACAGGAACATTTCCTCGATAAGCCTGCGGTCATCCTTCTCCGTGCTGGCAAGAGCGCTGAGGGTGTTGGCGGGGTCGTTGATCGCGCCAGCGAAGGTCGGCCCGTTAACGAGGTTCAGCGCCTGGCCAAGGGACATCCCGCTGCCGCGTTCGCACTCGCAGGCGCTCTCCCGGGGCGGACGACCGAAGAGATCGAGGAAGTTGTCTTCCAGCTTCACCTCCGGCCCGGGAAGCTCAACCGCGCGGGAGCCGGGAGGTTGCCCGGGCAACCGAGCAAGGGACCCTGAGGCCCGGTGGATCGCATCAAAGAGCGTTTCCGCCGGTAGCCGCCTGGCAAGAGAATGCGAAAAGTTGACGTTGTCATCCTCGTTCCACTTGCTGGCCTTTACGGAGTGCTGGTAGGTACGCGAGGTCACGATGAGGCGCATGAGCTTGCGGGCATCAAAACCCGAAGCGATGAAGCCCCTGGTGAGACGCTCGAGCAGCGCCGGATTCGAGGGCGGGTTGCTGGCTCGGATATCATCGACCGGGTCGATGATGCCGATCCCGAAGAAATAGCTCCACAGACGATTGACGAAGCTGCGGGCGAAATAAGGATTCTGTTCCGAGGTGATCCAATTGGAGACCAGCGCCCGGCGGGAGCCCTCTTTGCCCTGGGACCCGGCATGCTGGTAGGGAAAACCCGGAAGCGCCTGCACTCCATTGGGATACTTCACCTCCCCATCCTTCTTATCGAAGATGAGCTCCTCTGTGCCTCCAGTGGCGGTAAAGCCCGCGTTCGGAAGGTTCTTGGCCCCCGGCGCGTTCTTGCGGCCGACCTGGGCGAAGTAGGCCGAGAGCTCCCAGTAATTCCGCTGGGTCCAGCGCTCGAAGGGGTGATCGTGGCACTTGTTGCAGCTGAAGCGGATGCCCAGGAAGAGCTGGGTGGTGTTTTCCATTACGGCGTCCGGAGAACGCAGGACCTTGTAATAAGAGGTTGGCGGGTTCTTGATGGTCGAACCCTCGGAATTCAGGAAGCTGGCGGCAAATTTGTCGTAGGGCATATTGCTCGCCACGGCGCCCCGAATCCAGGTGTACAGAGACTGCGCGCCCCGCCCTCCCAGCCACTTCTTGTTTACCTGGAGAAGATCGGCCCATTTATTGGTCCAGAAGTCCACGAATTCAGGCGTGCCGACCAGGCGGTTGACCAGCTCCTCGCGTTTCACCTTCGGCTCCCGCTGGTCAACCAGGAAGGTCCGGATGGTCTTCACATCAGGGATGGTTCCGGTGAGGTCCAGGTAAACCCGGCGCATGAACTCCGCGTCCGTCGCCAGCTCGCTTGGCAGGCTCTTGACCTTGCGAAGCTTCTCGTAGACATGGGTGTCGATGTAGTTGAACTCCGGCACCTCGCCCCAGGCATAACCGGTTCGATCGCCCATGACGAAGGTTGGCGCGGCCGCGTAGCGCCCCTCGTAGCGTACCAGCACAGCGAGCTCGCCGCGGCGAACGGCCGTCACGACACCGGACTCGTCCACGGTCGCGATATCCGTATCACTCGAGCTCAGGAAGCTCTCATGGGTCACATCCCGCACGGTCCCATCACTGAAAGTCGCGACAGCCGCCATCTGCTGCTGCATTCCGGGCAACCCGAGCGTCACCTCCTTGGGATAAACCTCGATGCTCGCGACCCGGGAAGCATCAAGATCCAGGGCGACACCGGCGCCAACCCAGGTCTTCAATATCGAATAATAATTCGAGTCGGCATCGATTCGCACACCGCCGACATGCGGAGCCACGCCGGTGATCTTCATCAGGAAGAGGCTCTTGTCGGGAGCCGCCCGGTTAAAACGACGGCCCTCCAGGTCATCGGTCAGGGCGATGTGATCGAAGAGCGGATCGTAGCCGCGCAGCGACAGCTTGAAGCCGTTCTTGCCATCCTTCGATCCATGGCAAACTCCGGAGTTGCAGCCCAACCGGGCAAGAACAGGCATCACGTCCCGGACATAGCTGACCTTGGCGGCAGCGGCGAGACCGGCAACCTTGACCGGCATCTCTGCGCTTTGACCGCCAATGGAGAAAACCAGCTTCCCATCTCCATTCTTGAGCCCGGAGAGTTTCCCCCCGGCCGTAACCTTGACCAGCTCCAGCGAACCCGTCACCTTCACCAGGCGCGTCACATCAAGCCTGCCAAGACCCTCGACCTCAGCGGTGACAAGCGCCTGCCGATAGGCATAGTGACCATCGAGAACGGCCTTTTCGGGAAAGAGGCGCAACGAGGAGATCCTGGCTCCCTCGGGAAGACCGGCCTGCGCCCCTTCTTCGGCGCGGGCGACGCCCAGGCCGGCCACAAGCAAGGCCGCTGCGAACATCGATTGGCTGAAGCTCATTCTTAATTTCATTATGTATCAGGTCCCTGCTTTGTTTTTCTTTCGCTGCGGTTTCCCCTGAGCAATCACCCCGCGGCCTTGAGCGGCACGGGGATCAATTCCTTGAGTATCTTGCCGGTGGCGGCATCGACCAGGATCACCTTGCCCTGGAACCCGGCTGCCGCGACTGCTTTCCCATCAGGGCCAAAGGTGCAGGTGTAGACGCCGCCGGGGACCTTGAGCTCCCAGAGCTGCTTGGCATCTCCCTCCTGGTAAACCCGGACCGTGCCCTCTCCCTCCTTGCTGCTGCCCACGACAATCCTGCCGCCATCCGCGCTGTATTCTATCGAGAAAATGCGGCCGGGGAGCTTGGCGAAGTTCTTGATGAGGTTGTAATCATCGCCGATCTTCCGGGCCTTCTCCCTGAACATCCTGTAGATCTTCGGCACCCCATCCGCCCCGCCCGCCAGGAGCTCATCTTTTTCCGGATGCCGGTCGATAGCCATCAACCCCCCCTTAAGCGCGCCGGGAGTGATGCTGGTGATGTTGTCGATGAACTGCTGGGCATCCACCTTCATCAGCTTCATGGACCGGTCTCGGCTGACCGAGATCAGATGCGATGAGTCCTTGGAGAAAACCGTGTCAAGCACCCAGTCGTTATGCGCCCCATTGAAGAATACCTGCTTGCCGGTCTTGCTCTCGATGGCGCGCAGGGTGTTGTCCGCGGCTCCGAAGGAAACCAGCCTGCCATCGTGCGACCACTTGACCCCATAGAGCGTGTCGAAGGTGCTCGGAACCGAGAGCTTGAGCTTGCGAGACTCCACATCCCAGATCTGGATCTCGCCCCGTTGGGCTGGAAGGCCCCCCGCGACCGCCAGGCTCGTTCCATCGGGCGAAAAAGACAGCGCCTGGATCCGCTGCGAGACGCCGACCAGGCGCGCCTCGAGCATAGAACCATCAGCTTTGTGCAACAAGACCTCGTGGTAGCCGGATACGGCCAGGTACTTCCCATCGGAAGAATAGTCCAGGGCGGTGATGACCGGTAGCCCCTGGTACTGCGGCGGATTCGCCTGGCTGATATTGTCCCTGGCCGAAGCCGGGGTGTCATCCTTCGCCCCCTCTACAATCCAGCGCTTGATGAGACCGACCTCCGGGGCGCTCAGGGGCTCGGCCTTCTTGGGCATCGCCGGTCCCTTCTCTCCATCGGGAATGATCGCGGTATAGAGCAGGCTCGCCTCGGGCTTCCCTGCAACGACAACCTTCTCATCGCCGTCGCCCGCGCTCATCATCCGGTCGTAACCCAGGAGGTTGATCTTGCCGGAAGCCTTCGCCGGCTGGTGGCAGCCGTGGCAGGCCTTGACGAGAATCGGACGCACATCTCCGTAATAGCTCACCGCCTTAGCCGCCGGAGCATCTTCGCAGAAAGCCGCCGTACAGCAGAGAGCCGATAAAATGAAGGTGCAGAAAGAAAAGACTTTCCCGGCTGTCATGGTAGAAACTCCATCGGTCAATTCAGTGGGGCTGATCAGGCGAAGAGGTCCAGGACCGGCTCGGCCTTCACCAGCTCACGCGGCTGATTGAGGTGGTTGTAAACCAGGGTCTTCGAATGAATGCCCACCGCATGGTAAATCGACGCCAGCAGCTCCCGGGGATGAACCGGGCTCTCCACAGGCGCGGAGCCCGTCGCATCGGATTTTCCGTGGACATAGCCGCGCTTGATTCCGCCGCCGGCGACAATGGAGGTGAAGCAATAGGGCCAGTGGTCCCTGCCGTTCTTGTCATTGCCATTGCCCGAGGTAGAAACTCCCATCTTCGGGCTGCGGCCAAACTCGCCGACCACGACCACGAGGGTCTCATCGAGCAGCCCCCTGTCATCGAGATCACCGATCAGGCCCGCGACGCCGGGGTCCAGCATGGGTCCGGCGAGCTTCTTCATACGGTCCGGGAGACCCTTGTGGACGTCCCAGGAGTGCCGGTCCGAATTGGCAACCTTGGGCCAGTTGATCTGTACGAAACGCGTTCCGGCCTCAACAAGCCGGCGGGCAAGAAGACAGCTCTGCCCGAAGGTGGTCCGGCCGTAACGATCGCGGATGCTATCCTTCTCTTCCTTCAGGTTGAAGGCGTTGCGCGCACGGCCTGAAACCACGAGGCTCAGGGCCTTCTGGGTATACTTGTCGAGATCGTAGTGCTCCACGGCCTTCTCGATCGCGGGCATGCCGCCGTTGATGAGGCTGAGAAGGCGCTGGCGCCTGGACATCCGCACGCTGCTGAGCTCGGGCCGCAGGGCGAGATCGCCGGCGTTGATCTTGTCCATCTTCGAGTTGTCAAGATCTCCCCCCGGCGGATACAGGTAGAAGGGATCGTAGGCGCGGCCAAGGAAACCCGCGGTGCCCGCCTTGCCGATCACTCCACTCTCCTGCAGCGGGCGCGGCATCATGACAAAGGGCAACATCGCCACACTCGGCGGCTTCAGCTTGGTGATGTTGGCTCCTATATTGGGGAAGTCTTTGGGCGAAGGGGGCTCCAGCTGGCCCGAGGGACTCACCTTGTCGGTCGTATAGCCGGTCAGCATCTGGTACATCGCCGCCGTGTGGTTGAAGAGGCCTACGGGCGTGTAGCTCATGGAGCGGATAAAGGTAAGCTTGTCGGTCACCTTGGCAATGTTGGGCAACAGCTCGGTGACTTCCATCCCGGGAGCCTTGCTCTTGATCTTCTTGAAGATGCTCTGCACATCCGAGGCGCAGCCTTCCTTGGGATCCCACAGGTCAAGATGGCTCGGCCCGCCCTGGAGGTAGATCAGGATGACGCTCTTGGCCTTGCCCCAGCCGGGACCGCCGGAGCCTGCATGCGCGTCCTTGGCCGAGGCCTGCTGCAATTCAAGCATCTGGGCCAGGCTCAGACCCATCAGCGAAGAGCCTCCAACGCGAAGCAATTCTCGCCGCGTAAGGCCACCATCACAGGTTACGCTACCTTGATCACCGGGTAAGACCAGCATGACTTAATCCTCCTGGGGCAGTATTCAAATCTAGTAGTGCATCCACAGCGCCAGGGAGCTTCAAGACCGCCCGCTGGACGCCGACTGAACAGCCGGAACTCCAAATGAATTCCCGACTTCGACCAAATATCTAGGCCACTTTAGGATACTCCTCAACGACCTGCATCATCAAGGATTGAACGAAAAGTCTCCTTCGCCGCGCTCCTGGCCTGAAACAGACCTGAAAGCAACCCTTCAGAGAGCTTCCCCCTCTGCCTCTTCAGGCTCCCGACGGCTCGAGCCGGCCGATGACATAAAATATCGCCGGGGCTCCTTAATACTGGGCTACACTGCCGCTGACCTGACAATTTACACCCGCCCTGAAAGGACCCCGGCATGCCGAACAAGAAAACGACCTCCCGACGAACGTTCCTCAAAAAAAGCGCGGTCTTCGCCGGCATCCCGACCATTGTCCCCTCCTCGGTCTTCGGCAACGCTCGCAGGCCCGCCCCCAGCGCGCGGATCACCGTCGGGGTCATTGGCTCCGGCAAGCGCGGACACACCCTGATGCGAGGCCTGAGTGGTTTTGGCGAGATCCAGTTTGTCGCCATTGCCGAGGTCGAGGCGAATAGGCGCGCCAGCGCCAAGAAGCTGGCGGAAGCCCATCACTCGAGGCAGAAAGACAAGAGCGGTTACAAGGGCGTTGAAACCTATGGTGACTTCCGCAAATTGCTCGCCCGCAAGGATCTCGACGCGGTCGTGATCGCCACGCCCGACCACTGGCACGCGATCCCCGTGGTCGCGGCGGCGCGAGCGAAAAAGGACATCTACTGCGAGAAACCGCTCTCCCTGACCATCCGCGAGGCCAGGATCATGGCGGACACCGTTAAAAAAGAAGGCGTCATCTTCCAGACCGGCAGCCAGCAACGCTCCGAATGCGGCGGGCGCTTTCACCGCGCCTGCGAGTTGGTAAGAAACGGACGGATCGGCGAGATCAAGACCGTCCATGTTGGGGTCGGCGGGCCATCACAGGATTGCAATCTTCCTGAACAGCCAACGCCAAAGGATGCCGACTGGAACATGTGGCTGGGGCCGGCTCCCTTGCGCGGCTACCACGAAGCTCTCTGCCCCAAGGGCGTCCACGGCCACTACCCCGCCTGGCGAAACTACAAACCCTACTCCGGCGGCGGCATGACCGATTGGGGCGCCCACCACTTCGACATCGCCCAATGGGGACTCGGAATGGATGAGAGCGGGCCGGTGGAGATCCACGCTCCGGATGGAAAAGAATTCAAGCAGCTCACCTATCGCTACGCCAACGGTGTCGTCATGTATCACGGTGGCGCCAACGGAGTCCTGTTCACCGGCACCAAGGGCACGATCGAGGTCAACCGCGGACTGCTGCGCAGCGACCCGGGCGGGATCCTCAATGAGAAGATCGGCGATGACGAGATTCGCCTCTACAAGACCGGGCATCATATGCGCAATTGGGTCGAATGCATCAGGAGCCGGAAAGATCCGATCTGCACCGCGGAGATCGGCTGCCGCTCGGTGACCGTCTGCCACCTCGGCAACCTCGCCTTCTGGAATAAGTGCTCGCTGAAGTGGGATCCCAAGGCCTACCGTTTTGTCGGAAACGACGAGGCAAACACCTGGCTCGACCGAAAGCGCCGGGGGCCCTGGAAGCTGGAGGCCTGAACGGACTGAGGCGGATTACCTGGCGGCCTTGCGAAAGATCGTCACCTCCATCGCATCCCGCTTGCCCCAGGGGAGGTCTATTTCGAACCATTCGGTCTTGCTCTCGTGACGCGAGCGGACCCGGTCAAGGTAGTCCTTCATTCCCACGGCTCCGATGCCCACATTGTCGGCCACCAGCAGGGCGCCATCCTTGAGGCGGTCCTCGAGGCCCGCGTAGCAGGGCGCGTAATTGGCGTAATTGCAGTCAAGGAAGAGGAAATCAACCTCCTCCCTGATCTCGCGCACCAGCTCCCTCGCATCGCCCGTGCGGACCTCGACCCTGGCAGAGAGCCCGGCCTGCTCAAAATGTTCACGAGCCTGGCGCGCCCGGTCCGCATCAAGCTCGATGGTGATCAGCCGTCCCTTGCCGAGCTTCTCGAGTTCACGAGCAATCCAGAGCCCTGAATAGCCAAGCGCCGTGCCACACTCCACCACCACCGAGGGTCCGTGCGCGCGAACCAGCTCGGCCAACCGGGCGCCCTTCTCCGGCCCGACCATGTAAACCGTCTGCTCACGGCAGATCCTGTCGAGAGCTTCAATCATCTTCGTCACCTTGTCGGCCGCTGGAGCCTGAACGCCCGGTCCGGAATCCCCGCCTCCTTCCCCGGCCCCGCCATCGCAGCCTCCAAGGGCAAGGGCCAGCACGAGGGCTGAAAGACCCGCTGAACACCAGGCGTTTTTCTTCATGAGTACGGCTCCCGGCCTGTCATGGCCCCATAGTCGGACAGAACACGCTCCTGTGCAAGCTCCCGA
>CAUZHA010000142.1:0-9783 GCA_963579555.1 Planctomycetes bacterium UBA1146
CCCCTGGTAGCCAGCTCGCCGCGGCTGAAGTCGACCACGGCGGCACGCGAGCCCCTGGCCACCGCGAGCGCGAGGGTGCCGCCGCATTGCAGCTCGGCATCATCCGGGTGGGCCATGAAGGCGACGATGTCGCATTCTGTGGGCTCTCTCAGTACCGCTCCCTCTGGCATTATCTTCCGCTCCTGGCACTTGCCGGCATCCACGCGATTACTTCAAGAGCGTAGCATAAAGCAACGGCGGACGAATTCAACATAGCGAACCGCCACGGCCGGAGAAGGTTGATCAGGAATCGAATTCGATCAATCGATGAGAGAGCGAGAAGGGATCTCTGCCGATCTCTGCCAGGGCGGTTTCGATCCACTCCTGGCCGTATTCGGCGATGAGCTGGAGGAAGCCCCAGCGACGCTCCTGGAGCCTGCCGTCCGGCAGGAGCTGGCTCCAGGCGGTGGAGGCTCTCTCCCAGGCCGCCGGGTCGCCTCGAGCCTGCAGCTTCCTGATCCGGCCCGCGAGGCGGGCAAGGGATTCCTGCGCCGTTCTCAGCCCCCGCTCGACGCCCCTGGAGCCGGGATTCTCAGCTTCGAGATCGCTGCCGAGCGATGAGAGCCGCTCACGGATGGCGCGCAGTTCCGCGAGCTCACCGCGTTCATCTGCGGGGGAGACGAGCTCTTCCGGGCTGAGCGCTGCGGCGAGGGCTCCGGCATCGAGTCCGAGCTCTCTCCAGGCTTGCCGGCCTTCGCCGGCGAGCAATGTGGCCTGGAACCGCAGAAGGATTCGAGGTTTCTCGACCCCGAGCCACTTGCTGAGCGGTCCCAACTGGGCAAAGTAGCCGACCTCGGCCGGTCCGCCCACGGTGGTGAGTGACGGCAGCAGGTAATCCTGTATGAGAGGACGAAGAAGAGCTCCGGAGGAGAAGCTCCCGGGCTCCTTGTCGAGCAGCTCGAGCAGCTCCTCACGGTCGAATTGAGGGCCGCCTCCATCGACAACGAGCCCGTTTTCTCCAGGGCTCAGATGGTCTCTGCTTCCCTCGCGAAGGACGAAGAGCGGAAGCCTTGATGCAACGAAGGGCTTCAGGCCGGTTCCTGACAGCTCCGCTGATCCCTTCTCGATCTGGTTGATCACTTCTCCGGGATCTTCGATGCAGCGCCGGATGAGAGGTTTTGAAAGCGGCCGGAGTTTCTCGGGATCGAGGAAGAGGAGCCCATAGCGTCCCAGGAGCCCCGCCAGGAGGGCCGCGAAGCCGGAGGCCACGCTGCGGCCTCGGTATTGAGAGGCGAGCTCTTCCACGAGGCCGGAGTGGGGGAGATCACTCACGACGGCGAGGAATTCATCAATCACTGCCTCGCTCGGAGGATCGATGGCGAGCTCGCTGAGCGGGGCTCGTCCGGCTGGATGCGGAAGCTGGAAGGTCTCTCCCGAAGGAAGACGGTGGCAGCGGACCTCATCGATGTCGTGATCTTCGCCGGCGACCCAGAAGATGGGGACACAGGCCCGGCCGCATTTCGCCTCCACCCATCTCGACAGGGCGATAGCGGTGAGGGCCTTGTAGAGAACGTAGAGGGGGCCTCCGAGGAAGCCTGGCTGCTGGCCGGTGACGACGCAGAGCGTGTCGTCCCGCGCGAGGCGCTCCAGGGCGGCTGTCGCTTCAGGCGTCTCGGGCAGGCTCCAGTCCTCGCAGGTACTCTTGAAGGCGGCCACAAGCCCCTCGCGGTCCGGCACGCCGCCCGCGGCTCGCTTCCGGCAGTCCTCGTCCGACAGGCTTCGCAGCGTCAGCTCTTCGCGGGCAAGTGGGAACCAGCTTTCGGCATCCGGGGTCGGCAGCACGGGTCGGTATTGGGGACGATCGTACCAGCTGAGCGGAAGACTGTGGATCTTCATGAGCGCGCTCCGTAGAGGACCATTCGCGGGCTGTCCGCGCGAAAATCGCCGCCGGCGAAATCACCGCAGATCTTCTCAACCTCGAGCCCGCTGGGGGAGAGGATGGAGAGGATTTCCTCCTGTTCGTAGATTCTTACCGATTCCTGGTAGCGGCGGTTCTCTCCGCTGGCTGTATCGAGCAGGTTGATGCGCTTGTTGATGCGGCGGGTCTCATCATCGAACCAGCGCTCTTCCCTGATCTCAAAGGGGCCCTCTGCGCGCAGGCTCTCCGGGACAGGCGAGACGGCGCTGAGTGGATTGATCAGGTCGATGAGGAAGCGTCCCGCGGGGCGAAGAACCCTGGCGATCTCTTCGATGACCATCAGGTTGCCCTGCTCGGATTCAAAGTAACCGAAGCTGGTGAAAAAGTTTACCAGCACCGTGAAGCTCTCCCCGGCGAAAGGAAGCGCCCTCATATCGGCCCTGAAGAGAGAGCCTGCCCCCCGGCGGGCGGCGTCAGCCAGGAGCGCCAGCGAAAGATCGACTCCCGTGGCCCGGATGTTTCTGCGGGCAAAGGCTTCGAGGTGGCGTCCATGTCCGCAGCAGAGATCGAGGACAGCATCGCCCGGCTTGATGCCAAGGCGCTCGGCGGCGAAGGCAGCCTGCGCCTCGGCCTCCTCATCGCTTCTCGCCGCGTAGAGGGTTCTGTAGTCTTCGTTAAAGTGCTGGCGATACCAGTAGGGATCGGTCGATTCCATTTCTGCATTTTAACCCCGCTCCCGCTCGTGACCAGCCCACATTGCCGGAGGCTTTCGAGAGGCAGGCCTGATTTGAAGCGGGTCACTGAAGTCTCTTGACCAGTATCGAGTATTGAAGTACGAGTATTCCTGTTCAGCGGACATTATTTGGGCGTAGACCACGAGAGATATTGCCATGGCATTGAGTATCAACATTTCCGACAAGGTCCTTGCCGGATTGAATCAATCCTACACCATCACCAGCGATAGCGGCGAGCCGGCCGGTCAGGTGGCTGTTGGCGGAGTGGAGCTCGCCCATCGGATCATCCCTCTCGGTCCCCCCAAGGATACGGAGTCCTGCGCTCCGCTTGATTACAAGTACAAGGTCACCTTCTTCCTGCCCCCGGACACCGTGGGGCAGCAGCTCGAGCTGAAGTTCGCCGCCGGCGAATCAGAGGCAGCGGAAAATCACGAGGTCATTCCGGAGTAGGACACGCCGGGTCCGATCTTTCGCCTTTTTCCAGCCCCCAGGGCAGCGACGCGGGCGTTCTTCCCGGTCAGTTTCCGGAGACGAACTGGACCAGAACGACCTTGACGTTGTGCCAGGCCGGGTAGAGTGTACGCGCCTGTTCCGCGGGGAAATTCCTGTCCAGGGTTTTCTTGTCTGGCTTTGGATAGACGATTCTCTGTCCATCCTTGTAGGAGACCAGGATGAAGGGCTGGTTTTCCGGGGGTTTGTCGCCAGGCCTGTTAGGCAGCTTGAAGAGGCCGGCGTTTTCCAATTGGCCGATCATACTTCCGAAGGAATCCTTGGTGAGGTTGGTGATCGGTATCGAGTTGGAGAGCTTCAGGCTGCGCAGGGAGCGCTGCCGCCAGCTCGCCTTCGCTTTCGAGCGCGAGAGTGAGGGTGACCTCTCCCTGGAGGATTTCCTCCTGATTCCGGAGGAGACCTCTACCGTCGAAGATCCAGGCTTCCTGTCCGAGGTGAAGATGAAGGTCTGGGGAGGAAGCGTCTTTCCGGTTCGTGTTTTTGGCGCCGGGTCGTGAAAGAGAATGAGACCTTCTCTTTGCTGGGTGCCTCCGCAGCCGGCGCAGAGGGCCAGCAACGGAATCGCCAGGAGCTTCAGCTTTGCTGATATTTTCATTGGGTCTGTCCGCTGGGATATCGGTTCTGGTCAACGAGAGGCTTCAACCTCCCGGCCTGGAGTCCGTCGCCCGCCTAGCGGCAGCGGATCAACAGCTCGGGGTCGGTCTTCAGCCTGCTTCTGAGGTCCACAGTGTCTTCAAGAAAGCGCCTCGCGTCCAATACGTATCCGGCCGTCGGCTTGAGTTTTTCTTCGTAGCCTCTCCAGTACTGGTTAAAAACCAGCATATGAAGCTCACGGAGATATTTTGCCAGCATCGAGGCCAGGGCGACGCAGAGGTTCTTCTCTTCGGACCCCTTCGCAAAGCTCACGCGGAATTCGGGGGCGTTCCCCCCCTCCCGGGAGAGTCGGTAGCTGGAGAGCTCCTGGTTCTGTTCGTCGATCTGGATTCCTCGCGGGGAGATCGCGTTGAACAGCAGGCGGGAATATCGCGTTCTTCCACCCTGGCGGTCAATCATCACGTCGACCTGTTCATCTGGAAATTGCCTCCAGACGCGCTTCAGCAGGCTTCCCACCGCTTTGAAGCTGACCTTGGACTTATTGTCATATTCTGAGATCCCCCGGTTGAATTCGACCACCTCCATGGGAATGGCGGCCAGGCCGAGCAGCTCGATGCCGGCCTCCTCCATCTTTTTCTGCAGCTGCGTACGGCGCTTTTCGAGCAGCCCCGAGAAGCTGTCGACCGGCAGCTTGAGGTCCTGGTCCACGTACCAGGGGTAATCATCGAGGTAGGCGTCGGCATTCGTCTCGCCCCTGCGAGCCACCTGGCGCAGGAGGGAGCGGAGGTTGCGGGGTACCTCCCCGTAGCGCGCGGCCACGAACGGCAGGAGACCCTCCTCGAGGCTCTGCAGCCCCTTTCGTCGCTTGTAGATCTTCTTGGAGTCGTTGACCGCGATGCAGCCGTCGGCGGGTTTGCGCGCGACGAGAGGGGCGAGCTGTTCCCACAGGCTGGCGTCAGCGTTTTCGGGGATCCTGAAAACACTCGCGCAAATGACCAGGGGCCCCAGCATGGGTCCGTAGCCCGCTTCGTCTATCCCGGCGATGATCATGAAGAAAAGGTATGAAGGGGAAAAGTTCAAGGCAAGCACATTGTGCCGAGGGGAGGATGGACCGGCGGTTCCCTTGCGGGGCATAATGTGACGATAACGTCGAGTGCTTTCGCATTATAATCAGGCGCTGCGATTTCGCCCGCGGGTTGCAGCCGGGGTTCTTTCAAGAAGCAGGAATAATAAATCGGTGCAGATCTTTCCAGGAAACCTGATGAATCATGTTGGTGTTTTTTTCACGGCTCTTTTACTCGCCGGGCCGGGACTGCTCGCGCAGGATGAAAAACCGCGGGAGGCCGAGGGACAGGCCACCGTGAAACAGGCCGCCTCCAGTCTTCGAGGTGGAGACTACGAGAGCGCCAGGGAAGACTTCTCCTCCCTGCTGAAGGCGAGTCCCGAGGACGAGGGCCTGGCGCGCGGTCTCGCGCGAGCCTGGACGGCCACCGGTGGTTATGAAAAGGCGCTCGATGTTCTCAAGGCCGCGCCGAAATGGGCATCGTCGGCGAAGCTCCAGGCGGAGGCGGGGAAGGTCTGTCTGCGTACGGGAAAGCTCGATGCGGCGGAGACCCTGTTCAGGAAGGCGATTGAGCTGGATGGCGGCAACGTCACGGCTCTGAACCGCCTGGGTGAGACGATCAGCCAGCGCGGCCGGGGTAAGGAGGCGGCGAAGATCTGGAACGATGTGATCGACGTCTACCAGGCGCTCAGCTTCCAGCAGGCCGAGGAGCTCGAGGCCGATGAGTTCGTGGAGATGGGCCTGGCTCTGATCCATCTCAACCGCTTCAAGGATGCCGACGAGATCATGTTTCCCCAGGCCCAGGACCAGGATGCGAAGTGCCAGTCGCTGCTGGTGGAATGGGGGCGAATCTTCCAGGACAAGTTCAATTATCCAGATGCCAGGAAATCCTTCCGCGAGGCGCTCGAGGAGAATCCTTCCTTCGCCGATGGCATGGTTGCGCTGGCTGAAAATTACCTGGAGGATTTCCAGGTCGGCAGTGGGCGCTACTCCATGGCTCAGAAGCAGCTTGAAAAGGCGCTGTCTGTGAACCCTGAGCACCCCGGCGCTCACAAGGCGCTGGGCAGCCTCTGGCTGTCCGATGGGAACCTCCCGAAGGCCGGCAAGAGCTTTCGACGCAGCCTGGCGATCAATCCGGTCAACCTCGAGGCGAGGGGCCTGCTGGCGGCCTGTTTCTTCCTCGATGGAGACAAGGAATCCTTCGCGAAGCATGAGAAGGCTACCCTTGAGCTGAACGGTGAGTGTGCGGAGTTCTACCATACGATAGCCAGGGCGATCGAGAGCCGGTTTCGCTACCAGGATGCCGCGCGTATGAGCGAGAAGGCCCTGGCGGTAGATCCCGACTACTGGCCGGCCTTTCACACCCTGGGCATCAATCTCCTGCGCATGGGCCAGGAGGAGAAGGCGCGCTTCTACCTGGAAAAGTCACGGGAAAAGGATCCCTACAATATCTATGTATTCAATACGCGTGAACTCCTCAAGTACATGGACCGGAAGCACCGCGTGCTCAAGCGTGGTAAATTCGTTCTCAAGCTGCCCAAGGATGACTACGAGATCCTGAAGACGTACCTGGTTCCCCTGCTCGAGGAGGCCTGCGAGAAGCTCCAGAAGCGCTATCGAGTCGAGCTCGAGCCTCCTGTCTACATCGAGGTATTCTCTGAGCATAAGTGGTTTTCAGCTCGCATCGTCGGGCTCGCGGGTTTTCCAGCTACCGGGGCGTGCTTTGGAAATCTCGTAGCGTTGACGACTCCCAAGGCGCTGCCGCAAAATTGGGGGGTGGTGGCCTGGCATGAGTTTGCGCATGTGATTACGCTGCATGCGACGCATCACCATATTCCGCGGTGGCTTACCGAGGGTCTGAGTGTCTTTGAGGAAGGAAGCGAGCATCCGTTCTGGACGCGGCGTTTCGAGGTCGAGCTCGGCAGCGCCTACGCTTCCGGACGGCTGCTGACTCTCGCCGAGCTGGATTTCGGCTTCTCAAAGCCCAAGTACCCGATGCAGGTTCTGATGTCCTACTACCAGGGCTGCATGGTCGTGCGCTACATCACCGAGCGCTGGAGTTTCGAAAAGATTCTTGATGTTCTCAATGGGTATAAGGAGAACAAGACGACCCGGAAGATTTTCCGCGAGGTCTTCAATCTGGAGCTCGAGGAGTTTGACAAGGGGTTCTTCAAATATCTCGACGACTGGGTTAAATCCAACGGCCTGGCCCCCCTTGTGGTGGAGGAGAGCCTCGCTGATGAGCTGCAGCTTGATCTCGAGGATGATCCAGGGAACATCGAGAAGCTGCTCAAGCTGGCCTGGGTCTATTATTGCGGCGAGGTCGAGGTTGACGTGCATCTCACCATCGGGAAGGTGCTGAAGCTCGATCCGGACAATGCCGATGCCCTTGCGATTCGCGGCCTGCAGAATCTGCGGGAAGGCAAGACCGCCTCGAGCCGGAGGGGCCTTCTCAAGGCCCTGGAGGGCAAGACGCGCTACGGCTTCCGGGTCAACGAGGCGCTTGGAAATATCGCTCTCAAAAGGGGCGAGAAGGAAGAAGCCGCCGAATACCTGGAGCGGGCCCGGGAAATCTCTCCACGCGCGGGGGCCCTGCAGGGACAGACCAACATCTACTCCCGCCTGGTCTCTCATTACATGGAGAGCGGTGACGAAGAGAAGATGATCGAACGCCTGGAGCAGTGGCGTCAGATCTCTCCGGAGGATCTTCGCTCCCGCCTGGCGCTCGGCAAGATCTACCTCGGCAAGGGAGACGAGGAGTCGACGGCGAAGGCGGTCAAGGTGCTCGATGAGGTGATCTTTATCAATCCTTTCGATCTGAAGCTTCACAAGGAGCTGGCCCGTTCCGCCAGCAGCAGCGGAGCGCACGAGATCTCCATCAGGGAGTACAAGCTGCTGTTGACCTATCCTGAGACCAACCCCAAGACAGCTTATCTCGCGCTCGCGAAGGCCTACCTGGGTCTCGGGGACAAGAAGGAGGCGTCCTCCTTCGCCCGCAAGGTGCTGGGGATCGACGGTGAAAGCGCCGAGGCGAAGAAGCTCCTGAAGCAGGCGGGGGAGTGAGAGACAGGCTCAGTTCGACTGAAGGAAGCTGCCGCTGAGAATCACTTCCCTGATAAGAGATCTTAATTTGAAGTTCTCTTTTTCAGTCTTGTCGATGATGGAGTCGATCGTCAGCGTATCCACAGGACTGAGCTCCCTCGACAGGGCGAACCTGAGCAGGTGCCCGGTGAAGGCCTTGGCAAAGCGCCTGTTCTCTTTGACCAGCGACTCCTTGAAGCGGACGATGTCGCCGAAATCATATTTCTTGAGCAGGGTCCCGCTCGGATCGACGTTTCTTCCATTCTCGTACTTGTCCCTCCACCGGCCGGTGATGTCGAAATTTTCGAGGGCGAAGCCCAGTGGGTCCAGCCTGGAGTGACAGCCGGCGCAATCGGGATTCTCCCGGTGCTTGGCGAATTTCTCCCGTATGGTCAGGTTCTTCTCACCGGCGTCTTCGTTGAGAGGCGGTACATCGTTCGGCGGCGGAGGCGGGGGGTCGTTGAGGATGACCTCGATAACCCAGGCACCGCGGGCGATGGGATGGGTTCTCCTGGCGCCCGAGGTCATGCTGAGCATCGCGGCGTTGGTGATCACTCCGCCGTAGCGGGGATCTTTCGCCGCCACCCGCCTGAATGTCCGTGAGCGCAGCTTGTTGCGCAGGTCATCTTCGAATCTCTTCTTCGCATCCTGCTGCGGTTTACGCAGGTCGTGGGGCTTGGGAACTCTTTTCAGGGCGACCTTCGATTCCTCGAGGGCCCTGTCCAGGGCCTTTCTTCTCACTTTCTGAGCAGGGGTCAGCGCCTTCTCCAGCTCCGTGTCGGAGACAAAGAGATGGTTGCCGCTGTTGGCCGCGGCGACCTCGTCGGCGCTCAGGGCGCGATTGTAGAGGCGGGCCTTGTCGATACTTACGGAGAGGTACCTGTTGCCGCCGGCCGGCAGGTGACGAGCGCCGAAGAGGACCGAGGTCTGGTTTTTCGGAAAGGTGGCCGAACCCTTGCGGTAGGGCTTTCCGTAGGGCCTGCCATTGCGGTAGAGGATCGTGGTTCCATCCTCCTGGTAGACCATGACCAGGTGCAGCAGCTGCCCGGGCTTGTTCTCCTCGGTGGAATCCGGGAAGTCCTCGGTGCGGCTGAAGCCGTTGCTTCCGGAGATCCAGTGCCGCTGTCTTCTCTCACCCAGGACGATCGTGTCAAAGAAGTCTCCAGGGCCCTGGATGCCCATGAGCCCTCCACCTCTCTGGTCCAGGTTGTCGATCCTGAACCAGGTCTCGAGGGTCTTGGTCTTCAGGTCTATGGGGAGGTTTCCGCTCTGGAGGTGGGACTTGTTGAGAACGACCATTCCGTCCTTGTACCGGATCTTTCCGTGTGCCTTGAGATCGAAGGAGTTGACCGAGCTCTTGAGGTCGCCGTTAAACTCCCAGGCCGCGTAGGGCTTCAGGTCGAGAGGTTTCTTCGCGCCGGCCTCCTTCTTTCTTTCTCGCAGCAGCCGGGCTTTTACAGGCTGGAGGAGTCCATCGAGGTCAGACGCGGTCTTTTTTATGGCCTCTGCCGTGGATGTGCGCTGTTGGTCCCAGGCACGGTTCTGCTCCGCCCGCTCGCGGTTATCGATCTTTGGCGGCTTCAGGTCCGAGGTGTACCACATCGTCAGAAAGTCACTCTGGTAGCTGAAGGCGGGATTGAGGAGCTCGATGACCGGCCGGTTCTCGATGAACACGGCATCGAAGAGCAGGAGAGGTTCGAGGACCATGTGCATGCTGGCCGGCCTGCTCTTGTCCAGGTTGAAGAGCCGGTACTTCTTGGGATCCGGGGTGACGGCTAGGATGTTTTCAAGCTGCATCCACTGGGAGGGAAAGGTGTCGAGGAACCGCTCGATCCTGGGATCGGCAATCATCCGCTGGATGGTCCTGTCCAGGTTCCCGGGCTTTGCAAGCTCGCCGCTTTCGG
>CAUZHA010000143.1:0-9767 GCA_963579555.1 Planctomycetes bacterium UBA1146
AAGCTGCTGGTCAGCGCCGGCATCGACCAGACTCTGAGAGTCTGGAACCTGGAGACAGGGAAGCTTGTTCACGGCCTCGACAACCACACCCTGCCGGTTCACGACCTTTCCCTGCGCCCGGGCGCAGGCGGGCTGCCGATGGTCGTCTCCGCCAGCGACGACCGAACCGTTCGCCTCTGGCAACCCACGATCGGCAGGATGGTCCGCTTTGCCAGGTTGAAGGCCAGGCCGTTGGCGGTCGGGTGGCTTCCTGGCGGCTCCCGCATTGTTGCCGCCTGCACTGACGGCAACCTTCGCCTGGTTGACCCCCTGGAGGTCAAGGTCACAAAAACCCTGCCTGCCGGACCGGGCTGGGCCTACTCCCTGGCCGTACACCCGCACGACGGCAGCATCGCTACAGGCGGCGGCGATGGCCGGCTCCGGCGCATCATCATCGATACCGAAAAGCCGTAGATCCCGCTCTCCCCCACCGGCCTCCGGTCATTTCACCGGGTTGTTCTTTTCATCAAAGAACCCCTTGATGGCGGAAAAGGATTTCCCTCCATCCTTCTTGATGATCTGGACTGTTCCGATCGAGGTAAAACCTCGTTTTTTACGCGCCTCTGAGATGGCGATCGTTTTAAAAGGTCCACGGGACTTGTTCTTCTGCCAGAGCATCCCCTTGCCGTTAACCAGGTCAATCTCCTTGAGCTCGAGGGAGAGCTTGTCCTTCTGAACGGTGACGACCATGTAGTTCGGTTTCGAGGTGCGGCCGATCAATCCGCCGTGGGCAACCTGCTGGACACCCGAAAGCCGGGTGCAGGTGACCGCGTGCACCTCGCCGCAAAGGTATAAATCGACCTTGTAGCCCACCATCGTTTTCCAGAAATCGGAATTCCTCCCTTTTTCAAGGAGCATCCCCGAAGAGCTGAATTTCCGAACCGGGCGCAACACGGGCGCATGCCCCATGACGATGATGTGGTCGACGAGGGGACGGTTCGTTTCGAGGACCTTTTTGAACCAGGCGAGCTGCCGGCCGGTAACCTGGGCGCTGATCTCACCCTGCCTGCCCGGGGCTTTTTCAAAGACATCCACGGAAACGAATAGGGCATTTTTGTGCCGCCAATAGAACGCGGTCCCCTGCATGTGCTCCGGACCGTTGAGCGGCATCTTCAGATGCCGCCTGAATGCGTCTTTGTAGAAAGGAACGGCCATCGCTTTCCGGCCGCGCCAGGGGTTATCGCCGACTTCATGGTCACCGAGAGCGGTATATACCTTCAGGCCACGGTCTTTAAACCGGCCGGCCCACGGCGGATAGTATTTTTCGGCCCATTTATCAATCTCTTCTTTGCTGTTTCCCCAATGCCCCATGACAAGGTCGCCGGCAACCATCACAAAAGCGGGGGCTTCCTTCTTCATCGAAGCGAGGATGAATCCCAATGCGTCCTCCCAGCCTTCCTGGGGATACTCGATATCAAAGTTCAGAAAATCCGGAATGCTGACAAAGCTCCAGGCCGGGAATTTCTCATCCGCCCGCACGTGCTGAATACCGCCAGCGAACAGCAGCACGAATAAGACGATGTGTTTCATGTCTATCCTCTCTCCAGCTACCAGTTGAACCCGGCCATAGCCTATGCGACTCCATGGACGATAAGCAAGCAGGGGCCTCCCTCTCCTTGCCCCCGCCCAGGCCATCGCTTAGGGTAGACGGGGTGTTTTACAGGAGAATCCTGCATATGAGAACAGCCCTGGCCGCGACCATCTTTGCCCTCCTAATCAGCCCCGCCGGACGCGCCGAGCTCAGGGGTGATTGGACCGACAAGAAAGCGGAAAAGATATCGCCACTCACCTCGTTCAAGTCACCGGTTGACATCGCTGACCGGTACGATGCGCGTATCCATGGTTTTATTTACCCGCCCAAGACAGGCGATTACGTCTTCGCCGTCACCTGCGACGACCAGGCCGATCTCTTTCTGAGTACAAGCAAGACTCCCCGAAACAAGAAACTGATCGCCCACTGTCCAGAGTGGGCGGAGCCCGGGAACTTCAAGAAGTTCCCACCGCAGAAGTCCAGGCCGCTTCGCCTAACCGCCGGAAAGACTTACTACATCGAGGCAGTCCACAAAGAGAATGTGGGCGGCGACCACCTGTCGGTCGCGTGGCTCGTGCCTGGCGGCAGCAAGCTTACGGTCATCCCCGGCGCCAATCTCTCACCCTACCCCTCAGGTCGCAGGGGCCGGATCGACCACGAGATCTGGCTCGAGCATGAGGCGCCACCCGTCAAGGGTACTCCGAAGGTCAGCGTCACCTCCCGCAATGACCCGACCAGGCCGGTGCCCGGAGGAGTCCGGTGGTTCTGGCGCGATCATCAGAAGAACCTTCAGAAAACCAAGGCGAACAACTTCGACGTGTGCTTCCTGGGTGATTCAATCACCCAGGGGTGGCCGGGCGATCTTCTCAAACAGTACTTTGGCAAGTATCGGCCCGCCAACTTCGGCATTGGCGGGGATCGCGCCGAGAACGTCCTGTTTCGTCTCCAGAACGGCGAGCTCGAAGACGCGACCCCCAAGGTTGTCGTGGTGCTACTCGGCATCAACAACCTGGCCATGGGCAACACCCCGGGCGAAGCCGCCCTGGGCGTTGCGCTGGTTCTCAGAAAGCTCCGAACGAAGGTCCCCAAGGCGAAGATTCTCATCCTTGGCGTCTTCCCGACCAGGAAAGCTGACGATGATGCCAAGATCCGCAAGGTGAACGACTACCTGGCGAAGATGGACGATGGGAAAATGATCCGTTATCTCAACATCAACTCCAGGTTCATGGACAAGGCCGGCAAACTGCGGCAAGACCTGTTTCGTGATGCAGTACATCTCAACCGCAATGGCTATGTCATCTGGGGTGAAAGCACCAGGGCCGCCGTAAAGATTCTGATGAAGTGACCACTGGCTGCTTAGCGCCCGGGGCACGGCTTCGGGTGGTCACGTACGCAGGCCGGGGGATGCCGTGGTGGAAAGCCTGAAAGAATATCTCTGCGCCTTGAATTTCACCTTTGGACAGCCTCCCAGCCGGGCTTTAAACTCCTCACATAATACGACCTTCTGAAACACACCCTGAGTGAGACTAACTCCATGAAGACGACACAGCTGCTCATCCTGGCATGGATCTCCGTTTTCAGAGTCGCCATTGTCCTTGCCGACACACCTGAAACTGTACTTGTCGGCAATCCGGGCAACCCTGCTGACTCGACCGGCTACGGAAAGGTCCCCTATCAATACAGGATAGGGAAATACGAAGTGACCAATGCCGAATACTGCGACTTCCTGAACTCAGCGGCGAGGAATGACCGCTTCGAGCTTTATGATCCTCGCATGGCCAGCCAGTACGGAGGCATCAACCGTTCCGGCTCCCAGGGAAGCTACACCTACTCCACCATCGACGGCAGGGAGAAAAAACCTGTCGGCTTCGTAACCTGGATGTCCTGCGTCCGTTTTGCCAACTGGCTGTCCAACGGCAAGGATGAAGCAGACACCGAAGACGGGACCTACGGCATTGTTGGCGGCCAATTACCAAGCCTGCCAGATCATGCCGCCCTGGCCGCCGGCAAAACGACCCACTGGGCGCTTGCCACCGAGAACGAATGGTACAAGGCGGCCTATTACGACCACGACAAGCCAGGTGGCTCCGGCTACTGGAAATATGCTGTCAAGGGTGACACCCCCCCGGAATGCAATCTCAATTCGAACTCGATTACAGAGGCGGGCTCCTACGCCTCATCCCCCAGCCCTTCAGGTACCTTCGACCAGAACGGCAATATGTGGGAATACAACGAAACCGTAGCGGGGACGAAGGTTGGCCTGCGGGGAGGATCGTTCTACATCGACGACAATACCGGCTACCTGCTCTCTTCTACTCGCTACGAAGTGCTCAGCGCGAAATGGCCCAACTATGGTTTTCGCGTTGTAGCCCTCGGATCGGGGAAGGCGACCGCCCGCCCCGGAAAGATCAAGCCCCCTCCCGTTCCGGCTGCGGGTCCGCGACGAACAAGGGAAAAAACCTTCTACGTGAGTAGCTCCGAAGGAAACGATCTTTGGACCGGCGAGTCAGCCTCAAGGAAGAAAAAATCCGGGCCATGGAAGACCCTGAAGCGAGCCTCTACAGAATATATCCCTGGCGACAAGATCCTCCTCAAGCGTGGGGACACCTGGGGCGAGGAGCTGGCACCCAGGGGCAACGGAACCGCGGCCAGGCCCATCACCATTGGAGCCTATGGAAAAGGTAGAAAGCCGGTAATTGACCGCGGGGACTACAAGAAGGACCTCACCGGAATCCATCTGTCCGACCAGGGAGGATTCAAGATTGTCGGGATCGAGTTCAACCGCTGCATGACCGGGATCTACAGCCAATATTCCGATGGCTGCCCGACCAGGGAATACATCTGGATCGAAGACTGCTACTTTCACGACTCGCTGCTCTACCAGCACTACGAGGACTATCCCAAGCGCAAGATCGGACTCGGCATCTGCTTTTTTTCCTTCGAGCTGGACAAACGCGTTGTACTCAAAGACATCACGATCAAAAACTGTGTGTTCCGGCGGCTCACCTCCGGGGTCTGGACTAACAGTCCTGACAATTTCAACAAGGCGGCGTCCTTCGTCTACAACTTCCAGAACATGACCTTTGAAGATTGCCTATTTGAAGAAGGTCGCCAATGGCAACTTGGCATTCGCGGCGTAGACACCGGGGCGGTAAGAAATTGTGTCACCCACGATGTGGGGAGAAATTTTCGGTCCTTCAATGGCGTCGCCGGGGCGATGTTCTTTCGCTGCAAAGACTGGGTTTTTGAAGACAGTGAGTGGGGATACATTTCCATCGGCCTGGGCAGCGGAGATGGACAGGCCTTCGATTTTGAGGGCAACTGCGACAACATGACCATGCGCAACTGCCTTTTTCATGACACGGATGGCCCCGGCTTCCTGCTCTGCTGTTACGCCTCGGACTGGAACCCGCATAAGGGAATTCTGATGGACCATTGCGTTCTGAACGGGAAGAGCAAGCGGCCTATCGGGTTGCCCCGGTGCGAAATCGTCAACACGACTGACTGGAATGAATCGACCTGGAAGAACTGCCGCTTTTACCTTTCAAAGGGAGAGGCGCTGATGCGGGTCATGGATCCTGAGAAAGACAAACGGACGGACTTTGCCAATTGTATCGTCAAGGACCTGGCCGCAGCCTGCAGCACGCCCAAGCTGCCCGGGAAAGCAACCGCTTCCTCCGAGGTTTCAGGGCAGAAGGCTCCAGGCGTGTCCGACGATGATGACACCACTGCCTGGAAACCACAGACGAGTAGTGAGCCATGGGTGCAAATCGACTTCGGACGCGCCAAGAGAGTTAACGAAATTAAAATCCGGGAAGGGGCGGGGTCCTCCGTTATTCGCTACTCGATCGACTGCTGGGACAGCAAGACCTCCAGGTGGACCAGTTGTTTCAACGGCAGGGAGATTGGAAGCGAATTCGTGGCGCCAATCGTCAGTCGAATCACGTCAAAGGTCAGGCTGCGTATCATTCGAACCAGCAGCGGCGCTCCGGTAATTACCGAATTCAGCGCCTACAACGATACCCGCGGAAAAGCTTTCAACCTCAGGCGCGGTCAGCAGATGCCATTGGTCATTGGCAAATAATCTCCCCTGGCTGCTTATCGCCCGGTGGCATCGCTTAGGGTTGTGGCGGTGTTCAGCAGGAGGAGTTTACAAATGAAAATGGCGCTGGCCGACGCAACCGTACAACCGAAAGCAATCCAACGAGCCACCACGGACCGAGTCGCAACGTGACAATCGAGTGAACCCCATGAACCTGTTCAAGACCTTCGGCTTGTGTATAGCCCTCGCCAGTCCCGGGTCTGGCCAGGA
This sequence comes from Planctomycetes bacterium UBA1146, assembly GCA_963579555.1. GTDB lineage: Bacteria > Planctomycetota > UBA8108 > UBA8108 > UBA8108 > UBA8108. The sequence goes on from CAUZHA010000143.1 coordinate 5,883, forward strand.
CGCCAGACCCGGGAAGCGAAAGAAGCCGTCCCCGCCGCCATTCAAATGGGTGAATCCACTTCCGGCCCAGCTGAAGCTGCCCGGTGTCCAGCATGCGACCTTCACGAGCCCGTCCATGAAAGACCCGGTCGGCTACTGCATCTACCTGCCACCCAACTATGCGAAAGAGACGAAGCGCCGGTTCCCGGCAATCTACTACCTGCACGGCGGCCGCCCGGGAAACGAGACCAAGAGCGTTCGACTCGCCGAGCCCATCGATGCGGCCATTCGCGCCGGCAAGGCCGACCCGATGATCTACGTCTTCGTCAACGGCGGCGCCGTCAGTCACTATAACTATCCCCAGAAAAAATCCCTAGGAGAAGACGTGTTCATCAAGGAGCTCATCCCCCACATCGATAAAACCTACCGCACTGTCGCGGCGCGCTCCGGACGCGGCCTCGAAGGTTTTTCCCAGGGTGGACGCGGCACGACGCGCATCATGTTCCGCCATCCGCATCTGTTCGGCTCCTGCGCCCCAGGCGGCGCGGGCCACGCCACGGAAAAGCGCATCAGCGAGGAAGACGGCCGGGAATCAGCCAAGCTCAAGTTTGCGGCCGGATACAACACCTACGACCTCGCCCGTGCCTATGCAAAAAACCCGGCACCGGGGCTGAACATACTGATCCACGTCGGGACCAGGGGATTCAACTACCAAAACAACCTGGCCTACATGAAGTTCCTGGATGAATTAAAGATCCCGTACCAGAAACTGATCGTTGAAGACGCCCCCCACAGCGCCAAGATCATCTATAAAACGTCAGGCCTGCGCCTGATGCGGTTTCACGCCACACATCTCTCGGACAATACGCCAAAAACAAAATAATCCATGGGCGGGGGCAAGAAGAGAGTTCAACTCCCTCGCCAGGCTGGTGTTGGCCTGTAATCCGAATGCAGCCGGGAGCACTGTCATCTGCCGGAGGAAAAACCATGAACGGAAAAGCATTCCTGGTACTGGCTTTGCTGGCGTCTCTTCCATCCCTCCCCCTCCCGGCAACGGTGGTGCTTTTCGAGAACGTAAAGTTACCCGTTGCCAGTGAAATGAATGGTCTGCGATCGGTAAAAGACTACGGCGACCATGTTTCCGGCGTCAGCAGTGGAGGTTTCGCGAACTCCTTCGCCAGGGGAAACGGCTGGACCCCGAATATCTCCCTCGATTTCAGCGCGGGAAAAGACCGTAAAACCGTCAGCTCCTGGAGGGCTGGCTGGGATGGTGGCGATGGTGCAAATTACCTGCTCGATGGCGACCCGCGGCCGAGAGGCTCAGGACCCCCATGGTACTACTGGTACACCTTTACCCCGCGTAACCGGGCAGGGGTAACCATCAATTCGCTCGATCTCGATGGAGTCGGGAATCATACCAACCGGGTAGACTGGAAAATCTACGCCGGGTCCAGGGCCGGCAAGTTACTGGCCAGCGGTTCGACCGGAAACTTTTCCGGCGACAGGGAAAAAATCAATCTCGGCATGAAGAGCCCGCATTTCGGCTTGGTGGTCCTCGAAATCATCCGGAGCGGAGCACGCACCACGCTCGCCATCGACAACCTTGATTTCGATGAGGCCCCGCCTGGAAGAACAGCGCACTCTGCCATAGAAATAGGAAACCGCAAGCAGCTGCTGGTCGACGATCACGTCATTTCCGGGATGACCAACATCTCACGCGACCTCGGCAAGCCTGTAAAACTCAATGGAGGCAAGCCGGTCTTCGATGCTTCGTTTTATGGAACGGTTCTCCATGACGAAGGTAAATTCAAGCTCTGGTACAGGGGAAATCCTTACGGGTACGCCGAATCAAAGGACGGGATTCATTTTCGCAGGATCGCGAAGCTCGTCGGTCTCGACACTGCTCGTGGCGACAGCGCGACCTTCTATATCGACCCCCATGAAAAAGACCCTGCGCGCCGCTACAAGGCCTGCTATGCGCACTCCACGATTCGCGCAGCCCTGAGCTACTCCGCGGATGGAATTCACTGGAAGCCCTACAACGATGGAAAACCGGTAACCGGCCGGGCGGCTGACACCACCAACCACATCACCTGGGATGAAGACGCAAAGGTCTACCGCCTGTTTACCCGCACCGACTACCCCCGCCCACCTGATGGACTCGAGGTCCGCGGCACGCGCAGCATGACCAATCCCGACATCAAGGCCGATCCCACCGCCTGGAAGCTGGTGCGCGAATGGAAATTTGACCGCGAAGGCCCCGAAGAGTGCAGGCGCCGCCAGATCTACGGCCTGAGCGACTGGATCTATCACGGTGTCCACTTCGCCCAGATGATGGTTTTTGAATGGCCGAACGACCTGAGCGAAGGCCCCACCGATCACCACAAACGCCACGAGCGGGACGTCCTCGAATACTACATCGCCACCAGTCGCGATGGAGACAGCTGGGATCTTTCCTGGGTTTACGCCGGTAAAAAAATGATAACGCGGGGACCTGCCGGTTCGTGGGACAAAGACATGATCGTCCCTTCGTCGGAAATCATTACCCACGACGACAAACACTGGCTCTATTACGCAGGCTCCAATGAACGCCATGGGGCACCGAGGCCTGCGCAGGGTATCGGGGTGGCCGCCTTGCGGCTGGATGGATTTGTATACCTGGAGGCTGGAGCCAGAATGGGAAGCGTCACCACGAAGCCTTTCAGGCTGGAAGGGAAACGCCTGCAGGTCAACGTTGCCGGAGAAGAATTCCGGGTTGAGGTACTTGATGGAAAAGGGCAGCCATTGCCGGGCTTTTCCGGCTCGGAAGCCGGAGTCTACACCAGAGTGGACAGCCTTCGCCTCGAACCCCAGTGGAAAGGCTCACTTTTATCAGCGCTCAAAGGCCGCATGGTTCGGCTGAAATTCCACCTGAAGAAAGCCAGGTTGTATTCCTTCCAGATTCCACGCTGAAATAGATGCGCCCGGGGTGGGCCTCACCCATCCAGGGGATCGTCCGACATGAAAGCGGAGCCCTCTATCGGAAGCGGCCCGTCTTCCGTCTCACATCCTCACTCGGCGAGTGCCCCGGAAGAGGCAGCAAAAGATCCCACAAGCGATCGCTTTTAAAAGCCAGCGCGCCCATGCGGATTCAAAGTCCTGGTTCACCAGCCACTGCACCAGGAGCGACAACCACAACGGCCAGAACCATCCAGCGAGCTTTAGTCATCCGCGAATCCTCAACCACAGATGAAGCCCGGCCGGCAGCCTCTGCAAAATCACGGGCGAGACAAGGAGAAAGCACCGCTCACTTCCCCACGGCCATCGCCATCCCGGTTGACACGAACCCGCCGCAGGGGTGCTGACTATTTTTCCCCTGGCGCCAGCTTCTCATCCACCAGCCACTGCAGGCTCTGGGTCTGCCAGGCATCCCACATCGGACCTTTGTACCCGTTCAGACCGTGCCCCCCGCTCGGGAGTTCGAGGTATTTTCCGCGAACCTTGCGTGACTGCATCGCCTCGTAGAACAGTCGGCTGTTGTCGGCAGAAACCACGCGGTCATCTTTGGCGTGTACCAGGAAGGTGGGTGGAGTCTCAGCGGTAACCTGTTTCTCACTGGAATAATAATCCAGAGTCTTTGCTCCTGGGGCCCTTCCCAGCAAATTGGATCTCGATCCTCCGTGAGTTTTTTTACCCATGGTAATAACCGGGTATACGAGAATGGCAAAATCTGGCCGACAGCCTTCCCTGTTGACCAGGTCCGGATCATCGGGGCTTCCTCCGTCAAAATGGGTGGCGGCCGTAGAGGCCAAGTGTCCCCCGGCGGAGAAACCAATGATGCCGACCCGGTTCGGATCACATCCCCATTTGCCAGCCCTTTTACGAACCAACCGGATAGCCCGCTGCGCATCCAGGAGCGGGAGGAAG
>CAUZHA010000144.1:0-9602 GCA_963579555.1 Planctomycetes bacterium UBA1146
TACGATTCGGACTTCGGGGTTCGGGCGGACACTCTCACTCCGCTGGATCTCTTCAGTCTCTGGACAGGCAGGATTCCAGCCCAGGCCGCCGGCGCGCGGGTCGAGTTTTATTTTCGAGTTGAGGATGCCGAGGGGCTCTCGGGAACAAGACCGCGTAATCTCTGCCACCTGATGGCTGGTTATGGCGAGGGGGTCGGGCCCTGTGATCGCGAGTTTGGACCGGCGGCCAATGGCTGCGTTCGTGACGATGAGGACGTTACCTGCCGAGGTGGATCAGTAAAGGAAGGCGAAGATGAGGACGGCTGCGGCGGGGGAGGCGAAGGAATTACCGGCGAACGCTACATCTCCTGTAACGCCCGCTCCACCTACGCGGTAGGCTACACTCCGAGAGCCGGTGTTGCGGCGGTCCTGGTGAACGAGATCGTCGCCAGCCAGTCCAACCTGTTGACGGATCCGAGCGAGCCGCCCTGTCTGCCCAGCGATGCCTGTCCCGTTGGCAATCCCGATTGCTGTCGACGCGACGAAGACTTCGTAGAGCTTATCAACACCTCCGGGCAGCAGGTTGACCTGAGCGATTGCTATCTTTCCGACAGCTTCTTCGACCCGCGCCGCTGGAAGTTCCCCGAAGGCTCGGTCATTCCGGCCGGCGCCAGGTTTATCGTCTGGCTTGACAACGATGGTTCGAAGTGTCCTGACCCAACCGTTAGCGTACAGAACCAACCCTGCTTCTGGGAATGCCCCGATCCCAACATCGCCTCGATGCAGCTGAATCCTCCGCAGTTCCATGCCATGTTTGCTATCGATGCCGATGGAGACCAGGTGTTTCTCTATGACTCCGAGGCTAATAATTTCGGCCTGCTGCACGGTTTCGATTTTGGCCAGCCGTCGGAGATCTGTGAATTTACAGATGATGCGCTTCTGAATCCCGGACGGGATATCATGACCGACCAGTCGGTCAGCCTGGTTCCCGATGGGGCGAGGAGCGGCCAGTTTGTCGTGGGTGATAACCCGACGCCCGGCGCGGAGAACTCCGGCGAGGGCTGCGACCAGGCCGTGACCTTCCGCCGCGGAGATGCCACCGGCGATGGAGGAACTGATATTACAGATGGAGTCTTTATCCTGAATTATCTCTTCCTCGGGGCCCGGGCGCCTGATTGTATGGACGCGGCAGATGTCGATGACAACGGCAATGTCGACCTCTCCGATGCGATCCGGGTGCTCAACTTTCTCTTCCTTGGCGGAGCGGCGCCATTGGCTCCCGGTCCGGCAGCTTGCGGTTCGGATCCCGCAGATGACGCCCTCGCTGATTGCGTTTACGAGACCAATTGCGGTTGAGCGGTCCGTTGTTCAGCTGAGCGTATCCCTGGCGCTGAGGGCGGCGCCGGCGGCTCCGGCGTAGGCATCCAGCCCCATCGGCCGTATTTCCGGACAGCCGGGCTCATAGGAACGCAGGCGGCGTTTCAGCGCCCGCCCGGCTGCTGGCAGAAACCATTCAGAGGCTCCCGCGACACCGCCGCCGATGATGATGCCATCGGGCCTGAGCAGCGGCACGAGGATTGCGAGAAGCTCGGCGAGAAGCTCACCGGTTTCGAGCCAGGTATCGAGAGCCGCTTGATCGCCGTCCCTCGCCAGCTCAAAGAGGGCCAGGGTTCCAGGCAGCCGGGACCTGCCGCCCCGCTTGCGGAAGCGCCCCAGTATTCCTCCCGCGCTCAGCAGTTTTTCTGCTCCCCGGCGCTTCCGCCCTCCGATGGGCACGCCCGCTACATGTCCTACCGTATTGTTGCTGACCCGGACGGGGGCTCCCTCTATGGTCAGTGCGGCCCCAAGCCCGGTTCCGATGGAGAGATAGAGAAGGCGCTTGAGCCCACGCCCCGCTCCAAGCCGGGCCTCTCCGACCGCTCCGGCGTTCGAGTCGGCTTCGAGGAGAATGTTCCATTTGAGCCTGCGCTCGAGCCGCGCTGCCAGGTGGAGACCGTCGAGCTGAGGCAGGTTGGACAGCCGCAGGATTTTTCTACGTTTCTCATCGAGAAATCCGGGCAGGGCTATGCCGGCCGAGGCGGCCGGCAGCGGCCGCAGCAGGTCGACGAGCCGGTCGATGAATTCTTTCTGTCCGCAGCCGGCTGGGCAGGGAACGGACTGTCGTCTTGACAGCCTGCCCCCGCGCAGCAGGAGGAGCTTTACATTGCTTCCACCGATGTCGCAACCGACGGTGCCAGCGGCTCCCGCGTGCCGCATATCCCTAGGAGGTAATTCTCTCGATCAGGTCGCCAACCCTGTTCGAGTAGCCCCACTCATTGTCATACCAGGCGTAGACCTTGGCTGAGCGTCCGGTACCTCCAAGAACCATGGTCGCCTGGCCATCGAAGACCGCCGAGTGCGGGTTCGTGATGATGTCGCTGGAGACGATGGGATCTTCTGTGTACTCGACAATTCCGTTCATCGGACCATCCGCAGCGGCCTTGACCGCGGCGTTGATCTCCTCGGCCGTGGTGTCCTTCTCGAGCTCGACGACGAGGTCGACAATCGAACCGTTTACCACTGGTACGCGGAGGGAGAGGCCATCGAGTTTGCCAGCCAGCTCCGGCAGGACCTGGCCGACGGCCTTGGCCGCTCCGGTGGTCGTCGGGATGATGTTCTGGGCGGCGGCCCTGGCACGGCGCGGATCAGAGTGCGGCAGGTCGGCAACGTGCTGATCGTTGGTGTAGGCGTGGACCGTCGTCATGAGTCCATGGTCGATACCGAAGGAATCGTTGAGAATCTTGGCGATCGGCGCCAGGCAGTTGGTCGTGCAGGAGGCGTTCGAGAGCGTCTTCTGCTCGGGAGTGATCGTGTCATCGTTCACGCCCAGGACCACCATATTGTCCAGCGGAGCCTTAGGGGGAACGGTCAGGACCACCTTCTTCGCGCCAGCCTGCAGGTGCCATTCCACCTGCTCGGGGGCGCGGAAGATTCCGGTCGACTCGACGGTTACGTCGATATCGAGGTCGCCCCAGGGAAGGTTGGCGGGCTCGCGTTCGGAGAGAACCTTGATGGTCTGGTCTCCGACCTGGATAGAATCGGCTGTCGCTTTGACTGTGGCATCGCCAAAAAATCTTCCTGTGACGGTGTCGTATTTCAGCAGGTGAGCGAGCATCTCGTTGTCGGCAAGGTCGTTGATTGCGACCACCTCGACACCGGGTCTCTGTGAAAGTACTTTGAATACATTTCGGCCAATTCGTCCGAAACCATTGATTGCGACGCGGATCGCCATGACTGTTTTCTTCCTCTCGAATCCAACTGTTTGCTTCTGGCAAATAAAAATGAAGCGAAGATTCTAACAGGACAGATCGAGAAAGTCTCTAAAGACCCATCTCGCAATACCGGTTAATTCTCCAGGTCTATGGGTGCTGGCGATCGCGGCCGGCATGAAACCTCCCCGGCAGGCGCCCTCGAGGCCATGCAGGGAGTCCTCGAAAACGATGGTTGTTCCCGGATCGCTGCCGAGGTCTTCGGCCGCCTTCAGGAAGCAGTCCGGGGCGGGCTTGCCCGCATCGAAGCGTTCACGATGAACCAGCGAGCTGAAGAGATCAGCCCAGCTGAATTCCTCAAGGAGAAAGCTGACGTTCTCTTTCGGGCCCGAGGTTCCTATGGCCGCCGGGATCCTTTCCTCCGCCAGCAGGCGCAGGAAGTTCTCGATGCCCGGCATGGGCTGGACCCTGCTGCGGGCGCAGCCTCGGTAGGAGGCCTCTTTTTGATGGCTGAGGTCCGCCAGGTCATCTCCGATCGATCGTTCCGCTTTTTTCCACAGCAGGGGAATGATGGTGTCGTTGGATTGCCCGAAGGTATTTCGAATCAATTCCAGCATCCCGTCGGAGACGCCCTCCTCCTTCGTTTCGGGGCCGGAGGCCTCCAGCGAGTGGCTTCTCACCAGCTCGATCCATGCCTCGAGATGGAATTCTTCCGTATCGGCAAGCACCCCATCCATGTCAAAGATGACAGCCTGGCAATCGGCCAGGCGCAGAAAATCTCGCGCTGGAATTATCGAATAAGCTTCGGTCATGTTCACAGGCCGCTCCTCCAGGGTGTTCGGGTTACGCGGGAATAGTTCATCTGTGGTCACAGGTCAAGAGGCTGGATTGTTCGCGCCCTGGCCTAAAGCGATAAAATCGCCAGCTATCGACTTGTTTTTTGGCGCGTCTACTACTTTAATCGCCGTTTACCATTTTTCCCCAGTGACCAGGGATGGCGCTTTAGATAACCAGGCGAAAACATATGTCCGATCTTGCCGCTCCCGCGAACGCGGATTCGAAACTTACCGAACTCAACCAAATCCTGAGTGAGGGAGATTTCGATCGGCTGGAGAATCTCTGGATGGAGGTTCTCGGGAACTCGGACCAGCTGGTATCGTCGATTGCCGAGCTCGCCGCGGCCGGAATAGAGGGGCTGCGCCTGGGCTACGAGGCGGAGATCAAGCCCCTGCTCGAGTTGACCTGGGGGGCTCTTGGCGAGGGAGAAGAAGGGGCGCCCCTTGGCGTTAGCACGGGGGACAAGGCTGCCCTGGGAGAGGCGTTGGTAAGGGCCTTTCCGTCCAAGAAGGAATACCTCGCCTACTTTCTCGATGCTTTCCTTGAGTCCAACGATCCGATGTCCGTAGAGCGGGCCTTCTTCAATGCCTGCGGCATCGAGGATGCTGCTGACAAGGTGGAGGCCCTGGATCGGCTCAGGGGGCTTCTCGAATACAAGCCGGGAGCGATCGTCTACCATGAGTCCGGCTGGGGAATGGGAGAGGTGCTCGAGGTCGATGCCCTGCTGGGCCAGGTAAGGGTCGACCTGGATGAGAAGAAAGATCACAGGATCAGCATCGACGCGATTGACTCGATCCTGCAGCTGATACCGGTAGATAGCTTTCGCGGGTTGTGCTACCGGTCGTCCGAGGAGCTCACGAGGATGGTTGAAGAGGATCCGGTCAGTCTCGTTCAGAAGGTACTGGATGATTTCGGCAGTCCCATGGCCCAGAAAGATATCAAGGCTCACCTGACCTCGGGCGCCATCGATGCCGGCGGCTGGACGCGTTGGTGGGGCCGCGCGAAGAAAGAATTGCGGGCATCGGGATTTTTCAGGATCGGGGATCGCTCTCCCTACCATGTCGAAAAGCTTGAGGAGGCTGTCAGCTTCGAGGATGAATTGATAGCGCGCTTCAAAACCGCTGAGTGGAGTGACGGCCGACTCGCCGCCAGGGAGCTGCTCAAGGGCGGCGAGAAGAAATACCCGAACGCCTATCCGGAGCTGGTCTCCGGTCTGATCGGCCTGCTGGGGCCGGGCTCGAATAAAGACAAGTCTCTCGAGATCTGCATCTTCCTGTCCAGGATGAAAGAGGTCGATGATTCCTGGGTCGAGGTCTTCAAGCTGACCACGAACGAGGAGCTGGTGGCCTCTCTTGAGGCCCTCCCCGTAGGAGAAGATCCCCGCAGGGTTTTCAAGCTTCTGGGTGAGCTCAGGGCTGATGACCAGCTTCCCGTGGCCCTCGATGCATTTATCTGCAAGTCTGACAACATCAGGAAGGTCGCCTTCGAGGTGCTTGATTCGATTGGCGAGGACGAGTTGAAAAAGATCTGTTCGCAGATCTATACCTCACCGAGGATCGCGCCGGAGGCCTGTCTCTGGCTTCTGAAACGGCGCCTGGCGGGGCAGACCGGAACGGGACTCGAGCCGCTCTTTGAGCGCTCCACCCGCGAGCTCCTGATTCTCATGGTCGACCTGCTCGAGCATCTCATCGACAAGGAGGCGCGCCTGGGCCGCAGCCTGGTGAGAGATCTTATCAAGAAGATTGAGCCTCTCATGTTCCACGAGGATGGAGCTTTTTTCAAAGAGGCGATCGAGATCATGGCGACTCCTGAGCGCGAGATGGTTTACAGGCGGGTCCTGAGGAACCAGGAGTACCTTCCCAATAACGCGCACAGGTTTCTCGACATCATTAGCCAGATAGAGCCTGTCATCAGCCTGGAGGGCCAGGTTCCCGATTGGGAAAACCCCGACATTATCTTCTCGACCAGCAAGGGTGAGGATTCTCTCAAGGAAGAGTTGCGTGAGCTCAACGAGGTCAAGCTGCCGGATATCGCCAAGGCGATCGGGGCCGCCGCCGATCTCGGAGACCTGAGTGAAAACGCCGAATTCACCTCGGCTCTCGAGGAGCGGGACAGCCTGGTCAGCAAGGCCGAGAAGATCCAGGATGACCTTAAGAAGATTGTTCTCATCGACGCCTCCCAGTCTGAAGAGGGAACCGTCAGCCTGGGCTCAAAGGTCAGCGCTGAAAACCTGGAGACAGGTGAGAGGGTCGCCTATGTGGTACTCGGGCCCTGGGATGGAGGCCCGGAGGATGGTGTGCTCAACTACCGGAGTCCGCTGGGACAGTTCTTCCTGGGAGCGAGTGTCGATGATGAACTCGATGTCGTTCTTCCAGGCGGTACCACCCGTTACAGAATCCTCGGCATCGAGTCGATCTCCGACTGACCTGGCCTCGGTCTTTTCAAGGTTCAGGCCAAAAATCAGGAATTCCTTCTGCGGCGGGACGTTTCTGGTTTTAAGATAACCCTGTTGGACGTTCACCAGGCATGGGGCTGCCTTGTTCGTCCCGGGACCGACCCAGGGTCCTGATTGAATATTCGTTACCTCTTTTTCGGTTTTACCGGGGTGGTTCATCCTGTCGTCAGCTCACTCATCTTACAGGAAATATTATAAGGACCCCCTGGAGCTGGTTTCCCGGCTTCAGGACCTCGTCGATAACCGGGACGCCTACCCGGGCGCGGATCTCTTCCTCCAGATGTTCGAGAGAGTTTCCAGGATGGTTGGAGACGAGGCCTTCACCGCAGACCTGAAGATGTTGAATCATGCCCTGCTGGAGCTGCGCTATGCCTTCAAGGTGTTCGCGCCTTACAGGTCCGTACGCAAGGTTTCCGTCTTCGGGTCGGCCCGGACGTCCAGTGACCGCTTCGAGTACAAAATGGCTGAGAGGTTCGCCAGCCTGGTTACGCGCCTGGGCTATATGGTCATCACCGGCGCGGGGCCCGGTATCATGGAGGCGGCCCAGGGCGGGGCCGGCCGGGCGAGGAGTTTTGGTGTGAATATCAGGCTGCCGTTTGAATCAAAAGCGAACGAGATTATCCAGGATGACCCCAAGCTCATCCATTTCAAATACTTCTTCACCCGCAAGGTCTGCTTCCTGAAAGAAACCGACGCGGTCGTTATTTTTCCCGGCGGCTTCGGAACCCATGACGAGGCCTTTGAATCGCTGACCCTGGTCCAGACAGGCAAGAGCCACCTCGTTCCGATCGTATTCGTCGATTGCCCCGGGGGAACCTATTGGAGTGACTGGCTCAAGTATATACGCAAGCACCTGGTCGATTCGGGCTATGTGGATGGGTTCGATGAGAGCCTCTTCCAGGTCACCACGAGCGTTGATGAGGCGGTGGCCACGGTTGACAGGTTCTACCTCAACTATCATTCCTGCCGCTACGTGAGGCCCCTGCAGGTGATCCGGTTGAAACACCCTGTCAGCGATGAACTTTTAAATCGACTCAACAGAGAGTTTCGGGACATCACTGTGGCCGGCTCCATCGAGAGGCTTCCCTGCGCTCTCGAGTCGGAGATTGATGAGCCGGAGGTCCTTGATCTTTACAGGATCGCCTTCCGCTTTGACCGCAAGAGCTATGGTCGTCTGCGAGAGATGATCGATGTTCTCAACGACGACGCGGCAGGCTGAGGGGGAGAGCTCGGGCGGCGGTTTGATTTTTCGCGCGAGGCCGGATCAGGCAGGACCTGAGTACTCAAACAGGTTCTTTTCCGTTTCCAGGATTCGCAGAAGCTCGAGCTCCGCAGGGGCGGGAATGCTGTTCGCCAGCCGGTTCCAGATATCCCTGATAAGGACCTCCGTGGTGGGGGGCGGCGTGCTCCCGGTTTCGAGTACCGCGTTGAGGTTTCGATGATCGATCGGCTCGATGACCTTCTCGTTCACGATCGTGTCAAGAAGCTCCAGGGAGATGACCCGGCCTGTCAGGGGATCCGGGGCTCCGCTGATGACCACCTCGAGATCGTAGTTGTGTCCGTGGCCGCCTTCGTAGCTGCATTTCCCGAAGACCTCGAGGTTCCAGTCGGGATCCCGGTCGGGTCTCGAGAGCCGGTGGCCGGCATTGAAACGATAGAGACGGCCAAGGTAGACAGTGCTCACGAAGATTCTCCTCGATACTCGGCGTAGAGAAAGGAGTCCTCTCTCAGCCTCACCCTGGAGAGCTCGACCTCTTCTTTACTGAATTCAGGTTCGATGAGGTTCCAGATGTAGACGGCCAGGTTCTCGGTTGTCGGTATGTCGTCCTCGAAACCTTCGACCTCCTCGTTGATGTGCCGATGGTCGAATCGGCTGACGATCTTTTCCTGCAGGATCTCATCGATACGGCGCAGGTTGATCACCATTCCTGTGAGGGGGTCAACCAATCCGCTAATCGTCACCTCAAGCTCGTAATTGTGACCATGTCCGTACGGATTATTACAGGCGCCGAACACCTCACGGTTCTTCTCAGGCGTCCAGTCCTTCCGGTGGTAGCGGTGGGCCGCGCAGAACCGAACCTTCCTGGTGACGTCTACTGATCCCGGGGTGCTCATGACAGGGAGATCCCTCCATCTACAGTGATGACCGACCCGGTAGTCCAGGAGGAATCATCCGATGCGAGAAACAGAACCAGGGAGGCTATCTCGTCCGTGGTACCGACCCGCCCAAGCGGATGCATGCCGCCGGCCGTCTCGAGAAATTCGCTGTGAGAAGCTCCCGAGCCACCCCCGCGTCCGAGGTGGATCGGGGTGTCGACCACTCCGGGGCAGATCGCTATGACTCGCACTCCGTTGCCGGCCTCCTCGATGGCGCAGGATTTTGAGAGCATGACGAGCCCGGCCTTGGCGGCACAATACGCGGCAGAGCCTGGAACCGGGCGCAAGCCGAGGGTCGATGAATTGTTTACGATGACTCCGCCGCCATTTTCCCGCAGCAGGGGGAGCGCGGCCTTTGTCATGATGAAGGGGCCTGTGAGATTGGAAGCGAGGGTTTCATTCCAGGTCTCGATGGAGGTGTCCGCTACCGCGGCGGGCTGGTAGGTGCCGGCGTTGTTGAAGAGAAGATCTAATCGTCCCCAGCGCTCTCTAACAGCATCCACCACCTTTCCTGCATCTCCCGGAGCCTCGTGGTGCCCGCTGACGACCAGGCAATGATCCTCACCGAGCTCAGCGGCGAGCGCCTCCAGCTTGGATTCGGTGCGTCCGAAGAGGGCCGCCTTTCCGCCGGCCTCACAGTATCGCAGGGCGGTGGTTCGTCCGATTCCTGATCCCGCTCCCGTGATGATCGCGACCTTGTTGTTCATTTCCCTGGCCAGTCCGTTGCTGTTGGGGGAGAAGGGTAGATTCCCTGCTTAAGGGGCAAAAAGAAAACGATACGCCGTCGGGAGCGAGATTTCAACTTGTTGAGCTGATTGAACCCGCCAGCAGGGATATGGTTTTGACGGAGCGTCTGTGTTAGTTATTACTTTTGTGATTCGGCAACTAAGCTGGTTTTCTATCGGAAGTGGAAGGAACTGAATGAG
>CAUZHA010000145.1:0-9548 GCA_963579555.1 Planctomycetes bacterium UBA1146
CGGGTGATGTTCTCTACAGCCCGGCGTACGAGCGAGTCGTCCATCGAGCTGGCGGGAGCGACAATGCCGATCGTGTCTCCCTTGCGCAGCTGTCGCGCCTTGATCGCCGGCGCCGGTTTGTCGTCAGCTGTCTTTTCTGTATCGGTCTCTTCTGCGGGTTGCCCAGCCGGCTTTGGAGCCCCAGGGGCCGCTGCTGGCGGCTCGGGAGCAGGGCGGGGGTTGGCCGAGGTCTGGCGCCCGGCCTTCGCCGGATCTCCACGGAAGGCCAGCGCCAGGAGCAGGGCCAAGACAGCGCCTCCCGCACAAATTGCCCTCCTGGGAATGGTCTTTATTCTCTTCACGCTCCCCCCCGATGTCGCGATGGCTTCTCTTCTTCCCGGACAGGATACGCTATCGAGTGTTGCCGGGCAACTCCACGCTCCGGGTCGGGGGGAGGAGCCGCCGGTTATTCCAATTCGAGCTGCTTTTTAAGCAGCTTCTTGTCCCCGGGAAATTTCTGCAGGGCGTGAACCAGGAGCTCCCTTGCCTGGGGGGCCCGCGGGTTGGATTCCAGGAAGTGGGAGACGGCCGTGAGGCAGCGCGCCGGCGAGGGCTGCTTGAAATACGCATCCCGGTAGTGGACCGCGGCCTTGATCGGCTCGCCCAGGTGGTGGTAGGTCTCGCCGAGGTTCTCAAAGAGCCTTGCAGAGTCCATCCCGCCCTTCCTGGCTTCCATGAAGCGGTTGGCCGCCTTGCGCAGGTCCCCATCATCGCTGGTCAGGATTCCCATCCTGAGATAGCAGGATCCCAGCTTGTAATAGGCGCTTGCCTTCTTCGCGTCCGACAGCCCCGGGATCTTCAGCAGGTTGAGGAGCCTTCCCCTGGCGAGGTCGTAGGCCTTCTTCTTGTTGTCGGCTTCCTTCAGGTAGTGCGCCGCCGCCGCAAGGTAGGTGCTGGCATGCAGGTCCATCAGGATGGGGTTCTTGGAATTCCTGGCCTCCTGGAACTGGGCTACGACCCCATCGAACTGGCCTCGCGATGCGAACACCAGCCCTCGCCAGGTGTGGACCTCGTAAGACAGCTCTGTCGGCTTCCTGCTGTCAAGCTGGTTGAGTACGCTGGCCAGCTTGAGCTCGGCGACTTCGAGGTCATGTTGCTTGACGTCGTTTCTTGTCTCGAGATAGGTAATCTTTGCATCGTAGAACATGAGCTTCTTCCGCATCTCGGGCGTCATCGCGTCCGGGGTCTCCTTGACGAATTTATAGAGCCGGCCCAGGGACCTCCTGGCCTCTCCAGGCAGATTCCTGGGGGTTCCGACTCGTGGAGAATGCGGAAAGTCCGCCGTGCGCTTGACGAGGGAATCGACCACGATATCGGCCAGCTCGATTCTCGTTTTTCCAGCGGCTCCATAGGTGAAGGCTTTGTTGGCAGCCGCCGCGGCCGCGTAATAATCTTCCTCGTCATATTTCCTGAAAGCGAGCGCTGTATTTTCCTCGAGGAATTTCCGGCGCTGCTTTGGCTCGTCGATCCAGATCTGCTGATAGAGCGCGCCCACCCGGCGATCCTTGTTGCCAGCATCGTAGGCTCTCTTTACGAACTCCGAGACCTTCCGTTCCTGCTTTAATTCCTGGTAGGCGGAGACCAGCAGATTGGCTGCCGGTTCGTTCGTGAGGTCAAGGGCGACGGCCTCCTCGAGCTTGGCCACCGCGATGTTCCAGTCCGGCGTCTGCAGGCTGGTATGGCCGATGGCCAGGTTGCGAAGTATCTCGATTCGCACATCCTTGTCCTGCACGGATTTGAGGGCGGCCTCGAGGGTGACGATGGCCTGGATGCTTCGATTGGTGTTGAGCATGACCTGCGCTTTCAGGAGCAGGGCGCCAGGGTGGTCTGATTCGATTCCGAGCACGACGTTGGCTTCGCCCGAGGCCGTATCCCATTCCTTGCGCTTGACCGCGGCATCGCCTGCCTTGAGGTGGACCTTGATGCGTTCAGCAAGCTGCTGCCTCATCTCTTGCATTCTCTCGGCTGTGCTGGGCTTCGCGGCCTCCGGCTGCGGCTGTTCCACCGCCGGGGTTTTTTCGGGAGTGGCCTTCCCTGGTCCCGCGGACGGGGCGGCGGTGGGGCCTGGTTCTTCCGGCTCAGCTTCAGGTGTTCTGCCCGCTACAGGGGAAGACGTCTTCGGATCTTTGGAGACCTCTTGAATCACCTCCAGAAGCTGGTCTTTGAAGGCAAGTCCCAGCATCCCGAATGCCGCCAGGCCCAGCAGGACCAGGACCATTCCGCCACGACTGGATTTTCTTCGCGTGGAGAGGCGGCCATGTATGGTCGACACCGACATTGATTTCCGGCCTGCCGGCGCCCGCCTGATGGGGGCGGCCGGTGTTCGTCTCTTTGAGGGCCGCTGGGGGGTGGAGGCCCCGGCTTTCGGTGGCGGCGGCTCCTCGTTCTTGCCCGACATCACATCGGTGAGCGTTTCGAAAAACTCCTTGGCGGACTGAAAGCGCCTCTCGGGATTGCGTTCGAGTGACTTGGTTATCATTTCCGTCAGGCCCGGCACCTTGCCTACGGCCGGTTGAAGTTCGTCTATTGGCGTCGGAGGCCCGTGCTTGATCTTCTTGTAGACCTCCTTGGCCGTCTTGCCGGTATAGGGCTTCTGCCCGGTCAGGCATTCGTAGAGGATTACGCCCAGGGAATAGAGGTCGGTATAAAACCCCATCTCCACACCCTGGAACTGCTCCGGCGGCATGTAATAGGGACTGCCAACAAAACCCTTCTTGTTCTTCAGGCCGCCCTCGAGGCTGTTGTCCAACTCGGTGTCCGCGACCACCGCGGTCGCGATGCCGAAGTCCAGTATCCGGGGAAGTTCTTTCTCACCAACGACCTCGATCATGATGTTGGCGGGCTTGAGATCGCGGTGGATGATCCCGGCGCTGTGGGCGACCTTGAGAGCGGGCAGGAGCCGGCGGGCGATTCGCAGGGCCCGCCAGATGCTCAGCGTCCCCTCCTCCTTGAGGAGCTCGCCCAGCGTCTTGCCGTCGACGTAGTCCATCGTGTAGTAGAGCAGGCCGCCGTCTTTTTCAGGGCCGCTCTCGGTGACTCCCACATCCCTGATCTGGACGATGTGGGCATCGACCATCTTCATCGCCACGCGAATCTCGTTCAGGAACTGCTCGCGAAGCATTTTGTTCTTGCTGAATTCCGCCGGCAGTACCTTCATCGCCAGGCGGTCACCTATGATGCCCGAGGTCATCTCGACCACGAAGACGCTGCCGAATCCTCCCTGTCCAAGGATCTCGAGGATCTTGTACTTGCCGGCCACAATGGTACCGACGAGCTTGAGATCTAGGCTTTTATCCCGCTTCAGACTGGATTCGTTGGGGGTTTCAGAGGCGGCCAAAGGCTTCCTCGCGGTTTGCTTCGAAAGGGGAAATAGCCTGGAAGGATCCGTACCACCACGTTGGTTCTGTAAGATCCCAGGCCCTGTAAATGACAAGCGGATTCAAATAGGAGACAAGCAACCCGGGCTCCGGACTTGATCGCTGCCGGTCGCCCGGTGAAGCTCACCGCCGCTCCACTCCCGGCCATGGCACTTGCCAGAAATCAGTGCAAGAGACGACCCGGCCAAAGCGCTGCAAGTCTTCTTGTCGTACTGAATAAGGATCCTGCGGGGCGATTGTATCGACTCGATTTCAGAGCCTCAACGGAAAATCTATGACCCCTTCCCAAAGGCCCCTTCTGAGGGTAACTTGTAGACCCATTCCAACAGGGTTTGATATAAGAAAAAAGGGATACAAGGTGGAGAACATAGCTATCAGGCGGGCTCTTCTGAGCGTCTGGGACAAGACTGGAATCATCGATTTCGCCAGGGGCCTGCACGAGCTCGGCGTAGAGATCCTCTCGACTGGAGGTACGGCCCGCTCCCTGGCAGAGGCCGGTATCGAGATCGTTGAGGTCGACAATTTCACCGGTTTCCCCGAGATGCTCGATGGCCGCGTCAAGACTCTCCATCCGAAGGTTCACGCCGGGATCCTGCATCGCAGGGATGATGAATCCCACCTGACCACTATGGAAGAGCACGGCCTCGAGCCGATTGACCTGGTCGTGGTCAATCTCTATCCCTTCGTTGAGACGGTGGCGAGGCCGGGCGTTACCCGGGAGGAGGCGATTGAACAGATCGATATCGGTGGGCCGACAATGCTCAGGAGCGCGGCCAAGAATCACCTGCATGTCACGGTCGTTTCCAGTCCCGACCGCTACGAAGATGTATTGGCCGAGATGCGAAGCAACGAAGGAGCGACGACCCGCGAGCTGCGTGAGGCTCTCGCCCTGGAGGTCTTTCAGTGCACCGCCGCCTACGACACCGCGATCTCGGCCTACCTGGCCGGGGAGGGGGCCTTCGCTTCGCGGGAAGCCGTGGCCGAAGAGCAGAATTGCGGTGATCTTCCCGGCGGCCTCTCCATCGAGCTCGAGCGAGTGCGCGTGTTGCGCTACGGGGAAAATCCTCACCAGCATGCGGCGCTCTATGGCCGTGGCCCCACCTTCCTTGACTCCTTCGAGCAGTTGAACGGGAAGGAGATCTCCTACAATAATATTCTCGACCTTGTGGGAGCCCTCGAAGTGATCGCCGCGATCGAAGACCGCGGCGCGGCCGTGGCGATCATCAAACACTCCAATCCCTGCGGGGCTGCGTATGCCGACAGTGTCGAGGAGGCCTGGCACAAGGCCCTGGCCTGTGATCCACAGTCGGCATCGGGCGGGATCATCTCCTGCGGCGCCGTTGTAGATGAGGTGGCGGCCAATGCCATGAAGGATCATTTCATCGAGGTTCTCGTGGCGCCCGATTTTTCCGAGGGAGCGCTCGAGATCCTGCGGGAGAAGAAGAATCGCATCCTGCTTCGCTGCAGAGATGACTCCTGGGGTTTGTCCCCGGGAGCGCCCGTGATTCGAGGAGTGCCGGCCGGCCTGCTGGCGCAGTCTCCTGATGATGAACCCGATGATGAGGGGAGCTTCAAGGTGGTCACCGAGCGCTCTCCCTCGGAAGAAGAGATGCGGGCGATGCTCTTCGGCTGGAGCCTGGTGCGTTATGTCAAATCCAACGCGATCGTCTATAGCGGGCCTGACCGACTGCTGGGCGTTGGCGCCGGACAGATGTCGCGTGTTGACTCCGCCAGGATTGCCGCGAGCAAGGCTGAGCAGGCGGGGCTTGATCTTGCGGGCTCCGCGGTCGCTTCCGATGCGTTCTTTCCCTTCGCTGATGGATTGGTTGCGACGGCCGAGGCGGGAGCTACGGCCGTGATCCAGCCTGGGGGGAGCGTTCGTGATGAAGAGGTGATTGCTGCGGCGAACGAGAAGGGGCTGGCCATGGTGTTTACCGGCCGGCGCCATTTCCGGCACTGATGACAGGGATCCGGAGTTAAATAAGGGGATGGCGAACCCATCGATTGATCTTGAAGGCTATGAGCTTGCGGGCCGTAAGATTGTCATGTATCCAGACCTCAACTTCTCGGGGCGGCTGTTCGGCGGCCAGCTCATGAGCTGGATCGATGAGGCGTTGGCCATGATGGCGATGGCCCGGATGGGGACGAAGAACATCGTGACCAAGAAGTTCGGGGAAATTGTCTTTGATGCTCCGGGGCTGCTTGGCGATGTCGTACAGATCTGGTGCCAGTCGCGCCAGGAGGGTACGACCTCGCTCTCCATGGACTGTCGTGTTGTCGTCAGCCGGGGAGAGCCCGCGAGGCTCGAACAGATCAGCAGCTCATCCGTCGTTTATGTGGCTCTCGATGACGAGGGGCGTCCATGCTCCTGGCGAAAGGGCGACTGAGATCCCGCCCCCCTGCCAGGGCGTCACCGGTCGCTGTGGCAATAAAACTGGTGGAGAGTTCTGCGGGTCACGCTACAATGCCCGTTTAGCTGGCATCCCCGATGAAAGGTAATCAAGGCGTGTTTAGTTTGTCTGATTCAAGGTCTCTGGAACACCCGGGCAAGACGGCTCCTTCCGCGTTGTGGGTTTGCCTGGTGTTGTTCGCGGCTTTTTTTATGGTCGTTCCGGGCCAGCCCGTGTGGGCCGCAGAGGAAAAGCCGGCCAAGAAGAAGGGGGCCAAGCCGGGCAAAAAGCCCGCTGCGGCCAAGCCGCTGAGCGTTACGCAGCTTGCCCAGCTCAACGCGGCAGCTCTTTTTGGCGTCCCCTTCAAGATCAACAAGGGCCGCTTCTCGGTGATTTATCCAGGGGCGGGCGAGTTTGATAAAGCCTTTACCTCGCGGGGCCGGGGGCGCGGCAAGGTGATCTCAAATATTGCCGAGGTGAAGAACGCGAGCTATCGCAAGCTTCTCATCGATGGCCATTCCAAGGGCAAGCCGACCCTGGTGGGAATGATGGGCGGTTCAGCCTTGTCTCTTTTTGAGCTGGTCGATGATTACAAAATCAGCTTCCGTATGAGGATTCCCCGGCTCGATGGGCGCGGACGGTTCTCCTTCCTGCTGAACCATCAAGGCAACTCTTTTGTTCAGACAAACTTTTTCCAGGATATCGTGATTGCCTCCAAAAAGAGCAGGGTCCGATCGAAGAATAAGAGGTTTCTCGTCCCCGCCTCCCGCTGGTTTGACAAGGGCCCCCAGGGCATGCCCGTGTCGATCGCCTGCAAGGGAGGGAAGCTCTCCATCAGCGTTGGCGTCCTCAAGGGCAAGAAAGAGGAGATGGTCGAGGTTGTCTCGACAGAGGTCGCCGAACCCGGCCCCGGCAAGATCGGCTTCAGTTTCGAAGGAGTTTCCTTCATGATGTCGAGTCTCAGAATCGACGGCAAATTCCCAAGCGCCTGGGCTGAGAAGCAGATGGCGGTATTGAAAAAGGCAGGGAAGCTGATTACCAAGCTGCCCGAAAAGAAAGCGGAGCCTGCTAAGAAAGGGCTTCCCAGGAAAGGCCCCGACCTCTCCATGCCGGATCCGGAAGCAGAAGAGGAGCTATGAGGTTTTCGCCTAGCATGTCCACAGTCGTCAACAGTCGCCCCGGCCCGAGGCCATCGTTCCGGCAAATCTTTTCACGAGAAGCCGAGCGCTTTTCGAGCCATCCCCTCTCATTCAAGGTGCTGCTTTGATGGCAGAGCAGAACGCACAGCCAGGCGGAGAAGCGGCAGTGGATGAAGATTCGAAGACCGTAAAAGAAGCGCCATCGGGGAAGGGGAAGCCCAAGGGTAAACGGTTCGACACCTTTGCTCTCCCCGAGGATGTCGTTTCCAGTCTCAAGGGGATGGGCATCATCCACTGTACCCCTATCCAGGAGAAGGTTATCGAGCCGATTCTCGCCGGGGGCGATGTCATTGGAAAGGCCGAGACCGGCACCGGCAAGACGATTGGCTTCGGAGCGCCGCTGGTAGCGAAGATCGACACCCAACGGGTCGCTGTCCAGGGCATCGTGCTGACTCCGACTCGTGAGCTGGCCCAGCAGGTGTCGGAGGTGATCGAGGCTATCGGAAAGGGGCGAGATCTGAAGGTGGTCCTCCTGGTTGGCGGAGTTCATGCCAGCGGGCAGATAGCGAAATTGCGCAAGGGTTCACAGCTGGTGGTCGGGACTCCAGGCCGGGTGCTTGATCTTCTCAAGGAGCGGATTCTGTCGCTGGGCTGGTGTGAGAATGTTGTTCTCGACGAGGCCGATCGGATGCTTGATATGGGCTTTATTGACGAGGTGGGGGCTATCCTCGACAAGATTCCGCCGGAACGTCAGACGCTTCTCTTCTCCGCCACGATACCCAAGGGCATGGAGAAACTGCTCGGGCGCTATATGAAGGATCCCAAGACCTATTCGACCGCGAGAGGCCTTGCGACTGTACCCGATATCAAGCAGGGCTATCTCTCCCTCTCGCTGCATCAGAAGCTCAACGCCCTTCGCAGAATACTCGACGGCCATCCGGACGATACAGCGATTATCTTCTGCAATACGAAGCGCCAGGTTATTGACCTCGATCGCACGCTCTGGGGCAACGGCTACAGCGCGGGCTCCCTGCATGGAGACCAGACCCAGGATCTGCGTTTCACGATCATGGATAAATTCCGTTCGGGAGATATCAAGGTCCTTGTCGCCACAGATGTCGCCTCCAGGGGACTTGATATCGAGTCGGTCACGCGTGTTATCAATTACGATGTTCCGACGGAGAGTGAATCCTACGTTCATCGTATTGGCAGAACGGGCCGGGCAAATAAGACGGGGATCGCTATCACGTTCGTCACTTCCAAGGACCGACGGTATTGGGAGCAGGTTCTGAAAGATACCAGGTTTGAAATATCCAATCTCGAAAGAGAGAAAGGACGGCGCATGGGGAATACTCCAGAGCGTGGCGAAGGCTCCAGCAATAAAGATGAAGGTTCTCAGGAGAAGCCTCGCAAGCGTCGCCGACGAAGAAGCCGCGGGGGAGATGGCGGCGGGCAAGGTCGTGCCCAGGGCGAGTCATCGCGGTCTGGTGAGGGGCGCAGCCAGGAATCCTCGGATTCTTCCGGCCGGGGCGAGGAGAAAGGCGGACGTTCACGCCGAAAGCGCTCATCGCGTCAACGCCGCGGAAAGCGGTCGGGAGATGATGGTCCAAAACCGCCTAAGATGGAGCCTGAATTCGGCAGCATGGAGGAGATGGAGGAGACTCTTGCCGAGGTCAAGGCCCTCAACGAGGGAAAAAGAAAGCGCCAGCAGAGTCGTCCGGACAAGATCTCCCTTGATGTGGTGGACGACGACTATCTGAAAGAGGAATATTTCAACATCGATTCAGAGGTTCTCGAACGAGCTGATTCGGTCTCGCCCAGAAAGCCCAGGACGCGGGAGCAGGGAAAGAAGAGCGAGGGCGATGGTAAACGCCGGCGTCGGCGCAGGAGGTCGCGTTCCCGTAGCGGCGGTCAGGGCGGCCAGGGCGGTGGCGAAAGGTCCGGAGGCGAGCAGAAGTCTTCCGATGGTTCGAAGCGCAGGCGTCGTCCACGCAGAAGAAAACGGCGGCGTGGGGGAGGTGCGAGCGGTGACGGCGGCGGTGGTGGTGAGTCCTGAGGGCCGTCCTTCTGGGTGATTCCGAGCCGGCTTTCTGATATCCTCCCTTGCAGGTCGTGAGGCCTGCACGCATCCATATCTGCTGACGCATTCCGAGAGGACAAGCCCGTATGAAAGCTCCGTTCCCGTCTTGTAGAGGCCTGCTTTGGCTGAGCCTGTTAGCCTGCCTGGTGGCCGCCCCTGTCTTTTCCCAGGAGGATGGTAGAGAAGACGGAGCTCCTGCCGCTTCCCCAGATCTTACAGGCGCCTGGAATGTGAAGATGGCTCTCCCTTCAGGGGGGCAGGCGAAGGATGGGAAGCCGGTTGAGGCCGCGGAGAAGCTCTATATTCTGACTGTCGAGGGAGCAGGCAAGGCCAGTATCCTGAACCCGGACCAAGGTAAGCTGAAGGTCACCGATGTTCTGGTGCAGGGAGGGTCGTTACAGGTCTATTTCGATTATCCTCTGGCTGAGGGAGAACCGGGAAATTCTGTCGAGTTGAAGGGTGAGCTGAATGAAGCGGGCCAGCTCTCCGGGATCTGGGAGATCCTGGTGGCCGGGAGATCCGG
>CAUZHA010000146.1:0-9498 GCA_963579555.1 Planctomycetes bacterium UBA1146
GGTGAAGTTATAGACGAACAGAATGTAGATACAGAGCGGGACACCCGGAGCGTAACACCAGGGCTCCTCGACTCCCACCGATGTCAGCCACCATTGCCCGGCGGCGACCAGAACGAGGCCCACGCTGATGTTGCGCCTGACCTGCTTCCTTTTGGATTTGTAGCGCCGCTTTTTTTTCTTTTTCTTCTCCTGCGGCGGAAGATTCCGAGGCCACTGCTTCGCCTCTTCTTCAAGCTCTTCATCGGTTTTCCTGCCCTGCTCCTTTACCCAGGCCACCCAGCTTACCCGCAGCCTGGACAGCCAGAACGCCATGGGAAAGCAACCCGCCCCGCAGGCCAGAAAGAAGCTGGCGATAATATGCACCCCCTCGGCCCGGCGCAGGGAATTGCCGCGAACAAACAGCAGGACGCCGGCAAGCAGCAGCAGCACACCGAGTACCCGCAAGGCCGGAACGATACAGCCAAGCCTGGAGGAATGAGTCATTCCGTAGGCGTTTTTCAGCATCTCGCCTTCACACCGATCGCACTTCAGGATCCGATAACCAACCACGCCGTGTTGCCCCCGCGCACATGAGGTGTGGGCGCGGCACTTTTTGCACCAGGGGCGCTTCTCATCGGGCTTGAGGGGATTGTATTTCATACGGCTCTTGAAATGGATAGCAGAGAAGGCTCGCTCCGGCTACCTCATCGACTAGCGCTCGTTGTGATAAGCTCCCGCGGCAAGCAGCCTACCCCTCTCCACCCTCCACTCGAAAGAGGGCCTACAGCTTGCGAATTGAAAATCCGCTGCCGATAAAGAAATCGTCAGACTCATCATTCAAACCAAATCCGACCCTGATATCGAACTGGAAATCATCGGTGATAGCCCAGGCCAGCCCGCCGTTGATGTACTGTTCGGATTGGGCCAGGTCAGACCCCCTCGGAAAGAAGGCGTACCATTCGGCGAAAGCCGTCACGGTTTCGCTGAGGCCGCGAGCCAGCGCCCAGGACTGGGCATACTCGGGATAGCCCCGGCGACCATCGTCAATTCGACGGTTCACCTGGGTGGAGCCGGCCATGGACACGGACTCATCCAGCGCCCATCCGTAAACAAGGTTCACGCCGGGCTCATACCTGTCGGAGGAGAAGGAGGCGCTGCCGGTGGGAATGTTCACCTGGGGAAGAATCGCCATCTCGGGCAGATGCTCCTCCTGTGGAAACAGCGCGATCTTGAAGCCGGCGTAGAGATCCGTAATGCCCGCGGTCGATGTTGAAACCCCGCCGGTCTTGATCTGCTCAAAAGCGAAAGGAATGGCGAAATCAAAGTCATCGAGCCCGCCGGGCACCATCCCCAGTCGAAACTCCAGCCAGTCGGCATAGAAACCGGCCCGCAACAGCTGCTCGCCGGCCGTCTGCGTCCGAACCGTCACGCCATCGGACGTACGCTCAGTGAAGGTGTAGCCGAACTCGACCTGGACTACGCCCCGCCCGACAGCAACGGCCGACTCGGTGAAATCCGGACGGTCCGTGACCAGCGACTCACCGAACTCGGGGCCGCCGGCATTCCCCCCCTCCACCCGCCACTGAAAGAGAGTCACCCTCGACAGCGGCTCGGCCTCTTCCTCGCCCTCTTCTTCTTCCTGGAGCGCGCCAAACGCCGCGAGCGAAAGAAGCGGGCGGGTGACGGCCGCGGCCGGGTCAAAGCCGGCTCCATAGTTGAGAGCAAGGCCCTGGGCTGAAGGAAGCTTCTGGGCATACGCTCTGGCGCAGATGCAGACAACCGCGACAACCAGGACCTGAACGCTTACAGCCAGGAAACGGCGAGACCAGCCGGACCCGGCGCCCTGCTTGACAGTTCTATGTATATTGATCATTCGTCCAAAATAGGTCGCTGAGCACTCTCTTGCAAGGCTTTCACCCGACCCAGGCCCCGGACTTCTACCGACAATAAAAGAAGCCCCCGGCAAATACCGGGGGCCTCCACCTGAATCACTCTCCAGTGCTGTCCATGGGCAGAAAATACCACTGCCTTGGAAACGCGGGTTCATCACCGTGGAGGTTTTTTGCAGGTTCTCAGGTCCTGCACCACGCCTGCTCCCTGATATAAGGCGCGGCCCCACTCAACCCCGGAAGAATCCAGAGCCATCACATTTAAATACCAGGCTCGGGCTCCGGCTCGGGCTCGGGCTCGGGAGCTGTCTGACATTCAGCAAGGCTGGCAGTTACCGCCGCCAACTGCTCCCGCAAGGCCAGAATTTCTTCAGCCTGCAGAGCGTTGTCTGCATTTGCAATCTCCAGCTCGGCGTTCGCCATGGCCAGCGCGTCTTCAGCCACGGTCAGGCGGTCTTCAAGCTCCGCCACCAGGGCTCCCTGGTCTTCGGGGCAGATGATGGCTACGGGGTCCGGCCCGCTCCGAAAGAGCCAGCGCAGGTAATACGTGGCATCACTGATGTCACGCTCTCCATCCCCATTGGTGTCACCGT
The DNA here is from genome assembly GCA_963579555.1 of Planctomycetes bacterium UBA1146. GTDB lineage: Bacteria > Planctomycetota > UBA8108 > UBA8108 > UBA8108 > UBA8108. The sequence goes on from CAUZHA010000146.1 coordinate 2,462, forward strand.
TGACGACCTCCACCCCATCTCCGCCGAAAACCGCCGGCGATGTAACGGACACAACAAACATACACAGACTCAAACACAGGATCGCAACAAAGAAACGTGTCATTGCCCCCCCCTTCAAATTACTGGCGGAGACAAGCTGCCCCCACGCTTGACAAAAATTATGGCTTCCCGGCCAAGCAGACGGCATGAGCACATACCGACTCCACAGCTTGACGTCCCCCTGCCCACAAGGCCGCCCAGGCCAAACCCTGGCCCCAAAAAACCGTCCCCTTCCGAAAAAACTTCCCGGTAAATATCCAACTGCCGCCGGAGAGACACCCCTGTCTCTCTCTTATCATTAACCTATTACAAGAGTAGGCATGAAAATCTGTCGGCGCATCTAAAATATGGAGGGCATTTCAGCGCGGGTTTCGCCTGCCCGGCGAGGCTCCCTCGCCGGGAACCTTCGGACCCAGCTCGCGGCCGCTGTCGCGCTCCATCCTGGCGGGCTCCCGCTCTTTCCTGTTGAAGCCGTTTCTGCAGCTCCCGCTCATGATACCGAAAACTATGAAAAACGCCGCGACCGCGAGATAGATAAGGAGGCTCCAGTATTCCTTGAGAAACGCACCGGCCGCTTTACCCCATTTCTTCTTCGCGGACTTCCTGCTTTCGCCGTCATCGTAGAAATCCCACCTGGCATCGTCGCCGGATCTCCAGGGTGAGCCCGTGCCATAACCAAGGCGGCGATAAGCGTTGAAGACCAGGATCGCCACAAAGAATAAAAATATAACCCTGACGAACCAGATAGGCGTTGCAAGGCAACCGACAAAAAACACAGCCGCCAGAAGCAGCGAGCCGAGCTTTCCGCCGGAATCATCCTTTTCTTCAGGCCCCGCCCAGACCAGCTTCCGCCACTCCTTCCTGTTCTGCCAGCTCGCATCTCCTGCAACGAAGAGCTGCAGAATCTCCAGGACCTCGGGGAGGGTCAGCTCCTCGGTGAAAAACTGCGCGTGGTTCTTCCCCGGCAGGTGCTTGCAATATTCGACATGGCATAAATCCGCCGGCAGCTGCCGCGAGGAGTCCGCTTCCCCTCCAGGAACAGGCGGCGCGGATGGTTCCTCCGATTCTCCGCGACCCTCTATTTCCTCGTTCATTAAAGGCTCGGCCTCTTTCTCCTTATCCAACGGATTGACCAGCGGGAAGAACTGGACGAAATCCTTGCTGTTCGAGAGGTGCGGCTCGTGGGTAAGAATGGCCACCGGGTCCAGCGCGGACTTTTCAGCGATCTGGAACAGGGCCTCGCTGAGAGCCTCATCATCGGGATCCGGAATAGTCTGCTCGATGGTCGGAATAGAATAATCCCCATCGCCCTCCGGAACCGCGTTCTCGTAGTCTTCAAAGAACAGTCGTAATTTCATGGAGATCTTCCAGCTTGTGCTCTTGGCCTGCCTCCAGGGGAAGAAAAGACGCAACAAGGAAAAAGAAAGGGTGCGCAGACCCGGATTTGAACTGGGGACACCACCCCCGCCACTACAGATCCGCCTCAGCCACGATCCCGCGACATCGAGTTCAGCGCTAACGCAAAGCCGAGGAACGCGATTCCGAAGGAAAGAAGAACGGTGGACTCGGCAGCGAAGCCAGAGTCGAAACGATACAGTAAAAATGCGCCCGCTATGAATCCAACCGTAAGCCCGCAGACGATATTACGTGCTTTTTTGTAGAAGTCCCTCTCCGCTTTATCACTCATCGCTATCCTACAGATTTTCAGCAGGCTGCTTCAAGAGGCGACGCCGTCATAAGTCCTTACGCCACAACGTAGGCTCATCCACCCACTCTTGCAAGTCTTTCACCACGTTACACCGCGTTGTGCGGGGTAACGTATACGGTATACGGATTGGGAGTGAACTGACTCAATCGAATGAAGCGGATTCCTCAGGGCTTGACCAGCGAAACGCAAAAGCTGCTCGAAGTGCTGGCCGCGACCCTGAGATCACTCAGCGAGGAAGACAGGGCCCTCCTGGCCGAGCTGATTCAGAGGGATGGCTGCCCCCCCCACCGCCGCTCACTCATCCGGAAGATCGCCGCCCAGTTGCGAGCGTTATTTTTCCAGGGGCTTGAATCCATGCAGCTTTGGCCACAGCAGCATGCCTTTACTCTTGGTTTCCTTGCGCTTCGTGATCGCCGTCCAGTCGTGGGTTTTCGTGGGATTGTCGTCGATGGCTATTTCTACGAAACGGCGGGCCTGAGCTTTTTCCAAATCGACTTGAAACAACACCTGATATCCTCCCGCCCCGTCGCTGTTGCTCATCGAGAGCTCTAACCGTTCTTCGGCGCGTGTGGCCGTTGGTGACCCAATGAGCCTGACGTGTACGTGTCCGTTGGGGTTGCCCAGGTCATCCACCATGTCCGCGGGAAGGTCGTAGGTGCCGGAGGCGTTGGTGATCTCCACGGCTGTCACAACCGTCCCGGGAAATCCTCCATCCACTCCGTATCCCGTCCACGGCACGCGCTTGCGGTCCTCCGAAAGTTCCGCCTCGTGAACCCTGGCTTTAACGGTTCCGACGAAATAATCCTTGAAGCTCGAAGCAAGCTCTTCCGTTTCCAATTCTTCACCGGTCTTTGCAGCCTGGTGAAGTGCGGGAGCGCAACCAACAAGCGCCAGGGTTGCGAGTACCAGGAACAGGCTGGCATTCAACAACAGCACCAAAGCAACCAAGCGCTTCATCATCAATCTCATTTAAGCGAATCGAGGGCGCACCCCTCTTTATGTGTTAACTAAACAGCCCGCAACATAAGCAAACCCCTCCTCGCAGGCAAGGAGATGGTGGCCCCTGGTTGCTTATCGCCCGGGGCATCGCTCAGGAAAGAAAATGGGCTCAGGCACACTCAGTCATTTAAAGCCTATCCAGATCGCTACTGCCAGAAGATCAAGCGATCACGAGAAAGACGATGGCCAACGGAAAAAGGCCGGCAAGCACGGCAATGATGATGCTTAAGCGAGACAGCGCTCGTGCCTCCTCAGAAGAATCACTGAAGCAGTAAACAGCGCAGCCCCAGATGAAGCCCAGAAAGGCGAAAACCAAAATTGGAAAATAGCCCAACAAAAGCCCCAGATCTGCAAAACGGAGGCGGACCCCCGCCAGGAGCAGCACCCATAACAACATCCATGCCACCGTAAGGCACGCCGCGATCATGCTGAAGGTAAATGAGACTCTTGGCCACCCGGCACTCCTGCGCCAGGCTTCGCGTATACCTTTTATCCAGCCGACATCGTCAGTGGCCATCGGAAGTTAGCCCCTTCTTCTCCAGTCACCAGGCAAACCCAGCCAACAGCCTATGCGAGGCCATGGGCGGGGGCAAGGAGAGGGTGGAATGGGCGCCCGCTTAAATACCATCATTCGAATCGTGGGGTTCCTGTCATCCCTTCGAGCTTACCCCAATTCGTTTACCGCTCGATATCCCATCATCATTGCGGTCTTCGCATCCGCACCGGGGGCGGAGTCGGAATTGGCGATGGTAATCCGGCCAAATGGCCGCCGGCCGATTCGTGTCGAATTTCCCGGACCGCCGGCCGTGTAACCGTGGGCCCAGCGATTTACGGAAATACTCGCGACATCTCTGTCGAAATCAAACAGCCCCCTGGGGAGCATGCCGCTGAGATGGCTCCTGACTTCCTGTTCATAATCCTTAAACTGCAGCGCTAACATCCTGAATCGCGCTTCACGAAACTGCTCAAGTCTTGGAGCGCCAACTTTTCCATACGGACAGCTGATCATCTGAATGACACATGGATCGTCCGGGGTCTTGGTGTACTCATAGCCGCCCATGCTCACCGGGAAGTCCATCAGCACGGCCTGGTGCATATTTCCAGGTGACATAGCCAGGCCAATTCCCAGCTCTTTCATTGCCCGCCAGTTCTTTAAGCCGACAGTGGTGTATTGCAGCGGGCTCTTCACTTGAAGTTTCAACGCCGCTGCCTGCTTTTCTGGAAGACCCGAAACGATATGCGGAATCATCATGTTGAAGCAGGCCATCACGACGCCCTTGGCGTTCACCTGGTACGACTTATTACCATTGATGTAGTTTACGAAAACGTCACTGGAGTTCCCGGGGTCACCACCATGCTTTACATTGACCACCGTACTGTTCAGCCTGATGCGAACAGCATTGCTGGGTTTATCCAGCTCAGCATAGCTGAATCTGGCAAGGACGAGCTCTTCAGCATTCTTCGCCTTGGCTACATCGGGGATCAACTTTTTCACCAACGCACGCGCAACGCCGGCATTGCCATCAGGGAAATGATGAATGTAAGGATTGTCTTCATCATAGACCGCTACAGGCGCAAACCCCAGCGCACCACAGCTCTTAGCCGCACCGATGCTCATCAAGTCTGTTCCCGTGCTTGCCCAGTCCAGGCCGGAATGTCTCGCCATTCTCAGCACGCCAGGGTCATCGACCCCCAACGTATCCTTCAGATAATTGAAATAGGAATGAGTATTAATATAGTTCCGCAACTTCCCTTTCGAGACCTTCAGCGTATGCAGCCCGCCATTCAATGCTCTCAGTAGTTGTTCTTTGCCTCTATCGCTTAAAGGCGCTTGTTTTGCAGCATCTTCTTTGGATAGCTTCGTAGCCTGAAGCCCTTCGACATAGTTTGGATAATTGCAATATGGATGCCGGACCACTTTGTCTTCACCAAAGATCTCTTTGTTGAAGTAGGTGACAGCCCCTAAATTATTCCGCTTGAAGAAACCAGTGTCATAGGCTGTCTTGAAGCGGCCCAGGTCTACCCCTATATCTTCCAGAAGATTCAGTACGATTCTATGTGCATGGTTCGGTTCTACCAGCGTCTGTGAACCGCCATAGGTTATGAGTGTAGTGCCATTGATCGTATGTTCATTACGCTTGGCATGTCCGCCGAAGTCATCATGGTTGTCGAGAATAAGCACCTTCTTATTCCTGCCATGCTTCTGCTGATAAAAGTATGCGGTCGCCAGTCCGCTGAGGCCGCCGCCAACCACAACCAGGTCGTAGGTTTCCGGCAACTTGGTGGTTAGCCCCCAATCCGAACGCCCACCCCATGCGCGGCTATGTGCGTGATCGTATGATCCCGGGTGACTTCCCCTGAGTCCGGTGCGTGCTGGTGGATAATACGATGGATCCAAGGCGGCCATGGCAGCCTGGCCGGTTGCTTCAAACGGCAGCATGGAGCTCCCTGCCGCCATCAACGTGCCATTGATAAAGTCTCGTCTTGTTATCTCGCCCATCAGCCTCTTTCCGTGCGCCGACTGTTCAAATACCGTGGCATTGCCTTCTACCTTCCCTATGTATCAGCCAATCCCGCCACCAGCCTATGCGAGGCCATGGGCGGGGGCAAGGAGAGGGTGGCCGCCACCTGCCAGAGATCATTTACGCGTCAATGGCAGCTCCAACGTCCGAACATCTAAACCTGTGAACTTTCCAGTCATGGTCACCTACTCACCCCCCTATCGCATCTACCTGGTTAAGGATCCAGAGATCTGGTAAGCGCCGGCAGTTCCATGACGCGGACAAGGCTAAGCAATTAGCCAAGGACATCCTCTACCTTCCCCCTTTTGACAAGAACTTTTGAGATGTCAAAAGGCTTGACTCTGCCAACAGGAATCTAATATTCTCGCTATAATATCAAGCAGACATTCCATCGTTGGCCCCCTCAAGGAGAGCAGGTACGTGCGACGACCGCGGCCGGGTGCGTTCCCATCGAAGCTGATGACGGTCGTGCTGACCGCCACCGCAGCGCTCATCGCAAGTCCCGCGTATCCCGAAATCGTCTACGTGGACGTCTCCCCTGATGTTGTAGTCAACCAGGCCGAAGGCAACGTGCAACGGATCGATCTCGACGGCAACGGGAGCTACGACCTCAGGCTGCAGCACGACCACTTCACTCCGAACGACATCAAGTCCCAGTTCGTTTCAGAGGGCGATCCGGCGGCTCTCATCCACGCGACCTACACCAGCCCCTTCTTCCGGGTGGTCAAGGCGGTCGACAGCGGCGCGACGATCGACTCAAACCTTTTCACTCCGACCGACCAGGACTGGACGACGGGTGGAAAATCGTTTGCGTACTTCTCCGTCGCAAACAGCTATGACGTCGGCGGCACCAACTGGTGCTACGAGGGAGGCCTGGTGAGCGTGCGAAACGAAAGTCTCGGTGAGGGTTTTGTCGCCATTCGCTTCTCGATCGGGGGAGAGCTTCACCACGCCTGGGCCCGCGTCGAGATCCAGGGCGGCGGCAACGAAAACAACGTCGGGGGAATCGTGCTCAAGGACTATGCCTGGGAGAGCACTCCCGACGCGCCGATCATCGCCGGAGCAGAGTCGGGCGGCGAGGAGGCGCGGCCACGATTCACCCGGGGTGATTCGAACGCCGATGGCTGCGTCGACATCAGCGACCCGATGTTCACCTTGCTCTTCCTCTTCGCCGGGCACGCCGCTCCGGGTTGCGAGAAAAGCGCCGACGTCGACGACGACGGCGAGGTCGGCGTCACCGACGTCATCTCCCTGCTCACCTATCTCTTCCGCGGCGGCACGATCCCAGAGCCCACCGGTCCGGACTGCGCAACCGACACCACGATGGACGAACTCTCCTGCGAGAGGTTTCCCCCCTGCTTCTGACCCCCCAGAAAAAAGCCCCCTCCAGGGTCATCGAAAGCAATTGCTTAATGACGGCATGGTTCTCCACGACGACAAGCTGTACTGTCCAACCGAAAAGGGTCGGGCTGCTCTCTCTGGAGATTAAGGTCAGGAGGAGAAGCCTCGGGTGGGTCGGTCGGGCCCCCATCTCTTTAGATGGGGCCGTACCGACCGCCAGGTCCGTACCTCCATCCGGGGAAAAATAAATATATTTCAACCCCTCTCAGAGGCCTCTCAACAGCCCCCTGCCAGGGGGTATTTACGCGTCAATAGCGGCTCCGGGAGCGGAGGCCAAAAAAGAGGCTCCTGCACAACTCGTTGTCGCGCAAGGGCTTTCGTGATCATGGCACCAGGCTCCGAACCTACAGCCTTCTCACCCCCAGTGA
>CAUZHA010000147.1:0-9471 GCA_963579555.1 Planctomycetes bacterium UBA1146
GGAGCGAGATTATACAGAGGACCTTCTTCCTTTCAAGACAAAAAACTATTTACAAACTCTTATTTTTAAAGGACTTAGTAAAAATCTGTCCGTTTGAAAGCTTCTTTCGCCACAACCGCCTTTCAAGAAGCCTGAAAAAGCCGAAAATTACAGCCTCCAGATGGAAAAAACCCTCTGACAAAGGGATTTCACCGCCATTTCCGTTTCGGGCAACCTTCAGACCCGGCTCTCGACCAACACGGCCACCTGGGCCGCCACAGCTCTCAACTCCCCGACCGCATCGCAGCCCTCCATAGTCTTGGCCTTTACATTAACCGCGTTTTCAGCCAGTTCCCCAAAAGGCTGAAGCAGCTCATGAATTCGAGCGGCGATCGCCTGCTTGTACGGAGAGAGTTTGAGCGCCTCGAGAAAAATCGTCGCATCGACATTGACCACGACGAACCCCGCATCACGAACACGCTCGAGGGCCGCCTCAACAAAGAGGGAGCTCGCCTGGTCCTTCCACTGGGGATCACTATCTGGAAAGAGCTCCCCGATATCTCCGCCCCCGACCGCGCCGAGCAGCGCGTCGGTCAGGGCATGAAGAAGAACGTCGCCATCGCTGTGCGCCTCGCAGCCGAGCTCGGAGTCGAGCTCGACTCCGCCAAGCCAGAGAGGTTGACCGGACACCAGCCGATGATTGTCGAAACCTGAACCTATTCGAAACATAGCGCGGAATTATACCCCATCGAACGCGACAATTTGAGATCGCCTCCGCTCCGACTCAATCATCCCCGCCAGCCCCATCGCGGCGAGAGAGAAAAAAGCGGGCGAGCTCTTCATCTCCTGGAAGCGTGACCTTGATATTCTCACGGCTACCCTCCACCAGTCTCGCCGGGATGCCGACGGCCTCCAGCAGATCCAGCTCATCGGTGTACTCCTCCCCCGCCGCCGCCAGCGAATAGGCTTTCCTGAAATTTTCGGCGGTCGCCCCCTGCGGAGTCTGGACAGACCAAGTGCGAGAACGGTCAAGGCCTTGCTCGCTCATCCCGGCTTCCTCCCGCTTGACGCTGTCGGTTGCGGGATAGCCCAGGGCTGCGGCTCCATACTCGCTGACAGCGGCCATGAGCCGCCTGACATCCCCAGGCTCGACCAGCGGACGGGCTGCATCGTGGACGAGAATCCACTCGCAGGTCTCGCCGATCTCCTCGACCCCCAGCCTCACCGATTCCTGTCGGCTCTGCCCCCCGGGCACAAGGGAGATCTCCAGGTCCTCACCAGCCGCGCGTGGGTACCCCTTGCTCCAGCCCTTCACTAATTCCCCAACAGCCACGAGCTCCTCGGCCGGCGCAACGATACAGACCACTCGAACCTCGGGAATGGAGGCGAAGGCATCAAGGGAGTAGGTGAAGAGCGGGCGACCGCCCAACTCCATGAACTGCTTACGTCCGGGATTCTCTCCGGATCCAAAGCGGGTACCGGAACCCGCGGCGGCCAGCACGACCGCGAAACCGCCTGAACTGCCGCCTGTTTCAGTCATTTCTCAGCCTTTGCAAGCTTGCCGAAGATCATCTTGCCGGCATTTGTCTGCAGGGCACGGGTTCCCTGGATGCCCAGCCCGACAGCGGCAAGAAAGAAGCCCCCCCTGGCAACGCAGATCGTCAGCCTGTCGGAAACACTCGCCGGCAGCGGCCGGTGCGAATTCCTTTGCGGAGGCACCGGAGCTGGATCCTTCGTCCCGGTCGACTCGGAATGATCGCTATCCTGCTGTATCGAGCCGGCTTCGGGTTCTTGCGATCGCGCAGCCATCTTTACTCAGATTCTCTCGTAGGGATGAAACAATCGCCTGTATTCGTCCTGGCAAAAACGATCTGTCATGCCGGCAATATAGTCGGTGATCACCTGGTGCAGGTCATCATCTCCCGCCTGCCTGGCGTAATCCGGCGGAAGCTGCCTTGGATCCCTGGCGTATTCAGTAAAGATCTCGCGGATAAAACGCTTCGCCTTCTCCTGCATCTTCATCGTCCGGTAGTGCCGATAGACCTTGCTGTAGAGAAACTCTTTGAGCTCCGCCCGCCTTGCGGTCATTTGCGGAGAGAGACCGGCCAGGAGCCCCGGGTGAGCCCGCACCTCTTCGACCGATGAGATGCCGTTCTCCTTCAAGCTCTGGAGAGTCGTCTCGACAAGGTCCTGGATCTGCAGATCGATCAGGCAGGAGACCGTCCGCGCGGCCAGGGTCTTCTCATCAAGGTTGGTTCCGAGCTGTCCCAGCACCTCCTCCTCCGCCTCGCCCCAGAGGCTGGTCTGCCGCAGGTCTTCAAAAGTGATGAACTTCGCCCGCAGGCCATCATCTATATCATGACTGGAATAGGCCAGTGAGTCAGCCAGGTCGGAAAGCTGAGCCTCGAGCGGTGGCCGCAGGCCGGGCTCAAACGCCTCGGCAAGGGTCTCGGAAAAATGGTCGCCGTGCTTGATGATCGCCTCCCGAATCTCCCAGCACAGATTGAGCCCCTCGAATTCGCTGTAGCGTTTCTCCAGCACATCAACGACCCGCAGGGTGTGAGCATTGTGGTTGAACCCGCCATGATCAGCCATCAGCTCATCAAGAGCATCTTCGCCGGCATGACCGAAGGGAGGATGGCCGAGATCGTGAGAGAGCGCGATCGCCTCGCAGAGATCCTCGTTCAGCCCCAACGCACGGGCTATCGAACGCGCGACCTGCGCGACCTCGAGGGTATGGGTCAGACGGGTACGGTAGTGATCGCCCTCATGGTTGACAAAGACCTGGGTCTTGTACTCAAGCCGGCGAAAGGCCGTCGAGTGAATGATCCTGTCCCGATCGCGCTGAAAAACAGTCCGGGAGGGAGAATCCGGCTCTGGATGCCGCCGACCGCGGCTCTGGCTGCTGCGCATAGCGTAGGGCGCAAGGGTCGCGTCTTCCCGCTCGTGAATCGCCTCAATATCTACCAGGGAAAATTCTTCGATCATCTACTGCCGCTTGCCTCGCAACTCACGCAAATGAAACAACGCCCGCTCCATTATGCTCTCCCCGGCTCCGATCTCCACCGGAGAAACCAGCGGATCCGCGCCATACCCGCCCTTTCGTACGGCCTCTCTTGTCGGAAAGTACTGGTGGTAGCCATTGCAGTAACCCAGGAAGAGTAAGGACCTGAAACCTGAGCGCTTCCTCACATCCAGGGCGTGGCCGCAAAAGACCTCCCCCGACACTCCGACCACAGCCAACTCGCTGTTGAGAACCGCCACGGTCAGCACAGGACGAACCCCCTCGGAATACTCCTCGATGTAGGCATCCACCAGGTCCTTGAAAAAAGCCACGCAATACTTCAGGTAGGTCAGCCTGTCGGTAAAATCGACACGCAGCTTCGGAAAGCTCAGCTCCTCGGTGCGTATCGAAAGACCGGGCCGCGCGGGAACCACCGACTTCACGGTTTTCGCGAGGGAAACGACCTGCTTTGCGAGCTCCGCCGCGTAGGCCCTGGTACCCTGCCCATCCAGCTTCACCGAGAGATCCCCGGCCGCTCCCTGGAGGAAAACGCAGACGCCGCCAAGCGCCTTCTCCACCAGGTCTTTTAAAATCCCGGGGTAGTCCGAGGAGTACTTCATCATGATGGCCGGCAGGGTCGTTGGATGGGCGGCGTAATTCACCACGGTGGCGATCGAGGAGTCATCCAGAGCTACGACCCTGACAACCGAGAGGGTCCTGTCCACCGGCGCGCCGACGCGCCGGTCATGGCGGTTACGGTTGAGATCCACCTGCCGACTGGCCAGGCCCATCTTCGCGGGTCTCAAGGATTTCACCGCCGAGACGGACGCTGCCGTGATCCTGGCGACCAGCGTCTTGATGTAGGCGGCCGTCAAACCGGTCTTCTCGAGCTCCATGCAGGGACCATGATGGGTATGAGATGCGACCAGGAAGAGGTTCTCGATTCCTGCTTTTTCAAGCAAGGCCTCACGGATCTTCTTCATCGTGGAACGAGCTGGAGCGCGGCCCATATCCATGCCGATGAGCGCCAGCCTGTTCTTCGAACGACGACTGCCCGGGATCGAACCGCCGCCATTGAATTCCAGCACGAGAACCGAGACCTCCAGGTTGTCGCGAGCCTCCTTAGAGGGAAGATCCCGCCGCCCTCCATAACCCCAGAGCGGTAGCCCGGGCGGTGGCGTGATGTCGACAACGGCGGCTCCAGCCCGGAGCTCCCCGGGACGGCCCGGGTCCCCGCGCAGCCCCGCCGCCGACAGCAACGCGACGAGAAAGACCGTCCGTCCGCGATGGACAATATTCAGACGTCCCGCGGCCATTGTAGAGTAAGCTGTCATTCTACCGACACCCTTGAGCAATAGAAACTGACCCCTCCAGATGGCAGTTTAGCCCATCAGGAAGTTAAAACAAATCGCTCTTGTTCGAAAGGAGACGAGGAGTTGGCCGACAGCAGTGAGCAGGCGCCTGATCGCGGCAAGGAAGACAGCTGGTCCTGGCGTGTCGCCGCTGCGGAAGAAAACGCCGGGCTGGGACTGCTCTATGAGCCGGGAAACTGGGGCGACATCCTCAAAGGAACCTGGGCCCGGATCGTCACCTCCCTGTTACCCCTGGAAGCATCACAGCAACGTGTGACCTGTCTCGACTCCTGGTGCGGGGCCCCCGACTATCCACTGCTCGAGACCGCCGCCAGAAGGCTCGATGGGCTCGGAAGCTGCCGCTTCATTGACTCTCAACGCCCCTGGCTCGAAAAAGGGAGGCTCGCCAGCACGGGCTCGCTTATCCGGCAGGGCCTGCTGGAACGAGAGCTCCAGGTTGAGCTCCAGGTCTTCGACTCCGACCCCGACAGGCTCGGCAGGTGGAGCGAGGTCCCCGGGACAACGGCCCTGTCGATTTCATCCGGAGAAGAGGCGCTGAAGGAATCCGAGGCGGAGCTTGTTCTCGTCGACCCCTATGATTTCCTCGCCTCCTGGGAGGAGAACCTCCCGCTCCTGGACGAGCTTGCGAAGAGCTCGACAGTGCTCGTCTACATCTACAACAGGGCACCGCGCGGAGGCCAGCATACGCGAGATTACAACAGGTTCCGGGACCGACTTGAACGGCTGGGAAGCAGCTACGCAGCCGGGCGCATAGGAAGCGACATCGTGCTGCCGAGAGCCTTCCATGAGATGGTTCTTCTGGCTCCCCCAGGTGTGACCGGACTGCTCGAGGACGAGCTCGCCAGGGCTACCCGCCAGCTGGCCTGCAAGATGAGTACGGCCGGCTGCTTTGAGCGCGGCGGCCCCTGAAGGCGGTTTGGCTCAGCCTAGCCGGGAATGCAGGTCGCGCGCAGACAGTCGCTGACTTCATCCAGGTCCCTGGCATCGATCATCTGTCCAAGGGCCTGCAGCTGCGAAAAGAGACGCTCGAGAGCGCCATTGTAGTCCTGTCCGCTCGAACAGATCGTGGCCCCGATCATGGTGATCATGAAGTCCACGGCGTCCGTATGAGAATGACATTCATCCGAGGCGTGCTGGTCCGTCCCCCAACGTTCCTGCGGATTGCTTTTCACGGTATTTCTCCTCGTTTCAGTACCCGATGAAGAATACAGCAGGAAAAAGAAGGTGTCGAACCGGCGTGGGCTGACATTATTCCCGGTCGATTGAAGTTCCCTTAAAACAGTCGCCTGGAGACCCACGACAGAAAAAACCAGCCCACGCCGGCTCGCCGGTGTGCCTGCTTGGACCTTCTTGGTATCCTTTGCGCAGGAATGCTCACGATGCGGGAACTGTCCAGATGAGAGACGGCCAGGAAATAGACAGAATTGCCGGGGAAATGCGGGAACATTTCCGGACCGCGGGGCAGGAACACGTCTTCACCTTTTGGGACCATCTGGAGGCCCCGGCCCGCCGCCGCCTGCTGAATCAATGCGAAGAAATTGAGCTCGAGCTGCTGGGAAATCTCCCGAGCCTGGACCCCTGTGGCGCCGCAGCCGAGACGGGTGAGTTGCTTCCCGCTCCCTGCCTTCGGCTCGAAGCGGAACCTGAAAATGGGACCAGGGCCGAAGCGCGAGAGAGAGGTGAAGAGCTGCTGGCGGCCGGAAAGGTCGCCCTCCTGCTGGTAGCAGGAGGGCGGGGCAGCCGCCTGGGATGGGATGGGCCCAAGGGCTGCTTTCCTCTCGCGCCCCTGTCAGGTAAATCACTCTTCGAGATCCATGCGGCGAAGATTCTCCGCCTCCGCTCGACCTACGGCGCCCCCCTGCCCTGGTACATCATGACCAGCTCGGCGACGGACGAAGCCACCCGTGACTACTTCGAACGGCAAGACCACTTCGGTCTCCCGCCCGGCGATGTCCTCTTCATGCGGCAGGCATCTCAGCCGGTCATCGACGAGAGGGGCAAGCTCATCCTGGAGGCACCCGGCAGCATCCTCCGCAGCCCCAACGGGCATGGCGGCTGCTACAGCGCGCTGCGGGATTCAGGAGCCATGGCGGATGCACTTGCCAGGAAGATCGAGCATCTCTTCTACTTCCAGGTCGACAACCCTCTCGTCAACATAGCGGACCCGGTGTTTGCCGGCCTCCACGATCTCTCCAGGAGCGACATGAGCCTGAAGGTGCTGAAGAAAACCGGTCCCGGCGAGAAGCTCGGCGTGGTGGCGACCCGGGATGGCCGGCCGGAGGTCATCGAATACTCCGACCTGCCGCCGGACAAGGCGAAGCTTACGGACCCCGGGGGAGAGCTCATCTTCGCCCTCGGCAGCATTGGCATCCACCTGCTGCGCAGAGACTTCATCGAAGAGCTTCTCGCGGCTCCCTCCGCCCTGCCCCTGCACCAGGTAAAAAAACGGGTTCTGGGGATCGATGAACACGGCCGGGAACTGGAGCTGGAGGCGACCCAATTCGAATCCTTCGTCTTTGATGCCCTGCCGCTGACCCGGCGGCAGCTCAACCTCGAGACCAGGCGCGAGCGGGAATTCGCTCCTGCCAAGAATCTCAAGGGCGTCGACTCGGTCGAAACCTCCCGGGCCCTGCTGATGGATGAGCACCGGCGCTGGCTCTCCAGCGCCGGCATCACCGCGCGGGGAGAGCTCGAGATCGACCCCCTGGCGGGCATCTCTCCTGATGATCTTGCGGAGGAGCTCGCCCCCTGGAAGGGAGAGGTCTTTGAAGAGGCGCTCCTCATCTCCAGGGGTAACGACGGAGGGCTCTCTCTCGATGAGAGCCCGGGTGAGCCGGGCTCATGAACGGGGCTCAGCTGACAGATGAAATCAACAGGTTGCGGGGAGTCACCGAGGGCGGACAGAAGGTTCCAACCCGGGCCGGGCGTCCCGCCTCCTCGATAAAGAGCGCCCGGTCAAGAGCAATCCACACCTCGAGGGGACGGCGAAAAAGCGACCTGAAGATTCCCAGGCCCCGTGCCTGCAGAGCTCGTTCCCGACCCGCCCTCTCAGCTATGGCCTCATCCCAGGAAACCGGAAGCTCGAGGGAAGCCTCGGCGCTGACGCGACGGCAGAAATCGCCGAAGGCTAAATCGAAATAACGGCGCGGCAGCGCGCCCTGGGTCGTATACCGCTGGGTAGATTTCTCTCGGCGGACCAGCAGGTCAAGCCCCAGCCTCCAGACCAGCTCCCGGCGCCTCGATCCCCGTTCACGCGGACTCGCGACCCACTCGTCCTGGCACGCCAACCGCAGGCCGTGCCGGTCGAGCCCCAGCCCGGCCTCCCGCCCCCTTGCCGACAGAGGCCGGTAGCTCGACCCCTCCCGCAGCTTGTTGTAGCAGCAGGATGAAACCGCCAGGGACCGGACCTTTCGAGAAACGCACTTCTCGAGCAGCTCATCGGTAAGGCTGCCGCAGGCATGCAGTCCTACCACAGCCGTATCCTCTCCGAGCAGGAGCGCGGCCTGGTCGTCAAAGACATCAAGCGGCGTAAAGGAGCAGTTCGCGCCGGATCTTGTCGCCGCATCGAGCGCCTGCTCGCGCAGGGCCTCACGGCGCTCGAGCAGCAGGGCCGGGAGACCGCTCAGGAAAGAGACCGTTCGCCCGAGGCACCCCTTCCCGGCGCACCAGTCGACAACCCGGACGACATCGTCGGGCAAGAGCTCCATCACCGCCGCTGCGAAATATTCCACCTGGCGCCACTTGCGTCCGGGAACGCTCCGGCGCAGCTCACCCTGCCTCGGCAGGAGCGCGGCGCTCACCTCTGCCCCTCCCACAGCTCCCAGCGCCGTCAGGCTACGGGCCTCATCCTGAAGGCGAACCAGCTCCCGTGGAGCTCCCGGAAAACCGGCCAGGGACCTGCCGTTCATAATCTCGATGCTCAGCTGGTCAACCTGGCCCTCCTCCAGGCGCCTGAGCCAGGACGCGAGACCGCCGAATTCCTCTTCCCAGGGAAGCTCATCCAGGATGAAGGGCCGGGGCTTCCAGATCTCGCCGGCCGAGGAGAGAAAGCCGGTGAGCTCGACGAAGCGATCAGCAACAGCGGTCCCCTCGAGGGTGGATAAAGCGCCTGGATTGTAATCTCCCGCCTGCAAAAAATACCTCGTCTCTCTGCCACAGGAAAACTTATCAGAAAGCCGCGCTCCACAGAAGCTATCTCATGCGTTTTGACTTGTTGCCAAGAAGGCCTCGCTGAGACAAGATGTCCCCCTGCACCTCCGGGGTCCTTGCCAGGAGAGCGCCCGGGAGAAGACCAATTCAAGCTCCTGTTCTTATTGAAACCAGCAAGCTGTGAGGATGACTGGAATGATGCTCAAACCCGCAATATTCATCGGATGTGTATTGACGCTGCTACCGGCCGTGACGAACGATTGCCCGGCGCAGGACACCGGGGGAGAAACAAAGCTCGAGCTGAAGCTCCGCGAGCGCAAGGAGACAGCCGGGGGCAGCGGACGCTACCATTCTCTTCAGCGGCAGGAGACCTGGTCACCGGCCAACTCGGCCATCGTCGTCTGCGACATGTGGGACCTGCACCACTGCCTCAACGCGACCCTCCGGGGCGCGGAGATGGCTCCCCGTATGAACAAGGTGATCAACCAGGCGCGAAAGCTGGGCTTCACAATCATCCACGCCCCCAGCAGCTGCATCGAGCCCTACAAGAACCACCCCGCGCGCAAGCGTGTGCTCTCCACTCCCAGGTCGAAGAACATCCCCAAGGGCATCGACGCCTGGTGCAGCCATATCCCCGCGGAGGACGCGGGCAAATACCCGATCGACCAGTCTGACGGAGGCGAGGACGATGATCCCGAGGCTCACAAGAAGTGGGCTGAGGAGCTGAAGAGGAGAGGCCGCAATCCCGGCGCCCCCTGGAAATCACAGACCGACAAGATCGACATCCACGACATCGATTTCATCAGCGACAACGGCTCCGAGGTGTGGAGTGTCATGGAGGACCGGAAGATCGAGAACGTCGTTCTGCTGGGCGTGCACACCAATATGTGCGTCCTGGGGCGTCCCTTCGGCCTTCGGCAGATGGCCCGCAACGGCAAGAACGTCGTCCTCATGCGCGACATGACA
>CAUZHA010000148.1:0-9462 GCA_963579555.1 Planctomycetes bacterium UBA1146
CAACCGACATGTTCCGCTTGGTTGCAACGAAGACCTTCACCATCTCGAGAACACCCGGGGACAGTTCATCTCCCCTGGTGAACTTATTCACCAGGCGGCTCTTGCGGTCCTCGATCACCTCCATGCGGGCAAAGTGCTCCTGGAGACATTCCTTGAGAGCGTTGATCTTCTCAGGAGTTTTGCCCTTGGTGAAGTTCTCAAGCCTTAGAATCATCTTGATGGAAGCGACGCTGTCGAGATCCACCAGGTCCTCGGCGTTCAGGATCTTCCTGTCATCGCCAACCGGCTTCTTGCCGAGGATCTCCTGCAGCGCTTCCAGGCAGCTGCTCACCTCCGTGATCAGAAGCTCCCTGGCCTCCGCCTCGGCGGCCTTCGCGTTATCCCTGTCCTGCTTGCGATCCTCATCGCTTGTCAGGGACTTGCGCTGGAAACGCTTGGCGCCGATCACCACGCCCTCCACACCCGAAGTGACCTCGAGCGAGTCGTTTTTCACGTCCTCACCGGCACGACCGAAGATCGCGTGAAGAAGCTTCTCCTCGGGCGAAAGTTCACTCTTGGATTTTGGAACGACCTTGCCGACCAGGATATCGCCCTGCCTGACATGCGTTCCAATCTGCACAATACCATCCTCATCGAGATTCCTGAGGGCCCGCTCGGAAACATTCGGGATCTCCCGAGTAAACTCCTCGCGGCCAAGCTTGGTCTCACGGATCTCAATCTCGAACTCGTCAAGGTGAATCGAGGTGTAGACGTCATCTGTGACCAGCTTCTCGCTGATGAGGACCGCATCCTCAAAGTTGTAGCCATCCCAGGTCATGAAACCGACCAGCACGTTGGCGCCAAGGGCGAGCTCACCCTCCTTGGTCGCCGCGCCATCGGCGATGACATCGCCGGCCTTGACCTTGTCGCCGACATTGACTATGGGACGCTGGTTGAGACAGGTCCTCTCATTGAGTCCCTGGAATTTCCTCAGCAGAACAGGCGCAGAGTCCCCGATGGTGATCTGCTTGGCATCGACCTGCTTGACGGTACCCGTCTTCGGCGCCCGGACGACCATGCCGGAGAACCTGGCCACCTCGCTCTCCATCCCGGTCCCCACCAGGGGAGCCTGGACCTTCAGCAGGGGAACAGCCTGGCGCATCATATTCGAACCCATGAGCGCCCGGTTGGCATCGTCATTCTCAAGGAAGGGAATCAGCGATGCCGAGACCCCCACCATCTGCCGGGGAGAAACATCGATAAACTCTACATCATTGACGCTGATGAGCTTGAATTCACCATTACGCCGAGCCAGGGCCATATCTCCCACGAGCTTGCCGGAGGAGTCGACCTCGGCATCAGCGGGAGCCAGCCAGCGGTCCTCCTCCTGGTCCGCGCGAAGATAGACGGCGTTCTTGTCCACTATCTTCCCCTTGCTGACCTTGAGGTAGGGCGTTGTCAGGAAACCGTACTCATCCATTTTCGAGTAGACGCTCAGGGAAGAAATCAACCCGATGTTGGTTCCCTCGGGCGTCTCGATCGGACAAATTCTTCCGTAGTGAGAGATATGAACATCCCTCACCTCGAAGCCGGCGCGTTTCCGGTTCAGTCCCCCGGGCCCCAGGGCACTGAGACGTCTCTCGTGGGTGAGCTGGGAGAGAGGGTTGGTCTGGTCAACTACCTGCGAAAGTTCACCTCGACCGAAGAAGAAATCGATCGCGCTGGAGATCGTCTTTGAATTGATCAGGCTGCGGGGCGTCAGTGCGTCTCTTTCCATAAGGCTCATGCGCTCCTGGACGGTGCGCTTGAGCTTCAGGAATCCCTTCCTGAACTCTTCGCCGGCAAGCTCACCGATGGTCCGCACGCGTCGGTTGCCGAGGTGATCGATATCATCGATCAGGCCGCCTCCGGACCGCAGGGTGAGGATGTACTGAATCGATTTGATGAGGTCCTCCTTCTTGAGGGTCATCTCGGTCTCGGGAATCTTCTGTTTGAACTTCCTGTTGATCCGGAAACGCCCAACGCGGCCCAGGCGATACTTCTGGGAGTTGAAGAACTTGTCGTGGAAGAGTTCCTTGGCCTTGGTCAGCTGGGCCGGGTTGCCTGGACGCAGGCGCTGATAGATACGGATCAGGGCGTCCTCATGGTTCTTGGCTAGATCATCGCGAAGACTATTGAGAATCAGCGGGTCCTGGACATCGGCTATGATGCTGATGGAGCGGGGCTTGCCGCCGACCTCTCGCTTCTCCTTATCGTTGAGGAGCGATTCGGCGATCGTCTCGGTGATCTCTTCACAGGCGTTAACGATAACCGTACCGGTCGATTCCTCGACAATATCCTCAGCACATACGGCCCCGATGACCTTCGCGACCCACTTCTCGCCAGCGAGATTGATCTTCTTGACCTTGTAGAAGAGATCCAGGATCTGGCGATCAGTTGAATACTCCTCGGCCATAGCACGAAGCAGACAGGTCGAGGAAAACTTTCCGCTCTGGTCGATCCTGATGGTCAGGGCATCTTTCTTGCTGACGTTCATCTCGATCCAGCTGCCGCGCTCGGGGATCACCCGGCAGGAATGAAGACGTTTTTCACCAGCATGAATCTCTTCAGAAAAATCGACGCCTGGCGAGCGATGCAGCTGGCTGACAATGACACGCTCGGCACCATTGACGATAAACTCTCCCCCGCCGATCATCTTTGGAATCTCACCGAGGTAGACCTCTTCCTCGATGGGCTCCTCCTTTTCGAGGCGAAGGCGAATCTTGAAAGGAAGCCCGAAGGTCAGGCGAAGATCCCTGCACTCGGATTCCTCGTAACGCGGTCTGCCAAGCTCGTAGCCGACATACTCGAGCGACAGGCTCCCATCGTAGCTGGGAATCGGAAATATCTCGCGCAGGATCGCTTCGAGGCCGAAGTTGTCCCTGTCGGTGTAGTGCTTTCCTGCCTGCAGGAAATCGCGGTAAGCGTTGACTTGCAGCTCCATGAGGTCGGGGACGTCAATTGCATCCCTCCTACTGCCAAAGGTCTTCGCAGGTAATAAGGTCATCCCAATAAAACTCCCAGGAAGGGGCCTAAATCACATCTGCATAAAAGAAAGACGATCCGCCGTCAGGGGGATCCACAAAGATCCGGCCGACCCGCAAATCACCTTGGCTATCTTTCATGCCAGAGGCTTGAATAATCCGCTCTCTCCACCGACAACAGCCAGGTAGCACATCGCGCGCAGAATCGTCTCGAAGACGTAGAGCGTAAACGTCTCCGGGAACAAACGACTTGCCGCTTCTAGCTCCCGACCAGGAAGGAAGGCCAGAGAACGGACCCAGAATCACCGCTCCCTGCTCAGTTGAGCACTATGCTCTTAGTCACATCGTCATCGTCCCAACCGGGAAAAACCCGGCTGATCCACACAGAAGAAATCCAACAGCCTCAGGCCAACTCGACTTCCGCACCGGCGGCTTCCAGCTGTTCTTTCAACTGCTCCGCTTCGTCCTTCGTTACGCCTTCCTTTACAGGCTGAGGCGCATCGTCCACAAGGGCCTTGGCTTCCTTGAGTCCCAGGCTGGTGATCCCTCGAACCTCCTTGATAACCTGGATCTTCTTGGCGCCGGCACTCTTGAGGATGACATCGAAGGTCGACTTTTCTTCCGCAGCAGCATCTCCGCCACCGGCAGGACCGGCAACAACAGCGGCCGCCGCCGCAGGCTCAATGCCTTTATCCTTAAGAGCATCCTGAAGCTCAAGAACCTCCATGACGGTCAGCCCGATAAACAGGTCGACGATCTGGGTAACCTTTTCTCCGTAGGACTTGTCTTCCACAGCTTCTTCCGCTGTAGCGGTCGCAGTCTCAGCTTCTTCGGGAGCCTCTGGGGCCTCCGGGGCTTCAGCTTCGGCTTCTTCGGTTTTGGCGTCTTCGTCTGCCATTTCGCAATCCTCCTGAGTCAAGCTCCTGGATGAGGAGCCGTAAATGAATATCTAAGAATCTGAAAGTTCTTCGTGACGGGCCTTGGCGCAACCGGCCAGGTGAGACACCAGGCTCTTGGCCGCCGAAGGCAAAAACTGAACTGGAGAAAGGAACATCCCGGCCGCCTGCGCGAGCAGCGTCTCCTTGTCGGGAATCTTGGCCATTGCATTGACTTCCTCCTTGGTGAGCACCTTGCCCTCAAAGAGGCCGCCCCTGATCTCTACAGAATCCTTATTTTCCTTGAGCCAATTGGCGATGCTCTTACTCGCCCTGAGAGCCCCCTCCTCGCTTGTCAGCAAGGCTGTTGGTCCCCGGAAAAGATCCGTGAACTCACCTGGAATGTCCTCGCGCTTGGAAAAAACAAGCTTGCTCAGGCGATTTTGCACCACATTCATCAGAACCCCGTCCTGCCGTAATCTTCTGCGCAGTTCAAACGTGTCTCCGGCGGACAGGCCCTGGTAATCGAATACAACACAGCCATCCATCCCCGCAAAACGGGTCTCGATGTCTCTTGTGATGATATCGTTAAGTTCCCTGGGCATGGATTTACCTGTGGATGAGTACGAAAAGGACCGTTTCTAACGAAAGATCAGACCTCAGTCAACGGTCTCTATTCCAAAAACCACTATAAGTTACGAAAAAAACCGGATATTTTGAAGATTAGGCCACATCCAGGACAATTCCTGGACTCATCGTCGCTGAAATCACCGCCTTCCGGAAGTAATTCCCCTTGGTCGACGCGGGCTTGATGCTGTGGATATATTCGATAAAGGCCTCGACGTTTTCGGTAAGCTGCTCAACGCTGAAGGATTTTTTGCCTATGACGGCATGAATATTTCCCTGGTCGTCGTTGCGAAACTCTACCTTGCCGGCCCTGAAATCCTTAACCGCGCCGACTACGTCATCGGTCACGGTTCCTGACTTGGGAGAAGGCATCTTCGAGTGCGGTCCAAGCACACGGCCAAGCTTTCCTACGTGACGCATCATCGAAGGATGCGCGATGGCTACATCAAAACCGAGCCAACCATCCAGGATCTTCTGGGCAAGCTCATCTCCCCCCGCCTCGGAAGCTCCAGCCTCTTTAGCGGCATCAGCCAGTTCGCCCTCGCAGAATGCGATCACGGTGATTTCCTTGCCGATACCATGCGGAAGCGATACAGCGCCCCGTACGATCTGGGTTGAATTCTTCGGATCGATCCCGAGCTTCAGGGCCAGCTCGACAGTCTCGTCGAACTTGGCGCCATCAAACTGTTTAAGGAAACCAACCGCCTGGGAGACACCCACCGCTTCCTCAGGAACCTTTTCCTGGTTGCGACGATTCTTCTTACTCTTACTTGCCATTGTCGAAAACCTTTCTGGCTCTCTCCCACAATTCGCCTCCCCCCGTGAAGTAAGCCGCGAGGACTCAAAGGGGAACGCCGTGGTAATTACCGGCCCTCCCAGCGGAGGGGCTGATCAAAATCAATAAACTCGTGTTTATCCTACTGTATTATTCTTCGGCAGCATCACCCTCGGTGGGTGCTTCAGCTGACTCGCTCCCGCCGTCATCCGCGGCAGCGCTATCGTCAGCGGAGTCGTCAGCAGGTTCGGCAGGCGTCGGCCCTCCCCCAGTCTCCACGACATTGACTCCCATGCTCCGACAGGTTCCCTCGATCATCTTGACCGCGGCGTCCATGTCGTTCGCATTCAGGTCTTCCATCTTGATCTGGGCAATTTTCTCAAGCTGGGCACGATTGATCTCGCCAACGACCTCGGTCCCGGGAATCTGCGCTCCCTTGGCAAGGCCAACTTCCTTACGGACAAGCACCGCAGCAGGAGGCGACTTGACGATAAAGTCAAAGCTCCGGTCGGCATAGACATAGAGCTCGACGGGAACGATCGTCCCGGCCTGCTCCTTGGTCGCCTCGTTGAACCTCTGCACGAACTCGCCGATCGGCACGCCATGCTGACCCAGGGCCGGCCCCACCGGAGGCGCGGGAGTTGCCTGGCCACCTGGGATCTGGAGCTTCACCTTGGCTTTGTATTCCTTCTTGGGAGGCATGTCTCAAACTCTTTCTATTACGACCCGCGCCCTGCGGGCATCGATTCAAATTTTCTCGACCTGCCAGTATTCCAGGTCACAGGGAGTCGGCCTCCCGAAGATAGTAACAATGACTCGCACCTGCCCCTTGGCCGGGAAGACCTCGTCGACGGTACCATCGAAATTCTCGAAAGGACCTTCCTTGATCTTCACTCCATCGCCGGAAGCGAGATCGATCTTAACCTCGGGCGTTTCCTCTTTGCCCTGAACGGTATTCAGTATCTTCTCGACCTCATCGGCCGAGAGTGGCTGGGGATTGTCGTAGGAACCTACAAAATCGCCAATGCCATGCGTATCCTTGATGAGATACCAGACCTCATCGCTGAGCTCCATCTCGACAATGATATAGCCGGGATACAGCTTTCTCTCCTTGAAGCGCTTTTTACCGCCCTTGATCTCCGAGACTCTCTCGGTCGGAACAAGCACGGTGGGGATCTGCTCCTCGAGTCCAGCCATCTGGATCTTCTTCATAAGACCATTGCGGAGAGTCGACTCTCGCCCACTGGCAACTCGGAGCACGTACCATTCTTTAGCCATTTAGGCTTCCCTCTCTTAATTGTGCGCGTCTCAAAGAAACCGAGAAGGCCTTTGCCCTCGATTCATCCTTGAAGCTCAAAAACCGATTTGAGGCCGTCAGCTTGGGTAAAAGAGCCCCTCGCTGAACAGCTTCATGAGGTAGTCGACCCCGAAAATAAAAACACTCAGGATAAGAACTGTCACAACAACCACGACCGAAGCGCTGATCTCTTCCTTGCGGGAAGGCCAAGTCACCTTATTCTTCAGCTCATTTTCAGTCTCAATGAGGAAGTCGGCTGTCTTTGGCCTGTTAAATTGGCGATAGGCGAACATGATCGCCAGAACGATCAGCGGCCCATGTGCCATGTAGCGCCAGTCCAGAATCCCCAAGGCCAGCCCGTTCTTATCGATCAGGCCTCCGAGTTTCCAATCAGGAATCTTCGGCATATAACCGTGTAGCTGCTGGAGGGCGAATACCGCTCCCAGCATGATCACGGTAACCAGGATAATCCTGGCGACCTTTCCCTGGTCTTCCTTGTAGATAGCTCCCATAGCGTGCTTTCAACTTGCCTGGTTAGCAAACTCGGCCTGAAAAAATCAGACCTTCATCAATTCATTCAAGCCGGGATCTGGCAGGCCAGGAGGGACTTGAACCCCCAACTTTCGGATTTGGAATCCGACGCTCTGCCAATTGAACTACTGGCCTGCAAGATTACTGACTCAGGAAAGAGAGGCGGCTTCCCGCCTGGACTCTCCTGCAAATATACGTTGATTACTCCTCTTCAGAAATAGCCGCAACAACACCTGAGCCTACTGTTCGCCCACCCTCGCGGATAGCGAACCGAAGACCTTCCTTCATGGCAATCGGCTGGATCAGCTCGATGTCCATCGTGATGTTGTCGCCAGGCATGCACATCTCCGCGCCCTGTAAGGTTGCGGTACCGGTCACATCCGTGGTCCTGAAGTAGAACTGGGGACGATAACCGGTGAAGAAGGGCGTGTGGCGACCGCCTTCGTCCTTCTTAAGGACATAGACCTCACCAACAAACTTCTTGTGAGGATGGATGCTGCCGGGAGCCGCGAGCACCTGCCCGCGAACGAGCTCATCCTTATCCACACCGCGCAGCAGGCAACCCACGTTGTCGCCAGCCTGGCCATCATCTAGAGTCTTGTTGAACATCTCGACTCCGGTCACGGTCGTCTTGGAGGTCTCTTTCAGCCCGACGATCTCAATCTCATCGCCAGTGTGGACCTTTCCGGTCTCAATCTTGCCGGTACCGACAGTACCACGGCCCTTGATGCTGAAGACGTCTTCAACCGGCATCAGGAAGGGCTGATCGACATCTCGCTCAGGCTCGGGAATATAGCCGTCGACATGCTTCATCAACTCGATGATGCACGCCGTGGCGGCCTCATCCTCGGGACTCTCAAGAGCCTTGAGGGCAGAGCCCTGGATGATCGGAGTGTCATCACCGGGGAAATCGTATTCGTTGAGCAGATCACGAATCTCCATCTCGACAAGCTCGAGAAGCTCATCGTCATCGACCTGGTCAACCTTGTTCATGAACACCACGATGCTGGGCACCTGCACCTGGCGCGCAAGCAGGATGTGCTCGCGAGTCTGGGGCATGGGACCGTCGGAAGCGCTCACCACCAGGATGGCTCCATCCATCTGGGCGGCACCGGTTACCATGTTCTTCACATAGTCGGCGTGGCCAGGGCAATCGACATGCGCGTAGTGACGACTTTCCGTCTCGTACTCGACATGCGATGTGTTGATCGTAATTCCACGCTCACGCTCTTCCGGGGCGTTATCGATGGAATCAAAAGAACGCTCAGTCGCCAGCCCCTTGCCGGCAAGGGTCTGGGTGATCGCCGCGGTTAAAGTTGTCTTGCCGTGGTCAACGTGGCCGATCGTTCCAACATTAACGTGGGGCTTTGTCCTTTCAAATACGTCTTTCGCCATCTCTCTTAGGCTCCTTCAATCCTGCTGACGGTTCAGGCGACCTCACTCCGGACGCCATCTCCGTTAACTTTTATCCTGCAGTTCAAATGCAAATTACTAAGTTCCGAAGCACTTCGCTTCAAAACAACGTCACTAATCAGGGGGAGCAAAAACTCCCGACTCAAAATTCTATTTATCCCAGGCTTTTTTGTCTTCTATCAAAAATGGAGCCGCTGACGGGAATCGAACCCGTGAACCTCTTCCTTACCAAGGAAGCGCTCTACCGACTGAGCTACAGCGGCATCCTAAACTCTTCTTAGAACTAGATCAGAGCCCGGTTCAGTCCTGTTTATATCGGCACAACTCCTTTAAAACCAAAATCCTCCAAAATCGACAGGAACGGGCGTTAGAAGCAAAAAAATGGAGCGGGTGAAGGGAATCGAACCCTCGTAATCAGCTTGGAAGGCTGGAGCTTTACCACTAAGCTACACCCGCTCAAGCTCCCTAGGATCCATCTGAAACAAAACTTTTTAAACCCCGCTCTCACGATTACCGGTTCCCCCCCAGCGGAGAATGAATATGGTGGGCAGGAGTGGATTCGAACCACTGAAGGCAAAAGCCGACGGAGTTACAGTCCGTTCCCTTAGGCCACTCGGGCACCTGCCCTCACACCAGCAATAGCCCCCCAGGACCGGGAAAATATCCCACATTTCCTGAAAGACAAACCTAAAAGCGGTCAACCTATTCATGAGCTAGCGGTGGGAATCGAACCCACAACCACCGGTTTACAAAACCGGAACTCTACCGTTGAGCTACGCTAGCCTATTTTTCGGCTTAACTTTACAGTAAGGGAGCGAGATTATACAGAGGACCTTCTTCCTTTCAAGACAAAAAACTATTTACAAACTCTTATTTTTAAAGGACTTAGTAAAAATCTGTCCGTTTGAAAGCTTCTTTCGCCACAACCGCCTTTCAAAAAGC
>CAUZHA010000149.1:0-9451 GCA_963579555.1 Planctomycetes bacterium UBA1146
TACCCGGGTAGACCAGCTCCTGGCTGTACCCTCGGCCACAGTTGAGCGCTACAGCTTCCGCGCTCCGATCAGCAGCTTCCCCTCTCCGGAGACCGAGGAGGGCAATGCCAACTACCTCGCCGGCTTGTGGGAGATCGCCATCCGGAGCGAGCCCTCAGGTGACCGCCAGGTCCCGAGGCTGCTCCTGAGCGCGGTTGAATTTGAGGGACCCTTCTACGAGACCTGGCCGCCGAGAGGACATCGAGACATCTTTTTTGCATCAGAGCGCCGCAAGGATCCGCCGGCCTATGCCCGGGAGGTGCTCCAGCGCTTTGGAGCCAGGGCTTTTCGCCGTCCGCTCACCGCGAAGGAGCTGGAATCCCTGGTGGGGGTGTGGCAGAAGGGCTATGCCCGGAAGCAGAACTTCCAGGAGAGTGTCCGGGATGCCCTGCTGGTGATTCTTACCTCGCCCCAGTTTCTCTTCCTGGTTGAGGAGAGCGCCGGCCCGCAGGCGGAGCCTCTCTCTCCTTATGAGCTGGCGGCGAAGCTCTCCTATTTCCTGTGGAATACTGCGCCGGATGCGAAGCTCATCGAGCTGGCGGGGGCTGGGAAGTTGAGGGCGGCTGTGCCAGCGGAGATCGACCGACTGGTGGCGGACGAGCGATTTCTCCAATTCACTGAAGAGTTCGTCTCCCAGTGGTTAAGCCTGGATAAGTTTGACGTGGTGAACATTAACCGCGGGGTCTTCCCGCGCCTCAAGCGGGAGACCCGGAGGGAGCTGCGGAAAGAGCCGGTTCACTTCGTGACGCACCTGGTCCGGGGCAATCTTCCCCTTGCCAGCCTTATCGACTCTGACTTTATCGTGGCCAACGAGGTGGTGGCGGACTACTACGGGCTTGCCGCCTCGGCTGCGCAGGGCTTTGACTTCGTCCCGGTGCGGCATGAAGGTGAAACTCTTGGCGGAGTCCTGACTCAGGTCGCGATTCTCTCGGGGCTCTCCGATGGGCATGAGTCAAATCCTGTGAAGCGGGGCGCGTGGTTGGCGCGCAAGATCATCGCAGAGCCGCCGGAGCCTCCTCCTCCGAATGTGCCCGATCTCGGCAAAGAGGCGAAGGGGAAGACACTGCGTGAACGGCTCGAGCAGCATCGCAGCCAGGAGGGCTGCGCCCAATGCCACCAGAAAATTGATCCCTGGGGCCTGCCTTTTGAAGAGTTTGACGCCGGCGGGTTGCCGAAGAAGAAGAAGGTCGATGCCGGCTCGACCCTGCCGGATGGTACCGAGGTGGCTGGCACCAACGCTCTCAAGAAATATCTCTCTATCGACCGTATCGACCAGGTGGCCTTCAGCTTTCTCAAGCACCTTTCCAGTTATGCTATCGGGAGAAGTCTCACCTTCAACGAGCTCGAGTACCTGAAAAACGAGGGCAAAAAAATTCTCGGAGCCGGGGGATATCGTATGAAAGACTGTGTCCGGTTCGTGATTGAGAGCCCGATGTTCATGGAAAAATGAGGGTTTCTCGGCAAAACCTGTACTGCTCAAGCCCCTTTCAATTCCAATAGACTGAAGCCTCCAGAGAGTTTATTATTAGGCCGTGCGGAACAAGCTCAAACTCGATCGCCGCTCTGTATTGAAAGGCCTCGCCGGGGTCGTCCTGCCCTTGCCTCTGCTTGAGGCGATGGGCGAAGAGGTGGCAGGGAAACCACCCCGCCGTTTTTGCGCGATCTATAGTGCCAACGGGATGTCTCTTCCCGAGGAGAAACACGGGATTGCCGACTGGAACTGGTTCCCCCATCAGGACAAGGACGGGAAGTTCGTCTTTGGAAAGTCCAACGAGCCGCTGAACCCTTACCGGGACCAGGTGAGTTTTCTTGGTGGTCTTGCCCATGCCAACGGCCCGCGGAATGACCCCCATGTCTGCTCGGATATGTGGCTGACGGGCGCCCCGCTTCATGATCCGCAGCCGGGCCAGTACAATACGATGGGCCTCGACCAGGTGGTGGCCCGTCACACGAGCGCCTTCTGCAGGCGGCCCTCGCTGGTCTTTTCCATCGATGCGGGCAGCGGCTACATGTCGCGTACAGCCACCATCTCCTATGACCGGGAGGGCAAGCCCATCCCGGCGGCGAACAATCCGCGCCGCATCTTTGAGAATGTTTTCAAGGGTAGCCAGGATTCCATTGATGCTCAGCGCGCCCGTCTGCGGCGACACAGGAAGCTGGTCGATGCAGTTTCGGAGAATGCCAGGGCTCTCGACAAGCGACTGGGCCGTGCTGACAGGCAGAAGATGGAGCAGTACCTGACATCCTTGAACGAATTCGAGATGCGCCTGGAGGCCTCGGAGAAATGGATCGACATCCCGCTTAAAAAGCAGGACTACTCGCACCTCGATCTAGATGCTTCACCGGAGACCGATCCGAAATCCTACTATCGAACGATCTTCGATCTCATGGCGCTGGCTTTCGATGCCGATATTACCCGGAGTATCACCTTCATGATGAACCGGGAGGACGGCATGGGTATCAGCGATACCTTCCCGCTCAAGCTCGGCATGAAGCACACCCATCACAATCTCTCTCACTCCAATAACAAGGGCGGTCTCCTTGAGTGGGCAAAATACGACCGCTTCCTGAGCGAACAGGTGGCCTATTTCCTGGGCCGCCTGAACGAGTTCAAGGACAGTACTGGCAATGTGCTGGACAACACCATCGTCCTGTTCGGCAGCGGCGCCAGCACCACGCACAAAAACGTCAACCTTCCCACTCTTGTTGCAGGTGGCGCCAATATGGGGCTGAAGCACAGGCAGTACTGGAAGAGTGGGGGCACGCGCATGACCGACATGTACCTGAGCATCCTTCACTCCATGGGGATCGCTGAAAAATCTTTCGGTGACAGCAGGGGAACATTGAGCAACTCAATCTTCCCGGTGTAACGGCGGGGGGATGGGGCGTTGTCAGCACCATCTGGCCCCTTCCCAACAGATTTCGCCCCTTGTCCCCGCTCATAGGCGACGAGGCAAGATGCTTTCTGACTAGGGGCCAGGAGGTCGTAGGTTCGAACCCTATCGCCCCGACCACGAAAGCTCCTGCACGACAACGAGTTGTGCAGGAGCCTCTTTTTTTGATCCAGCTCCCAGAGCTGTCCCTTGGGGCAAGCCTTTCCATCAAGGTCAGTTCAATGATAAATTAGTGGCGCAGGGGCCTGTCAGTCTGGCCAGCCAGAACTCATTTCTGCGGATCAGATCAAGGAGACTCAACATGGCGCATTTTCTTTCCCAGAGATGGTTGCTGAGTCGGCGCGAGGTCCTGCGGGGGCTGGGAGCGTCGCTGGCGTTGCCGCTGCTTGATTGCATGCAGCCGCTGCGGGCCGTGGAGAAGGATGCCCGGGCCCGGCGCAGTGTCTTTATCTACCTGCCTAACGGGGTCAATACGAAGGACTTCGAGATGGTGAAGGCTGGTAAGGATTATGAGCTGTCGCGGATCCTCAAGCCCCTCGAGAAACACCGGGGAAGCGTTACGCCGATCAGCGGGCTCTATCATCCCAACTCATTCGGCATCGCTCACAGCGCCACCCAGACCTGGCTCACCGGCGCCAGACACGGTCCCACCGATCGCAACACGCTATCCGTTGACCAGCTGATCGCGGGGGTGACGGGATTGAAAACCCGCTTTCCTTCACTCGAGCTGAGCAACCAGGGGCACCGGCTTGCTGTCAGCGCGGATGGGATCCAGCTTCCAGCCGAAAGAAACCCGGCAGTTGTGTTTAAACGGTTTTTCATGGAGCCGGCGGGGGGTGTTACGAAGCAGCGCCGGAGGCTGAACCGCAAGGAGAGCATGCTGGACCTGGTCCTGGGCGATGCGAAGTCGCTCGCTAAGAAACTGGGGCAGGAAGATCATGGAAGGCTCG
Source organism: Planctomycetes bacterium UBA1146 (assembly GCA_963579555.1). Lineage (GTDB taxonomy): Bacteria > Planctomycetota > UBA8108 > UBA8108 > UBA8108 > UBA8108. The sequence goes on from CAUZHA010000149.1 coordinate 3,884, forward strand.
ATCAGTACCTCGGGGCGGTTCGGGAAGTGGAGAAGCGAACAAAGCGGGCCGAGACGTGGCTTGAAACTCCGCGGCCGAAGATCAATTCCAGTGTCGCCGGGAAGCTCAACCGCAACGTGCCGCTGGAACGGCTGGGGGAGTACCTGCGCACGATGTACGACATCATCGTGTTGGCCTTCCAGACCGACATGACCCGTGTCGTTACCTTCAATACCGGGAACGAAGGGACGGGGCCCGCGGTGCCGGAGATCGGCGTCAACCGCGACCGGCATTCGCTTTCGCATCACAACGGTAACAAGGAAGCTCTCAAGCAGCTCACCAGAAGCGACGAATTCAATGTGCTCCAGTTCAGCTACTTCCTCAGCCGACTTTCCGAAGTCCGTGAGGGCGACAGAACCTTGCTCGATACGACACTGGCTCTTTACGGTAGCGGCCTGTCCTACGGAAACAGCCACGGGACGACCAGCTTGCCGCTGGTGCTGGCGGGAGGCGCCAAGCTTGGCCTCAAGCACGGTGCGCACGTTGATTACAACCAGCAGATCAAGGAGTTCAAGGGTTATGGGCAGGGCGTGGGCGTCTATCACAGCCCGGTCAACACCAAGGCCCATTTCAGCAACCTGCTGCTGACCATCGCGCAAAAGATGGGTGTCGAAACCAGGGCCTTCGCGGATTCCAGCGGTGTGATTTCCGAGGTCCTTTCATGAGGCGGCCCGGGCCTGGCAGGGTCTTCCCCGACGTGATCCGCTGGGGATCGGTCATGATTTTTCTCGTCACGGCCTTCCTGGCCTGGTTCAACGTGCCGGCGATCGCTGATGAGAAAGCTGACGCGTTAGGAGACCACGTCCCTGAGCCAGGGGTTTTTCCTCCGGAAGGAGCCGGGATTCACCTGGACGGCGACCTGGTGGTCAGTGACTCCATCAATCGCCGGGGGGCCAACCGCAAAGGAGGCAATGCGCCGCGGCACTATTTCGCCATGCTTCCCTACGGAATGGTTCGCTATCACGGAGCGCCGGCGGATGTACGGGACATCCCGCCGGGGACGCACATGCACGGGCGATTCCTGCTGCCGATGAAAGGCGAAGAGGAGGCCATTCCGCTTTCAGAAGAACAATTAAAACGGCGTCCCAACGCCCGCCATAACCATGCGATCCTGCTCGAGGACGATGTCAGCTTCTATTCCCGACAGGGCCGATCCTGGAAAGTTCTCGGCTTTGAGCAGGGAGGCGGGCCCGCACCGCGGCTGAAGCTCTCAGTTGAACCGGTCGGCCCGGAAATCGAGGGAGGCATCAACAAACCGGCCCTTTTCGACATCGATGGTTCCACCCGAATATGGAAAGATCGCCGCCTAGTGGGGAGGGACCAGGTTACACCCGGTCAACAGGTCCAGGTGAACCTGACCTGGGGACCTTTTGACAGCCTGGCCACCACCGATATCTGGCTCGATGACGTCAGCCTGGCGGCCTTCAGGGAGGTGCAGCGGCAGCGTCATCTGCGGCTCATTCGCTCACGATTCTTGCCCGGCTGGGTCGACGCGGTGAAAAATAGCGACACCGGTGGAGGCGAGATCACGGTCACTTTTTTTGGGGGCATGGACCCATCTCTCTACTCGGACATCCGCGGCATGAAGGGTGGGAAGAGGACCACGAAGATCTGCAACGCGGAGACAACGCTGCGAACCTGGGGCTATCACCAGGAGCACGCCTCTCACGGCAACATACTCGAGTGGAAAGAGACAAAGAATCCGCCGCCTGGCAGTAGCGGCTTCCAGGCCCGGTTCAAGGTCGGCCAGATGCTCGATGGGTTCCGACCAGGCCGGATTGTTCGATCCAAGGGGCCATGGACCTATGTTCTGCTGCCCCACGATGAATGCATCATGACCCCCGAAGACTTGGAGCGTTCCAGGAAGATGGTCCTGCCATGACCAGGAGGTATGCAGCTTCTGCAGGCGCCGAGTTGAAGGCCTTGATGCGACTTTCAAGTGCCATCGCCATAGCCTGGCTTTGCCTGTCGGCCAATATCGCGCTTGCGTTGAAGCCGCTGGATGGCAAGGCCCGGGAATTCCTGGAATCGCACTGCTTTCGGTGTCACGGAAGTAAGACCCAGAAGGCCAAGTTTCGACTCGACAACCTCTCGACGGATTTCTCGGACCAGCAGGTCGCGCAGAAGTGGGGTGAGGTGGTGTTCCGGATCAATGCCGGCGAAATGCCGCCAGAAAAGGAGCCTCAGCCGGTGGCCGCTGAGCTCGGCAGGACAGCCGAAGCGATCACGAAGAAAATCCGTGAAGGCGCCGCGGCTCGCATGGCAAGACGCGGGTTGCTGGAGCACTATCGGCTGAGCCGGCAGGAGTACGCTCACACTGTCTACGATCTGCTGGGCGTGGTGTTTGACGTTGAGGCGCCGGGGGCGTTCAACGAAGATCAGCTCTGGCACGGGTTCGACCGGATTGGCGCGCTGCTTTCTACTGCGCCGTCGCATATCGACCGGTATTTCAAGGCTGCCGATGCCGTGGTGGACCTGGCGTTTCCAGATAGTGAGACATCTTCAAAAATCGTCCGGAGATCCCCCAGAAAAGGAACACGTCAACTCCTTCAACTGGGAGAAGACTGGCACGCTTTCGATATACACAACCCGGGCCGTTACCGAGTCAGGATCCGGGTAAGCGGGCTGGCGGCATTCACAGGCAGGGCGCCGCGCTTGTCCCTCTGGCATTCGCAGCAAAATAAGTCGTTCGCTGGAGTCGAACTCGCAGGCTCCGAGGACAAACCCGAAACGATTGAGTTCGCAGGTTTGTTCCCTGCTGGACATTATCGAATTCGGAATCACGCCCGATCACAAAGGCATCCCAACGGCGCCTACAGGCTGTTCAGGAACGAAGAGGTTCCCGCCGGGAAGCCCCTGGCATCTTTGAAAGGCGGCTTCCTGGCGACACGAACCAAGATCGTCGACGAGGAGGGCCGGCCGGTGATACCCCTCTTGCTCGTGGACTGGGTGGAGGCCGAGGGCCCGTTGATGACGGAGGCCATTCAAGCCCGACGCACGGGCGTGATTCCAGAAAATGAAGATGATCCGAAGGAGGCGCAGGCCTGCTTAAAGCGTTTCGCGCAGCGGGCGTGGCGGCGGCCGGTATCCGACTCCGAGATCGATCCCTATATTGAATTCATCGCCGCCGAACAGGAGACGGGCGAGACGTTTCGAAAAGCCTATAAATCAGCATTGTCGAGCATGCTGGTCGCCCGCAGCTTTTTCAATCTTGAAGAAGGCTCCCCCGGGAAGCACCGCCCGAAGGTGAATGACTTTGAGCTGGCCAGCCGCATCTCCTATTTTCTCTGGAGCTCGATGCCGGATGAGAAGCTCTTCGCCGCTGCGCAGGGCGGTGAGCTTCACACCCCGGAGCGGTTGGCCGCGGAGCTGGGCCGGATGATTGCCGATCCGAAGATTCAACGCTTCCTCGACTCGTTTCCGCAGCAGTGGCTGCAATTGCATCGGGTTGGCATGTTCCAGCCGGACCCTAAACTCTACCCGGGATACGATCCCTGGCTGGAAGAGAGCATGGTGATGGAGACCACGGCCTACTTCGCCGAGATGTTCAGGAAGAACCTGCCTCTTCGAGAGGTGGTTGACTCGAACTGGACGATGCTCAATTCCCGCCTGGCTATCCACTACGGCCTGCCCACACCCGGGCAGGCGAAGCTCGTGCGGGTACAGCTGGGGCCGAAGTCCCAACGAGGAGGCGTGCTGACCCACGCCTCCATCCTGTCGCTGACATCTGACGGCACCCGCCATCGACCCGTTCACCGCGGCGCCTGGCTCTCCGAGGCGATCCTGGCCCACACGCCCTTGCCGCCGCCGCCCAACGTGGACCCGCTGGAGCCGGTGGAAAAGGACCAGCCGAAAACGACGATTCGTTCCCAGCTGAAGGCCCACGCGACGACTCCCAGCTGCGTTTCCTGTCATGCGAAGATTGACCCGCTGGGACTGGCCTTCGAGAATTTCGATGCCATCGGCCGCTGGAGGGAAACCGAGCGTGTCGAAGGGGGAGTCGGCGACGATCCGCCTGTTGACGCATCAGGCGTTCTGCCTAGTGGAAAGGCTTTCGCTGGCCCCTCTGAGTTCAAGCAACTGCTGGCCCGGGACGATGGCCGCCTGGCTGAAGCGTTTCTCGATCAGCTGGCCACCTACGCCCTGAGGCGGGTCATGACTGTTGACGATGCCCAGCAGCTCCGCTCGATTGTTGCAGCTGCAAAGGCGGATGGCTACCGTTTGCAGGGCCTGGTTCGAGGGCTCGTGCTGTCGGAACTGTTTCAGAAACGCTGAGGAGGTCTGGCGTGCGTAGAAAAAGGACTGAGTGACTCTCCCTGGTGACCTTCTCACTGGGGGTCAGAAGGTCGTAGGTTCGAATCCTGTCGTTCAGGCAATTGAAGATCCTGCGCGAAAAGAGATGCGCAGAGCCGCTTTTTCAGCTCCGCCAGAAACGCTTCGTTGACGTGTTGTTGATGGGGCTATTTCAGGACAGCCCCCTTCACGCGGCGCCGGACTCAGTGGACGTGGGGCTTCAGGATGAACTCGTCGGAGACCGACTCCTTGCCATCGAGGCTGAAGCGAACGATGACGATGGACTGGAATGTCTTTCCCTTGAGCCAGGAGGCGTCCTCGCCGGCCTGTGAGGGGTAGATGAAATAGTTGGTCCTGTCGTCGCGGACATTTGGTTCTCCAGCCTCGTCCTCGTTTTTTTCGGCATTGCGCGGGCGGAGCGAGACCTTTCGGCCATCGGCGTCGATGAACTCGATTTCCACACTCGCGGCCAGGGGGAGGTCAAGGGGTTTCGAGTATTCGGCATCCTGGTAGAGCCAGAGCTCGAGGTCGCCCTTATCGTCGTGGAGCTTGAGCTCGAGATGACCGGTATTTCTCCCTGTAGTAAATTTAGCTGGGACCCCATGGTGAGGGCCTTCCAGGTGCTCATGCCCGTGACCGTCAAGCGGCAGCCCGGCGCGGGTGTCGTTTCCATTCGCGCGCAGTCGAAGGACGACCCGCACCGGAGGGCTCTTCGAGTCGCGGGGTGTGACATGGAAATGAAGCGCGGGACCCTCAATCGCGCCCTTTGATGGGGCGCTCAATTGAGTTCCCTGTTTGTCCTCGACCCAGAGGTAGAGGTTCCACTTCACGAGCTCGTTGGGAGGCACCCCCTGGGGGTGGACATTGAAGGAGCCCTCCTTGCCGGGAACGAGGTGGCCTGATCGGACGATGCGGAACTTATTACCGTCGAGGGAGAGAACGCCCAGGTCGGTTTTGTCGCCGTGGTCGTTGCCGGGGTTCTGGCTCTTGTTTTCCGGGGCTGGCTTGTACTCACCATGCGGTGGAAGGGGGCGAACCGGATCTCCACACGCGGGAAGGGCCAGGATTGCAAGAAGGAGAACTGGGTGAAAGGATTTCATAGTTAGGACCGCTTGGATTCGAGGTTGCCGAGGCTGTCATTCCGGTTATTTCTTGGTCCGCCTCCGAAGAGATCGAACCCTATGGGAACGACAAAGAGATTCAGGAAAGTACTGCTGACGAGTCCTCCGAGGATAA
>CAUZHA010000150.1:0-9442 GCA_963579555.1 Planctomycetes bacterium UBA1146
CGCGGCGGCCCTGGCGGTGGACGCGGTGGCCCTGGCGGTGGACGCGGAGGCCCTGGCGGTGGACGCGGAGGCCCTGGCGGTGGCCCCGGAGGCCGGGGTGGCGGGGAAGAGAGCCGCTACGAAGAGCGCGTCGTCAAGATTAATCGTTGTTCGAAGGTGATCAAGGGCGGAAGGCGTTTCAGCTTCAGCGCACTGGTCGTCCTCGGCGATCGGGAGGGAAGTGTTGGAATTGGCTTCGGCAAGGCCAACGAGGTTCCTCCCTCTGTAGAGAAAGCCATGAAGATCGCCCGCAAGGACTTCACCAAGGTGTCGATTCACGGGAACACCATCCCGCATAAGATCGTCGGGAGCTATCGTTCCTCCAGGGTCGTGATGTTGCCTGCCACTGAGGGTACCGGAATTATTGCCGGCGCTCCCGTCAGGGCGGTGGTTGAGTGCGCTGGAGTCAAGGACCTGCTCACCAAGGTGCATGGAAGTACGAATCCTCTCAATGTCGTCAAGGCCACCATGAATGGCCTGAAGCAGCTTCGGACCCGCGAAGAGGTCAGCATGCTCAGAGGAGTGGAGATACCGGAATGAAACTGACTGACATTCTTGCCAAGGCAGGGAAAAAAACAGCACGTAAGCGCGTCGGACGCGGCCAGGGTAGCGGAAATGGCAAGACCAGTGGTCGGGGCCATAACGGAGCCGGTCAGCGTTCGGGATTCAAGAAGAATCGTCCCGCCTTCGAGGGCGGCCAGATGCCCCTGGTTCGAAGGACGCCCAAGAGGGGGTTCACCAATGCACCGTTCCGCAGGCGGTTTGATGTGGTGAATGTGAAATTGCTTGAAAAGTGGTTCGAGGCCGGCGATTCAGTCAGTCTCGAGGTGCTCAAGTCCAGGGGGCTGATCAAGCCTCGCCATGGAAGGCTGAAGGTTCTCGGGGCGGGAGAATTAAGCAAGAACCTGACGATTGTTGCCGATGCTATCAGTGATACCGCACGGCAGAAGATCGAAGAAGCCGGCGGAAGTGCTGAGAGCACAGGTACTACGGACAAAAAATGAAAACCAACAGGATCCTGTTATCCCTGGTTCTGGGCGCCCTGATCGGCGCCATTGTAGGTTTTAAGACCAGTGCTGATCAGCAGACGAGCGCAGCCATCTCCGCCTTTATTGCGGCCACCCTGATTTCCCTGTTGGTTTGCTGGAAGATGGGCGATGTCCTGGTGGATATCTACAAGATTCCCGAGCTCCGCAACCGCATCCTGACAACCCTCGGCTTGCTGGCGGTTTTTCGTTTCGGTTTCTGGGTCTATCTTCCAGGTATCAATATCGCACAGTTCAAGTCCCTTCTCGCAGATGATGAGGGCCCTCTGAATTGGCTGACGATGACCAGCAAGTTGACCGGTGGGTCCTTTACGCCGGTACTTTTTTCCCTGGGCATTATGCCCTACATCTCGGCATCAATTATTTTCTCCCTGCTGGTGAAGGTTTTTCCTGCCCTCGAGGCTCTCTCCAAGGAGGGAGAGGCCGGTCGCAGGCAGATCAGCCGCTACACCCGCTACGCCACAGTGGCCCTCTGCCTGGTACAGGCAATGTTCCTGGTCTGGAACTGGAAGAACCCATCAGCGGCCTCCGGAGAGACGATTACCCTGAATCCAGGATTCTGGATCTGCTCACTGCAGCTCATCTGCCTCACTGCCGGCAGTCTCTTTGTCATGTGGCTTGGAGAGAAGATTACGGAATACGGTATCGGAAACGGTACATCTCTCCTGATCATGGCCGGTATTATCTCAGACGTTCCCGCCGCGATTGCTGAGTTGATCAGGCGGGTCTTCCTTGCGACCGAGGAAGAGCGCCCCTTCGAGGTGACCTACTGCCTGCTGATTATCGCCATGTTTGTGGCGATTGTCGCGGCCGTTGTTTTCATTACCAAGGGGCAGCGGCGGATTCCGATTCAGCAGCAGAGGGCGGTCAAAGGGCGCAAGGTCTATGGAGGACAGCGTCAGTACATGCCTGTGAAGGTCAACGCAGCGGGCGTCCTGCCGGTCATCTTTGCTTCTTCACTGCTCATGATCCCGACCCTCTTTCTCGGTTCTGTCGCCTACGGGGGGGATAGCTGGTTCTTCGGGTTCCTGCAGATCCTCGATACGGCTTTCGCTAGCAATGGCTTTTTGTATATCTTCTCCTTCATCGGAATGATCGTGTTCTTCACCTATTTCTGGACAAGTCTTTACTACAATCCTGTCGAGATTGCCGGGAACATGAAAGAGTACGGAAGTTTCATCCCGGGCATCCGGCCCGGAAGGCGTACGGCTGAGTATCTCGAGAAGATTTTCAAGCGGATCACCCTCGCCGGAGCTGTTTTCCTGTGCCTGATCGCCCTGGTTCCAAACGTGATCATGGGCAATGTTCCCGGAATGAGCTTTCTCGTTACCCAGTTCCTCGGCGGAACGAGTATCCTGATCGTCGTCGGGGTGAGCCTGGACTTCGTGGAAAAAATTGAGTCCCAGCTGCTGGTGAGACAATACGAGGGCTTCATGCGGGGCGGTGAAACAACACCTCGTGGAGGCGGTGGTGGCCCGAAAAAAACGGTACCGGCGGAGTAAGAGGACTGCTGTCCTCGTGTTCTCCCTGGCGAAGGAATGATCTCTTATAAGACTCCTCAAGAGATCGAGAAGATGCAGGCCGCAGGAGAGCTGGTGGCCCGGGCGCATCGACTGGTGCGCGAGTCCATCAGGCCCGGTCTGTCGACCTACGATCTCGACATATTCATCAGGGATTATGTTTTGCAGGCCGGCGGGCAGCTGCTGTTCTACAAGTACAGGGGCTTTCCAGCCAATTCCTGCATCTCGATCAATGAAGAGGTGGTACACGGCATTCCACGCAAGCGTCGCAAGCTGGAGGATGGGGATGTTGTCAGCGTAGATATCGGGGTCAAGCTCAAAGGCTTCTGTGGCGATTCAGCCTGGAGCTACAGGGTCGGAGAGGTCAGCGAAGATGCCGAAGCCCTGCTGAAGGCGGGGGAGGAGGCTTTGTCGCGGGGAATCGCGGCGACCTTGCTGGGAGGCAAGATATCCGACATAGGCCGGGCTGTTCAGACCTATGTGGAAGGGGAAGGCTATTACGTGGTGAAAAAATATGTTGGGCATGGAGTCGGCGCCGAATTGCATGAAGATCCCCAGGTTCCGAATTATGTGGATCGGAATATTCTGCGTCATGATCCCGATTTGCGGGATGGACTGGTCCTGGCGATTGAGCCCATGGTTAACCTCGGTACAGAGGACACCAGGGTGTTGAATGACGGCTGGACGGTTGTTACAACTGACAGAAGCTTGTCAGTTCATTTTGAACATACGGTCGCGGTCACCCCTGAAGGACCGAAAATATTGACTTGTTGCTGAAAATCGGGATAGATACGCCGTTCTCCAAAAGAATCCTGATTTTTTCTTTGTAAATTTTTCGGTGAATCATCTATACTCTTCGACTTGGAAAAAATTTGAAAATCGGTCTAAGTGCTTGCTGCCTAATGATTTGTTGTTTGGGCGGATAAAAGCAGGGAAAGCGTCGAGCCATGAAGGTCAAGGTCTCTGTAAAACGGTTGTGCGAGAACTGCAAGATCATCCGTCGAAAGGGTGTTGTGCGCGTCATCTGCACGAATCCCCGGCATAAACAACGGCAGGTTTGAAGTTTTTTCCGGGAGGCGAATTACTGGCGTTTTCCTCCAGGTAGTTAGCTCGAGACGGTTGGTAAAGCGGATCGGGCGGCAACGGGTAACTGGTTTAAATACAAGAGTATAAGAGGGTTCTATGCCGCGGATTTCGGGAGTCGATATTCCAGCCGACAAGCAAATCGGTATTTCATTGACCTACATTAAAGGCATTGGCCGCACCCTGGCTGGTAACCTGCTCAATAAGGTTGGGATTGGTCATACCGTGAAGGCCAGGGACCTGACCGAGGAAGAGCTCAGTAGAATCGCCTCTACGCTCGAGGACGAATATGTCATCGAGGGGCGTCTTCGCCGTGAGGTCCAGCAGAACATCACGCGATTGAAAGAGATTAATAGTTACCGTGGAATGCGTCATAAAAGGGGTCTTCCGGTTCGTGGCCAGAGGACCAAGACAAATTCCCGTACGAGGAAGGGGCCGCGAAAAGTCGTCGCGACCAAGAAGAGTGTAAAGCAGATGTAATTCTGCAGGTATTTTCCCGCGGCCTCTTGGCTGCGGATTCGATGTGTTAACGGTGAGAAATGGCAAAGAAGAAAGTCAGGAAGAACGTTGTTAAAGGGATCGTTCATATCAAGGCGACCTTTAATAATACGTTCGTGACGATTACCGACAAGAACGGGCAGACTCTGGCCTGGCAGACGGGTGGCTCCATGGGCTACAAAGGTAGCCGGAAGAGTACTCCCTTTGCCGCGCAGCGAGCAGCTGAGCAATGTGCCGTCGCGGTCAAGAAGATGGGGATGAAAGAGGTCGATCTCCGCGTCATGGGGCCAGGTTCAGGGCGAGAATCCGCGATCCGAGCCATCCAGGCGGCCGGTCTCGACATCAAGATGATAGAGGATGTCACCCCGCTTCCGCACAATGGTTGTCGTCCGAAGAAAAGGCGACGTGTCTGAAGGCTTTTGATTTCCTGTGGAGCCCGGGGCGCTGCAGGGAGGATTTTTCTACGGAATTAAATGACCGGGTGCTTAGTTGGAAAGTTTGATGATCTGCTTTCTGGCGAGAAGATCCCGGGAGGAGTTTAGATGCGTATAAGGTGGCGAGACTTCGAGATTCCCAATTCAGTCATCTGTGAAGATGAATCTCGGAAATCCACTTACGGTAGGTTTTACGTAGAACCTTTTGAACGTGGGTTCGGGATTACCGTTGGCAACAGCCTCAGAAGAATACTTCTTTCATCGCTTGAAGGAGCTGCGCTCGTTTACGCGAAGATCGAAGGCGTCCAGCACGAATTCACCAGCATGACTGGTGTTTACGAAGACGTTACCGATGTTGTGCTCAATCTCAAGAATGTGCTCATGCTGATTGAGGGCAGCGCGGATGATGTGGAACTCAAGATCCGCGTTGACAAGGCCGGAGATGTAACTGCGGGCGACATTGAGCATGGCCCCGAGGTGACCATCGTCAATCCTGACCTTCACATTGCCAAGCTCACCCAGGATATCCCCTTTAATATCGACCTGAGAGCACGCAAGGGGCGTGGTTATGCTACCGCTCCTGAAAATCGTGACGGTGACAATGAGATCGGGGTTATCTGGATGGACTCCTCTTTCTCTCCCGTCAGCCGGGTTCGTTATAAAACGGAGAATACCAGGGTTGGCCAGCTGACCAATTACGACCGTCTGGTCCTTGAGATCTGGACCAACGGCGCCCTGAAGCCTGAGATGGCTCTTGTGGAGGCGTCGAAGATCCTTCGCAAGCATCTCAACCCGTTCATCCAGTATTCGAATATCGGTGCCGTGGTGCAGCCGGAAGAACAGGTTGTTGCTGAGGAGACGACTGAGTCTCCCGACCTCGATGAGCTTTGCAAGAAGCTGGAGATGCCGATCAGCGCCCTGGCCCTGGGTGTGAGGGCTTACAATTGTCTCGATGGCGAGTTGATTCGAACGGTAGGCCAGTTGGTTGCCTGGAAAGAACCCGATCTGCTCAGAGTGAGGAACTTCGGTCAGACTACGCTCGACGAGATCAAGGCGAAGCTGGTTGAAATCGGACTCGATCTCGGTATGGAGGTTCCAGCCTCTATTTCCGTCGAGCCTGCCGGCATGCATATTTCCGCTGCCATACCTCAGGATCCCATACCTCAGGATCCCATACTTCAGGACCCCATACTTCAGGACCCCATACTTCAGGATCCCATACTTCAGGATCCCATACTTCAGGATCCCATACTTCGGGATCCCATACTTCGGGATCCCACACCTGAGGATCCCACACCTGAGGATCCCACACCTGAGGATCCCACACCTGAGGATCCCACACCTGAGGATCCCACACCTGAGGATCCCACACCTGAGGATCCCACACCTGAGGATCCCACACCTGAGGATCAGGAGCCGATTTCCGAGGAACCGCAGGTTCCAGCTCCCAGTTTCGACGAGCCGGTTCCCGGTCCAGCGGATGCAGACGATTCCGATGCGGAAGCCAGCGTTGATAGCAGTGCAGGGACGATCTAATGAGGCATCGTAAGAGCAATAAGAGACTCGGGCGTAGCACGGCCCATCGCCTCGCGTTGAGGCGTAACCTGGTTCGCAGCCTGTTTCTCTCTTATAACGAGAGCAAGTACATCCTTACTACGGTCGAGAAGGCCAAGTTCGTGAAGCCGTTCGCTGAAAAGCTGATTACGTTGGCTAAGAACAAGACACTTCACAACTATCGGCGGGGGCTGAAGCTCCTGGGTGATGAAAATGCCGTCAAAACTTTGTTTGATGACATCGGGCCGGCCTATCGGGAGCGTCCCGGCGGCTATACCAGGATCGTACGTACAGCTAAGAAGCGGTTGGGTGACAAAGCCAGTATGGCCCTGTTCGGATTTGTTCTCGACCGGCCGGCTGAGACCGTCGCGGTAGCTGACTCGGCTGCGGAATAATCATCCGGCTGGGTTCAGCTGTGGTCGGAGCCTTCCGCTGAAAGTAAGGTGAGCTCCTGTGCCTCGCAAGCCGCTCGCGTGCGCGCATCGAGGAGCTTCTCCGCCCTTCCCGTGGGTTCGAGAACCGTCCGTCAGCCCGAAAGCCTGCTGGGCCGTTTTCCGAATGAACGCGTCTCTCCTGGGGCGCGTTCGCAGCCATTCCCCGGGCTCACAAGGGTCTTGATGTGCTCGCAGGGTGGCAGGGGGCATCCTTGCCCCCCGCTCTTTTTTCCAGCTTTGTGGACAGCGAGGGGGGGAGGCCTGAGAATAAGAGGGTTCAAGGGATCTTGCTCATCCATTCCCCCCTCGGCCATTTGGGGGGCGAACCTGGCAGCCCGGGGAGAAGAGAAGTGCAGACAATCCGCCTGGTCCTGTTCGTGTTGCTGGCAGTTCTTACTGTTCAGGGATGTGGGCATCTACCGATGCGTGAAAGGGATGAGGGTGTTCCTGGTCGTCCTGCTCCGGCGGTTGAAGGCGCACTCGAGGTATTGCGACCGGTCTACCCGCCAGGTCCGATTACCCTGGAGGCATTGGATGAGACCGCGTCGTGGCAGCGAAACAGATTTGGCTTCCAGGTCTATTGTGATCAGGCTGGTGACTACAGGGGCATTAGCGGAGAATACTACAGGTCCTTGCGCTGCAAAGGGACCATTGCGCGTCCCTTGATCGCGATCTCCCCGATCCTGGGAGGGGAAGGAGAGGACTATCTCGTTGCCCGCTTTATTGCGCGGGAGTGTTGTCGATGGGGATTTTCAGCTTATTTTCTCTACCAGGAGCGATCCATCTTGTCTCCTTCGAGGGATGCGCTTGGGCTCGAGGCGCGAATGCGCCGGGCGGTGAGAGACAATATCAGCGCTCTGGATGCTTTTTCAACTCTCGATGAGATTGATTCTGAACGAATGGGCTCCTTCGGCGTCAGCCTCGGTGCCATCAGGAATGTTGCCTTCATTGCCGCCGAACCGCGATTGAAGGTCAACGTGCTCTGTCTTGGCGGGCTGGATCTGGGTGGGATCATCAAGGAATCGAAGGAGAAGATGGTATTGCGATACCTTTCAACCCGAAAGGAGAGGGAGGGACTGTCAGCTGGCGAGGTCGAGCTCGAATTCCAGCGGTATTTCTTCTCAAATCCCGAGAGATGGGCTGCGAGTATCTCCCCAGGTGAGGTATTGCTGTTCCTGGCGGTCTATGATGAGGTGGTTCCCTACACTGAAGGGCTGGATCTTCGCCGGATGTTAGGAACTCCTGAGGCTTATCTGTTGCCGTTGGGCCATTACACAGCCTTTGTAGCCGCCCCCTGGATTACTTCGACGGCTCTCAAGTGGGTTTCTGCGGGCTTACGCAAGCTCCGACACCCGGTAGCCGCTCGGAATAAATGACCTAAGTCATTGTTATTCAACCAGGTTATAGTAATTCGTTTGAATTGGCTTAGATCTTCACTTTGCGGGCTGTAAAATTGACTCCTCGGATTCGATTAGTGTTTGATTGACTTGTTTTTGAGGTGCCCAGACGCTCTGAATCATCAATCGCTTGCGAATCCCGGGAGAGTAAAACCAATTAAAGGGTTCCTCTTCTGGATAAAGAAAAAACCTTGGTCTGGTCGGCCCCCAGTTCTTTTTCACCGCAGGCGCGAGTCACGGTGGAAGGTATCGGGATGGTCTCAAACGAGAGCTCAGTTAGGGTTCTATTTCTTTTTTTAACTGAGATTGACTAGCCCAGTTTGTAGAAGTATCATCGGCCTCTTAGTTTGGGATTAGGATCTGTTGACCTTCTGTGGCGTATAAAGTAACGAGGAAAACGCGCCGCGGAAAAATCGTGCTGGTCATTCCAGTGTGAAGACATGTTGCTGCTTAGACTTTCATGATTTTGAGAGTTTAGTGTTGAGGTGCATAGGTCATGAGGCCTGGCTCTTGACAACAATCCAAACCGGCAACTTGACCTGATTCACCTTGGATCCGATTCAGCAAAGTTTTTGAATCACTCACCAAATTCAAACCAACCTTTGTGTCTCCCGAGGGGGGACTGTTTTTCAGTTGTCTAACAACTCCGCTTCTGTAGTGAGTTGATTGTCTTTCCCGGCTCATGTCGAGTTTCGGAGATTGCGGGTTTAAATCAGTAGGTGTTAGTCTGAAATGCCTCTAGGAGGAAAAATGAAACGAAAGTTATTGGGTTTACTGCCAGTGATTTGCGCTCTGGTTTGCACGAGTACCGTGTATGGCCAGTCCCTGTCGTTTGGCGATGCCACCGGAGAGTTTGGTACGGTAGTTGATGTGTCCCTGAGCCTCGGCTCGGACAATGATGTCCAGGGACTCGTCGCTGCATTTGATTGGGATGACAGCAACGGAGAAGGCCAGGACCTGGTTCTTTCAGCCGCCCTGGCTGATGCGGATGTCGTTCAGACTCGGATCGAGTCAGGTTATGGCGTGATGGGTGTCGTCGTTGACACCGATGGCGCCGGCCCCGTGGTGATCCCCGCTGGCGACAGAGTTGTCGCCACCCTGAAGATTCAGTGCGGAGATGGTCCGGCTGCTTCCACCACCGCCGTCAACTTTCAGGACGGCTCCTATGCCACCGTCGATGGTGGTCCGGCCCTGGACAACATCATTGTTGTCGATGGCCAGTCGGTAGGAGCGGACGATGGTCTCAGCCTCAATTCCGGTTCCTTCAGTTGCACCCCTCCCCCGCAGCGAATGAGTATTCGCAACGGCGGGAACGTCGGTGACAGCCTTGAAGGCTCCGCCCGCGTCCTTCTCAGCGCCCACAGCGCAGTCGAAGGCTTTGTCACCGCCGTCTGTCATGGCAATGGCATCACCCTTGACTCGATCAGTGTTGGCTCA
>CAUZHA010000151.1:0-9291 GCA_963579555.1 Planctomycetes bacterium UBA1146
GTAGCTGAGCCAGGAGCCCATGCTCGGCCGGCCAGGGATGCCGCTGCCGCTGTTCATGAAGAGCTGTGCCGGGGCGTGGTTGAAGAGGTTCGTGTTGACGGTCTTGACGATGGCGATGTCGTCTACGATCTTCGCGAGGTGGGGAAGGCGGTCGGAGAGCTCGGCGCCGCATTTCCCGTGCCGGGCGAACTTGAAGCGCGGCCCCAGGACCGCCGCGTCACGCCGGATGAAGGCGTAGCGCTGGCCCTTGATGACCGAGGGCGGCAGGGGCTTGCCTTCGAGCTCCTTGAGCTTCGGTTTGTAGTCAAAGAGGTCAAGCTGGCTCGGCGCGCCCGCCTGGAAGAGGTAGATGATTCTCTTCGCCTTGATCGGAAGACGAAAGGCCGGCAGCGCCGGCGTGTCGGCCGCGAGCTCGCGGGTGAGCAGGGAGGCCAGGGCGATCTTTCCGAGGCCGACGCCGCAATCCTGGAAGAAGTGGCGACGCGTCTGGGCCTGGAGGGGATGTTCTGTTGGTTGTTTCATTGCCGGGTGATCACCTCGTCAAGGTTCATGATGGATCGGGCCAGCAGGAAGAGAGCCGCCTGGTCGCCCGAGGCTTTCTTATCGCCGGTCAGTTTCTCCGCCGCCAGCTTTCCATCCTTGAGACGATCGAGCTGGGCCGCGAGGAACTGGGCCATGAGCCTCTTTTCATTTTCCTGGGGAGGGCGAGTCAGGAATCGCCTGAAGAGGAAATCGACCCGTTTTTCAGCCGGCTGCTTTTCGGCTTCCCGGGCCACGTAGCGGGCCAGCTCGACATACATATCGTCGTTGAGCAGCACCAGGGCCTGCAGGGGGGTGTTGCTGCGGTCGCGCCGGGCGATGCAGCCCTCACCCGAGGGGGCATCGAAGGTGGTAAAGCTGGCGAAGGGGGCTGTGCGCTTGGTGAAGGTATAGAGCGAGCGGCGGTAGCGGTCCTCACCCTTGGAGACATTCCAGCCGGGAGATCCGTAGGCCAGCCTGGTGACGCGGGCGGGCTGCGGCGGGTAGACGCTCGCTCCGAACATCTTCGCAGAGAGCCTCCCGCTGCCCTTGAGCATGAGGTCGCGGATCGCCTCGGCCGAGAGACGATGGCGCGGTCCGCGGGCCAGCAGGCGGTTGGCGGGGTCGCGCTTGAAGAGTTCCGGTGAAACCACAGATGCCTGCCGGTAGGTGGCACTCGACACGATCAGCTTGTGCAGCTTCTTCAGCGACAGCTCCAGCTTGCGGAACTCGACCGCCAGCCAGTCGAGCAGCTCGGGATGATCGGGCGGCTCGGACTGGGTTCCAAAGTCGCCGCTGGTGCGCAGCAGGCCGGCGCCGAAGAAGGCACGCCAGGCTCGGTTGACGGTGACGCGTCCCAGGAGCGGATTGCGTTCGCTCGCCAGCCATCTGGCGAAGGTGAGGCGGTTGGCGGGCTGGCCTTCGGGCAGGGGCGGGAAGATCTTGAGAACCGCCGGCTGGACCTGTTCTTTGCGGCTGAGGTATTCACCCCTGTGGTAGCGGTAGGTCGGGCGCGGGTTGTCGGCCGACCGCTCACGCAGGACCATGGTGCTGTTCAGTCCAGGAACCTGCTTGCGCAGGGCATCGATGGGCTTTCTCGCGACGGCGAAGGCGCCATCCTTGCGCAGGAAGTATCTTTGAAGCTGGTCGGCCTGGGCAGGTGTCCACAGCTTCTTCTCTACAGAAAGGATCTGCTCGATAGCCGTGGGCAGATCCTTCGCTTTTGCTTCTTTTCCCCTGGCGGCCCCCCAGAGGCGGAAGCGGCCGAGGCTCGCGGCGTAGTGGCGCTCGAAGAAGAGGACAAGCTTAAGCTCGGCGTCGGCGGCTACGGGCTTCTCCAGAGGCAGGACTAGTTGGCTGGCCTTGCCCTCTCGCCCCGAGGTCGCCCAGCCGGTGGTGGTGTTGCCATCGTAGGTTTCGGCGGCGGCGGCTTTGCCGCTGCCGGTGGTGATCTTGCCGTAGTCGCGTGAGGCATTGGTGAACTTGACGGGCTTGCCGCCGGCAGAGGCCGTGATCTCGCTGAGGAAGAAGTCACCCTTGCGGCCCTCGTAGTAGGAGCGTCCCGGTCCGCCTGCCGGCAGGCGGTCGTCGGGCATGACCTCGAGGCGCAGCGCCTCTATCGGGGCCTTCGTTTTGAAGCGAAGGGTGAAGACATCGAGCTTGGTGATGTCGCCGGTAGAGAAGATGGAGCCATCGTCGAGAACCTCGAGCCGCGGCAGGTTGGTCTTCATCGATGTGGGGCGCAGCACCTGCCAGTCGACGGCGGCCTGCGTGCCGGACCAGGTGGCGAACTTCTTCTCGAAATCGGGAAGCTTCCTGATGAGCGCGGCCTCCTGCTCTCCGATCTTTTTCTCGAGTTCCGCCCGTTTTTCCAGCAGCCTGGGCTCGGGGATGAGGTAGTCCGGCTCGTCGGCATTGTCCAGCAGCGCCATGAGCTGGTAGTAGCCGGTGTGGGAGATCGGGTCGTATTTGTGGCTGTGGCACTGGGCGCAACCTGTGGTGAGACCCATCCAGACGATCCCGGTCGTGGCCACGCGGTCGACCATGGAGTAGAAACGGTACTCGAGCGGATCGATGCCGCCCTCCTCGTTGAGCATGGTGTTGCGGTGGAACCCGGTGGCGACAATCTGCGAGGGGGTCGCGTTCGGCAGCATGTCGCCGGCGAGCTGCTCGATGGTGAACCGGTCGTAGGGCATGTCATCGTTGAGGGCGCGAATGACCCAGTCGCGCCAGGGCCAGATCGTGCGGCCCCGGTCCTTCTCATAGCCGTTGGAGTCTGCGTAGCGCGCCAGGTCGAGCCAGTCTCGCGCCCAGCGTTCGCCGTAGCCGGGGGATTTCAGCAGCCTGTCGACCAGGTTCTCGTAGGCCTTCGGGTTCTTGTTATTGACGAAAGCATCGGCTTCTGCGGGTGTTGGGGGCAGGCCGACCAGGTCGAGGTAGAGGCGGCGAACCAGTGTGTAGCGGTCAGCTTCCCCGGCGGGCTTCAGTTTTTCTTTTTCGAGGCGGGCAAGGATGAAATGGTCGATCGGGTTACGGGGCCAGGATGTGTTCCTGGTCGCAGGTGTTGCAGGCCGTTTCGGAGGGACAAAGGACCAGTGCCGGCTGGTCCGCGCCCCACCGGCGATCCATTTGCGCAGGAGTTCCTTCTCCCTCTTGTCGAGGTTGGTTTTCGATTTCTTCGGGGGCATCCTCTCGTCGGGGTCACCGCTGAAGATCCGTTCGATGAGCTCGCTGTCATCCGGTTTCCCGGGGGCTATGGCTCCCGACTTCATTGCGGCCGCAAGGTCGTCGAGCCGCAGCCTGGCCTTGCGTGCCTTCTTGTCGGGCCCGTGGCAGGGATAGCATTTTTCGGCCAGGATCGGGCGGACATCCCGATTGTAGTCCACCTCGTCCGCCGCCCGCAGCAGGAAGGAAAAAGAGGTTATTGAGAGGAATAGGGTGAATTTTTTCACATCTGAATATAGAACATGAGAGCCTTGTTTGGACAGTATTTACGCGATAGTCCATTTACCAGGTTTCCTTGTGGCCGTTCGGTACCTTGATGAAAAAGAGAACGATCATCCTGACGGCGCTTCACTTCATTCTGATGGGCGCCTGTGTGATGTTTTCTGTCGGGGCTTCGATGGAGGCTTTTGATGATCCAGACTACCAATCCTCCGCTTTCGAGGGTCTTGTCTCGGGGCTGGCGGATATTCTCATGCAGCCGGGAAGCAGTCTCTGGGCGTCGAGCCTGCCGGATGCTGTAGAGTGGGGCCTGTGTTTCGCCAACAGTCTTCTCTGGGGACTGGTATTTGTGTTCCTTGTCGGCTTCCTCGTTCAACCAAGAAGAAACGCGGGCTGATAGACACGAGAGGTCCCTGACATGAAAAAACACAGGTTGATCGTTGCTGTTCTCCTGGCGGCCGCCGTTTCTTCCTGTTCACCGCGGCAGGAATCGTCGCCTCCGCCATCTTCTCCTCCGCAGGCCTCCTACCAGGTTGAAGAGAAAACGGTCGCTGATCTTTCGGCGGACATGGCTGCGGGAGTGGTCACATCCGAAGGGCTGGTGAAGCTCTACATTGAACGGATCGAGACCCTTGACCGAGCCGGTCCGAAGCTCGGCAGCGTCCTGGCGGTGAATCCGCGTGCTCTCGAGGATGCCAGGAAGCTTGACGTGGAACGCGCCGCGGGCAAGCTGCGCGGAACGCTGCACGGCATACCGGTGCTCCTCAAGGACAACATCGAATCCGCCGACCCGCTGCCGACGACGGCGGGCTCGCTGGCGCTGGCGGAGAACCAGGGGAACCGGGACGCACCCATCGTCGCGCGCCTTCGTGCCGCGGGGGCCGTCATCCTCGGCAAGAGCAACCTCAGCGAGTGGGCCAACATGCGCGGGAGCCCGTCGACGAGCGGATGGAGCGCGCTGGGAGGTTTGACCCGCAATCCCTACTCGCTTGACTGTAGCGCCTGTGGCTCGAGCTCCGGTAGCGGCGTCGCGGTGGCGGCGAACCTCACCGCGCTCGCCGTGGGTACCGAGACTGACGGCTCGGTGACCTGCCCGGGGGCGATGAACGGAATCGTCGGTCTGAAGCCGACTGTCGGATTGCTTTCGCGGCGCTACATCATACCGATCTCCCATACCCAGGACACCGCGGGGCCGATGACGCGCACGGTGGCGGACGCGGCGGCTATGCTGACGGTGATGGCGGGAACCGATAACCTCGATCCGGCCACAGCCGATGCGGATAAGCACCGGGTGGATTACGTCGCTGCGCTGGATGCAGGTTCTCTTAAAGGAGCGAGGCTGGGAGTGCTGCGGCCGCGGCCGGGAACCTATAGAGATGCCGCCGAAGAGGTCTTTGAGAAGGCGCTCGGACATCTGAAGGAGGCCGGGGCCGAGCTCGTCGAGCTGCAGCAGCCGCCCCAGCTCGGCAGGATCGGGCGCAACGAGATGATTGTTCTTCTCTATGAGTTCAAGACCAACCTCAACGCCTATCTCGCCGATGCCGCTGTCGCCGTCAAGACCCGCACCCTTGCCGCGGTGATCGAGTTCAACCAGCGCGAGGCCGACCGCGAGCTGAAGCATTTCGGGCAGGAGCTTTTCATCCAGGCGGCGGCGACCGATGGGCTCGAGTCGTCAGTCTATAAGAAGGCTCTCGAGGAGAATCGCCGGCTGGCGGGGCCGGAGGGAATTGACAGGTTGCTCGGTGAACATCGGCTTGACGCCCTGGTGGCCCCTTCAACCGGGCCGGCCTTCAAGATCGACTTCGAGAATGGTGACAGGTTTCAGGGTGGCCAGATGAGACTTGCCGCTGTCTCCGGGTACCCGCACCTGACGGTGCCGATGGGCCAGGCCGGAGGGTTGCCCGTTGGCTTGTCCTTTATCGGTGCAGCCTGGTCGGAAGCCCGCCTCCTCTCCCTCGGCCACTCATTCGAAAAGAAGGCGAACGCGCGCAGGAAACCGAATTACAAGCAGGGTAATTAGCCATGCGTTTTTTCGCACTGACGATATTCATGCTGCTGCCGGGTTGCCAGTGCCCGGGAATACTGGACGGAGGCGCCTCCTCACGGCCACGCTTCGAGGTGGAGATCCACAGGCCTAAGAACGGTCATCAGCTGCTGCGTGAAGTTCGGCCGACTCTTGTCGGTGACACAGTCGTATTCGACGTCGCCGACAAGTTTGGTATCGGCAGCGCGACGGTGCGGCTGCTGGAGGGCTCCTGGCCCGGGAAGGTGCTGGTACGCTATCACCTCGGAGGTCTTGAGGGCGCCTCGGCCGCGGTGGATGGGAAGCTGCTCCTCGATTCCCGCAAAGACCCGCGCGGCGCGCTAGGGATTCGCATGCTCGATAAAAAAGGCAGGTCGCTGGCGGGTAAATACCTGTTGAAGAAAGAGGGCTACTATGAGGCCCGAATTCCCCGGAGCGCCCTCCCCGATGGCGCCCGCGAGCTCAAGCTCACCTGGGTTGATTTTTACCGGGGATAGGTTTTTTTACGGACGTTTGGCTTGGCTTGGCTGGGCGGCAGTTTCTTTTTGTAAATGTAGATTTTTCAATCGTAGGTTAGACTGTCCAGTATTGAATAGATCAATCACACTGCACCAGATATAAGGATGAGGAGCCATTTTATGAAACCCCTATTTTGTTTACCTGTTTGTTGTTTTCTCTTTTTTCTGGCAGGGAATATGACGGGTTGTGGGCGCTCTGCTTCGAATCAGGAACCCGTGGTTTCGAAAATTCCTGTTAAACCTGCAGGGGCTCCAGTGACATCCCAGGCGGAGAAGCCTGCAGAGAAGCCAGAGGCGAGTAAGGCCGCCGTTGCACAGAAAGAGTCTGTAAAGACTCCAGAAAAAACCCAGGCGGAGAAGCCTGCAGCGAAGCTGGAGGCGAGTAAGGCCGTAGGTGTAAAGAAAGAGCCCGCAGCTAATCCCCAATTGGAGAAGCCCGTAATTGAGTCTGAATCGAGCGCCGGTATCGCAGCAAAGAAAAAAGTTTTGGAACTTCCCAGTGAAGCTCAATTGAAGGAGGCTGCCAAGGCACTCACTGAAGCGGCCAAGAACGGGGCTGGAAAGAAGAATGCCCCTAAGCCTAAGCGCAGTCAGGCTGACAACTTGCCAGTCGTTGAGCTTACTGTAAATCAAAACGAGTGGGTTGAACACAATACCGGTATGGGTGGCGATGAGCAGGGAGTTACATTCATGGTCTATTCTAAGCACCAGCAAAATTGCAGTATTTTGCGTGACAAGACTACCGGGTACGAGGCGGTTTTTCGGTATAGGTCGAAAGCTGGCTATCTCGGGAAAGATTCCGTCGAGCTTGAGTATAGCGATCACCAGCCCGGCAGTGGCCCCGATGATCCTGGAACGACGACGAAAACCCGTCAGGTCATCAACATTACGGTCGTGGCGAACGAGAAGAAATAGTCTACTCCGTGAGCTTGTGGAGAGAGTCGTCGGGATGATTTCCGGGTGCCGAGTCGGGTGCCTTGCGGTTAAGATGTCTCCATGCTGAAGATCGCGTGGCCCCTGTTGCTGACCCTGTCCCTCTTCTCGGCGGTTTGCGCGGAGGAGGACGATCCGGGTTCTGGTTGGTGGTCATTCGATCCGGTTCGAGAGGTGGATGTTCCTTCGGTCGGCTCCGGCGCAAACCCCGCCAATCCCATCGACGCCTTCATCCTCCAGCGGCTGAAAAAAGAAGGGATTTCTCCGGCGAAGCCGGCCCTACCGGCGGTCCTGGCCAGGCGTCTCCATTACGATCTGCTCGGGCTGCCACCGCCCCCCGGAGTGGTGGATGAATTCGCCCGGGAGCCTTCTGCGGCCGCCTACCGTGAGCTGGTCGACAGCCTGCTGGCCTCGCCGCATTACGGAGAGCGCTGGGCGCGACACTGGCTGGACGTGGCGCGCTACGGTGAGAGCAACGGCTTTGAATACAACGAGGCACGGCGCAACGCCTGGCCCTACCGGGACTGGGTGATCAAGGCGTTCAACGATGATCTGCCCTATGGCGAGTTTGCCCGTATGCAGCTGGCCGGGGATGTGCTGAAGCCCGGGCGCGAAGGGGCCGCGGCTGTCGGCTTCCTGGTCGCCGGGACTCACAACACTGTTCTGGGGTCGAGTGACCGGATGAAGCGCCAGGCTCGCCAGGACGAGCTCGAGGAGATCGTGGGCACTGTCACCCAGGGCTTCCTGGGCTTGACGGTGCATTGCGCTCGTTGTCACGATCACAAGACGGACCCGATTTCGAACAGGGAGTATTACCGGGTGGCCGCGGCGCTCTCCGGAGTTCATCACGGAGCGCAGCACGGGATGTTTTCCGTCCGGTCGGTGAATCCCGGCGCCATGCGGATTCACCGCCGGGGCAGTGCGGGGGACCTTGGAGCGGAGGTGACGCCGGGTGGGGTCGCGGCCCTGCAGGGAGTGAACGCCGAGTTCAAGCTCGCCATCAAATCAGGCGACGCCGAGCGCCGCAGGGCGTTCGCCGCCTGGGTGACCTCTCCGGAGAATCCGCTCTTCGCGCGGGTGATTGTCAACCGCGTCTGGCACTATCATTTCGGCCGGGGAATTGTCGAGACCCCGAGCGACCTCGGGGCCGGCGGTGGCCGGCCAACCCATCCCGACCTGCTTGACTGGCTGGCTGGATGGTTCCGAATGAACGGCTACAGCCTCAAGGCCCTGCACCGCCTGATCCTGACCTCAGAGACCTGGCGCCAATCCTCGGCTTCCCGCCCAGAAGCTCTCGCCATCGACAGCGGCAACAGCCTGCTGTGGCGCCTTGCACCCAGGCGAATCGAGGCTGAGGTTTTGCGTGACTCGATCCTGCAGGTGGCGGGTGTTCTGAATACCCGCCGCGGGGGTCCGGGGTATGAAGATGTTCGTGAGCAGCACTTCAACGCGGGTCGCTACTACCACCCGATCGAGGTGGCCGGGGAGAAATTCAACCGCCGCACGATCTACAGGTTCTCCCCCCGCGGCGCGCGCGATGCGCTGCTTGACACCTTTGACTGTCCCGACCCTTCGAGCACCAGTCCGCGTCGCGCGGTGACGACCACGCCGCTGCAGGCGCTCAGCCTGAGCAACAACCGCTTTGTCTGGCGCATGGCCGAGACCTTCGCCGGGCGTCTTCGGAAAGAGGCTGGCGCTGAGGTGGACAGCCGGGTGGTTCTTGCCTGGAGGCTGAGCCTCGGGCGCTCTCCCGGTGAAGGCGAGCTTTCGAGGGCGCGCAGCCTGGTGGAGAAGAACGGCCTCGAGAGCCTGTGCCGCGTCCTGTTCAACGCAAGCGAATTCACTCTCATCGAGTAGCCATGTCATTTACGCTTCCCGAACCATCACTGCTCAACCGACGCCGCTTCCTCAATTGGGGAGTCCACGGCCTCGGCGCGACCGCCCTGGCCAGCATGCTTGGCGCCGATGAAGGTGGAGGCCAGCTGGCGCATTTCGCTCCGAAGGCGAAGCGCGCCATCAATATCTGCCTGGTGGGAGGGCTCAGCCAGGTGGACTCCTTTGATTACAAGCCGGCGCTTGAGAGGTTCCACGGCAAGGCGCCGCCCGGGAAGAGGCCGGATGTCTTTTTCGGTCAGGTGGGCCGGGTCAGAAAGAATGACTGGAATTTCCAGCGCCGCGGACGCAGCGGCCTGTGGATCTCCGACCTCTTTCCTCACCTGGCCGGCGTGGCGGATGAGCTGACGGTGATTCGCTCGATGCAGTCGGAGACAGGGAACCACACCCCGGCGCTGTTTCTTTCCAACAGCGGCTTCCAGGTTAACGGGTTCCCAGCGCTTGGCAGCTGGCTGTCCTACG
>CAUZHA010000152.1:0-9264 GCA_963579555.1 Planctomycetes bacterium UBA1146
AGCTGGCAGGGGGGGGGCTGTTTGCCCTGGCGTTGATTCTCGGCGGGATTCCTTTCCTGATGACGGGTCTTCCCATGGCTTTGACATCTCACGCCCTCCTGGGGAAGAAGTGGTACCTGTGGTGGGCCGGCGTTGTGGGCGCATTTGTTTGTCTTTTCCTTTTTGTCGAAGACAAGGGCATGGTGGGGATCCTGTCCATGCTTACCTTGGGGTTAGTAGGTCTTCCATGGGCGTTCTTCTATGTCATCAAGCTGTTCGCTTTCGCATGGTTCTGTTGCACGAAGCAAAGCCTTGCCGTGGGGCCGATGGCTCTTCTGTACCGGGGGAGGCCTGGGGGCCTCGGCGGGTTCTTCGAGTCCGCTGGCAGCGGAGGGGGAGGCGGCGGGTCCGGAAGCGGAGGATTTTCCGGGGGAGGCGGCGCCTCGGGCAGCTGGTGAGGGACGGAATGGTTTCACCGGAGGGCGGCTAGGCATACAATATTATCGTTTGGATGAGCGCTGGAAGCCGGACGGCAAGGGGCTCCAGCAGGTTTCTGTACCGCACGACCGAGAGAACCGGAGGCAAGCTGATGTCCTGTAGAACGAAAAACCTGACCCGGAGACGGTTTTTAAAAGGCGCCGCGACAGCCGCTACAAGCTTCGCGATCGCCTCTCCCGATCTTCTCGGAGGCCCCGGGCGGACGGCTCCCAACGACAAGATGGGTGTCGCCTTCATCGGCTGCGGCGGCCGCGGAGGCGCCCAGGTCGGCGGCCTCTCCGGCGGCAACAACGTCGTCGGCCTCTGCGATGTGGATGATCGCCGAGCGGCGGGCTCCTTCAAACGCTTCGACAAGGCGCCAAAGTTCAAGGACTTCCGCAGGATGCTCGACAAGGTGGGCAAGGAGGCCGATATCGTGGCTGTCTCCACTCCGGACCATACCCACGCCGTCGCCTGCATGGCGGCCCTGAGGCTCGGTAAGCACGTCTACTGCGAGAAGCCCCTGGCCCACTCGGTCCACGAGGTTCGCGCCCTGATGGCGGAGGCCAGGAAGCAGAAGGTCGTCACCCAGCTCGGCAACCAGGGGCATTCATCCGGCGATATTCGAAAATGCGTCGAGTGGATTCGCGATGGGGCCATCGGCAAGGTGCACACGGTCCACGCGGCCTGCGGCGCCGTCCACACCAGGGTCAAGGAATTGCCGAAGCGCTCGGAGAAGCAGGCGATTCCCAGGGAGCTCGATTGGGATCTCTGGCAGGGGCCGGCCGCGGAGCGGAGCTATCACGGCATGTACCTCCCCGGCAACTGGCGCGCCTGGCGTCCCTACGGCAACGGAACGATCGGTGACTGGATCTGCCACGTGGTCGATCCATCCTTCTGGGCCCTCGACCTCGGCGCGCCCTCGAGCATCGAGGTGCTGGACATGGTTGATTTCGATCCGAAGAAACATATCGACACCTTCGCCAGGGGCAGCAGGATCCGGTTTGAATTTCCGGCGAAGGGCGAGCGCGGACCGGTTACGCTCTACTGGTACAGCGGGGTCACGAAGATTCCGCGGACGAAGGAGCTGGACCCCGGGAAGAAGCCTCCGGACACGGGAGCCGTGATCATCGGAGACAAGGGGGCGATCACCCACGGGTCGCACGGCGCGGGCGGTGTAAGGCTGGTTCCTGACGCGGCGATGAAGGCCTACAAGCAGCCGAAGCAGTCGATCCCGCGAACCCGCGGTCATCACAACGATTTTCTCGACGCGATCCGCAATGGCAAGAAGGCCGGCTCCGATTTCGCCGAGTACGGCGGCCCGCTGACCGAGCTCGCCATGCTGGGGATCATCGCGACGAATTTCTCCGGCCGAAAGCTCGCCTGGGATGGAGCGAACACCCGCTTCACTGACTGCGATGAGGCCAACGCTTTCATCAATCCTCCCTATCGCAAGGGGTGGAGCCTTTGACCCGGCTGTGAACCCTATTGAGTAGAAAGGTTGACCGTGTCCGATTACCCCGAGGCGCCGCCTCCCCCGGAGAATCCTCCGCCTCCCCCTCCGCTGCCAGCGGACTCGAAGAACCCGCCGACGCCCCCACGCCTCTCCCGGTACATCATCGATCATGACCAGTACTACATCCGCAGGAAGGTGCTCAAGTTATTCGGGGGCTCCTTTCATATCTATGACACTGAGGACAACCTCGTTCTCTTCAGCTCCCAGAAGGCCTTCAAGCTCAAGGAAGACATCCGTGTATTTTCCGATGAATCCATGAGCTCTGAGCGCCTGGTGGTCAAGGCCAGGAGTATGATCGATTTCGGCGCGGCCTATGACGTGGTCGACAGTGAAAGCAGCGAAAAGCTGGGAGCCTTTCGCCGCAAGGGGCTCAAGTCAATCCTTAAGGACACCTGGGAGCTGCTCGACAATAACGACAACCCTGTCGGAAAGCTGCAGGAAGACAGCGGGTGCCTGGGCCTGGTCCGAAGATTCGGTGGAGGGCTCGGGGCGATGATTCCGCAGAGCTTCTTCCTGGAGATCGATGGGAAGCGGGCGGTAACGTACAGTCAGCGTTTCAATCCCTTTGTTTTCAAGATGGATGTCAAGCTGGAGAAGGGCGCGCGTGAGCTTCTCGACCCGCGCCTGGCCCTGGCAGGAGCGATCCTGCTGGTGGTTATTGAAGGCCGCCAGGGCTAGATGGCCGAGCTCGAGGTTATCTGCGATTGCGGCCACCGGTTCAACGTGCCCGGGAGTCTCCGCGGCGGGATGTCCAATTGCCCATCGTGCGGCAAGGCCGCCGCTGTGCCCGGCGGGCCCGAGAAGCTCTTCTGGCTTGTGCTGGGATTCTGGATCCTGCTGGCCTTGATCGTGCTTGTTCCGCCCACTGTATATTTATTCTATAATGGATACACTCTGGGCGGCTGGGGCATCATCGCCTTCGCCTGCCTGCTGGTGACCGCTATCGTCCTGTCGATGTGAACTGCCAGGCGGCTTGACGGATGACCCGCCAGGAATCCTGAAAAACCAATTTCCACTCGTAGACAACAGATCCGATGAATAGAACACTCTCAGTTTTTTGCCTGCTTGCCAGTCTCTTCGCGGCCCAACCGGCCTGGTCCCAGCCAACCAGCGAGAACAGCGCGCGCCTGAAGAAGGGCCTCAAGGACTATCCCGAGGCCGACACTGATGGCGATGGCATCCTGTCGCTCAAGGAGGCCAGGACCTTTCTGAAGAAGGCCGCGGGGGGAGGGAAGAAATCCTCCGCCGGGAGCGGGGAGTCCGACAAGGCGATCGAGGTGCCGAAGGAGGAGCTCGAGCGCGATGACCTGGAGGAGTTCGAGCCGGAGGGGTCAGGTGGAAAAGGGGCAAAGATGCTCTTCATCGGTCATTCCCTGGTGGCGCCGGTCGAGAGCCATTTTCGCAAGCGGGTCGCCCCGGGGGCGGGGCTCAGGGGCTACGAGTCGAGGATGCAGTACAGCGGTGGAAAGACGGGCGCTCCCCTTCGCCACTGGAACTACACCGGCGCGAAGCAGAAGACCCGCCCCGCCCTGATGACCGGCAAGTGGGACTGCCTTGCCATGGGTATGTACTACTACTGGTCCGAGGTCGAGGATATCTCGCGCTGGATTGATTTCGCCCTGAAGTACAACCCCGCCATGAAGTTTTATCTGCAGGATGGCTGGCCGGCCGCCGACGGGGGGGGCTCCAACTACGGGGGCAGCTCGCGTGAGGTAAAGGCGCTGCGGGAGGCCGCGGGTGAGATCTGGAAGGATGTAGAGAAGGATGACCGGGGCCGGAAGGTCCTTCGCTTCGAGGCCTTTGAGAAGGCGATCACGGGTCTCGACAAGGGCATGGATGTGAAGCTGAAAGCCCTGAATAAGAAATACCCCGGCAAGGTGTTCAGCATCAGGAGCTCACACGCCATGCTGGAGCTCAGGCGCCTGCTCGAGAAGAAGAAAAAGATTCCTCTGGTTAACAGGGTGCTCGCCTCCAGCAAGAAAGACAGAAGCAGCGCTCTCTATGCCGACCAGCTTCATTCGGGGCCGGCGGTGATCCAGCTGGAGGGCTATCTCTACCTCGCGGCGGTTCACAAGCGCGACCCCCGCAAGCTGCCTGCCATCGGCAAAGGCGAGGAGGCGAAGCTGGACAGGATCCTGCGTGAGCTGGCCGTGAAGATCACTGTCGAGAACCCCTGGTCCGGGGTGAAGAAGGCCTCGAAGCTGAAGTGAGCGTTCGGCCGGGAGAAGATTGGAAACTGGAGAACCGTGAGGTGAAAGCGTGATGGCCCTGTTGAAACGCATCTGTTTGATAGCCCTGTTGCTGGCGGCGGGGAGCGTCCCTGTGTCCGCCCGGCCGCCGAATTTCGTCGTGATCTTCTGCGATGACATGGGCTATGCCGACATCGGCCCCTTCGGAGCGAAAGGCTACAAGACCCCGAATCTCGATCGGATGGCCAGCGAGGGGATGATGTTCACCAGCTTCTGCGTCGCGCGCTCGGTCTGTTCGCCGTCGCGAGCGGCCCTGCTGACCGGCTGCTACCCCGTGAGGGTGGGAGTGCCGGGGAACTTCGGGCCGTCCTCGAAGACCGGGCTCCACCCTGCTGAGATGACGATCGCAGAGGTGGTCAAGCAGAAGCAGTACGCCGCGGGAATGTACGGCAAGTGGCATCTCGGTCACCTGCCGAAGTTCCAGCCGACCAGCCAGGGCTTCGATGACTGGTTCGGGCTACCCTATTCCAACGATATGTGGCCCTACC
This sequence comes from Planctomycetes bacterium UBA1146, assembly GCA_963579555.1. Lineage (GTDB taxonomy): Bacteria > Planctomycetota > UBA8108 > UBA8108 > UBA8108 > UBA8108. Next base: position 4,710 of record CAUZHA010000152.1, read on the forward strand.
ATCCGGAAAACGGCACTCGCTTCCGTTTTCCGGACCTGCCGCTCATGGAGAACGGCAAGGTGCTCAATCCGAAGATGCTGCCGAAGGACCAGGCCCACCTGACGACCTGGTACAACGACCGGGCGGTGAAGTTCATCGAGAAGAACAGGGAGCGTCCCTTCCTGCTCTACCTGCCGCACGCGATGCCGCATGTCCCCCTGTTTGTCAGCAAGGAAAACGAGGGCAAGAGCGGAGGGGGGCTCTACGGGGACGTCATCGGCGAGATCGACACCGGGGTCGGGCGCATCATCGAGACTCTTCGGCGACTCGAGCTCGATAAGAAAACCCTGGTGATCTTCACCTCCGACAACGGTCCCTGGCTGCTCTACGGCGACCACGCCGGCTCCGCCGGACCGCTCCGCGAGGGCAAGGCGACGCCCTTCGAGGGAGGCTTCCGGGTCCCCTGCATCATGTGGTGGCCGGGAAAAATTCCGGCGGGCTCGAGGTGTGACGAGCTGGCCTCGACGATCGATATCCTGCCGACCATCGCCCGGCTCGGCGGCGCGCCGCTGCCGAAGAAGAAGATCGACGGCAAGGACCTCTGGCCGCTGATGACCGCGCAGCCGGGAGCGAAGACTCCTCACGAGGCCTTTTTCTATTACTCGGGTTCGAAACTCTCGGGTGTGCGCAGCGGCAAGTGGAAGCTCCTCTTTGCGCAGCGCTTTACTCAGCAGAAGCCGCCCGGCAGGGGGGGGCAGCCTGGGACCCGGGCCACCGGCAGGATTCCGCTGAGCCTCTTTGACCTCGAGAAGGACGTCGGCGAAAGGACCAATATCGCGGCAGCCCATCCCGATGTGGTCAGGCGGCTGCAGGGACTCGCCGAGGAGATGCGGAAGGAGCTCGGAGACACGGGGCGTCCCGGAAGCGGGATCCGCCCGGTTGGCCGCTGAGAGAGCATGCCCGGTTTTTTGAAAGCAAACATCTCCACGATAGCCTTTCTCCTGTTGTTCAGTTTTGAGCTGGCCGGCTGGCTGGTAATGTTGGAGACGAGGGGCTGAACATGTCGTGGACATTATCCGAGCCTGATATCGCGAGCGCGCGCGAACGTTTTGACCGTCCTCTTGAGGCGCTCGCCCAGGGGGAGGTTCCGGCCATTGTTCTTCGCGGGGCTTTTCCCCTGGCGGAATGCCGTGGGCTGGTGGAACGGCTGATCACGGATGGGTATCTCTACGATTCTCGTGAGCCGGTCCCCGAGAATTTTCTCAGCGCCGCCGTCCCCGAGGGCTTCTTTTCCCGTGCGATCGCCGAGGAGTCCAGGGGGGTTGAGTACTACCGCCGGCGTACCGGGCAGGAGCATGTGCGAATAGATATCGGCACCAGCCTGGGCTGCCGGGGGGAGGACCGGGAGGCCTTCTTTGAGCACAGCCGGGAGAGCCGCGAGATCTTTTCACGGCTCTTTAGCGCGGACTGCGATCCGGTGAGCCTGATCTACGACAGCCTCCAGGAGCTCTCCGTCGACAAGAAGGTCGAGACGGCGCGGGAGAGCGATGGGAGCCTCTACGGGCCGGCGATCCTGCGGGCTCATTACGGAGGCTACGCCTACGCGCCCCATTTCGATTCGGTTCGCTTGCGGGAGAAGCGGGCCGGCTACGCGGTTCATTCCTTTGAGCACCAGTTCGCCGGGGTGCTGGTGCTGCAGAACACATCGGTGGGCGATCGCACAGCCCAGAGCATCATCCATCGCTGTCCCTGGGAGCCGGCGATGGATCCCTGCCTCGAGGCCGGGACCTTCCATGATTACACGGCTGAGAAGGGTATCGATCAGGTCGAGGTGGTGCTGGAGCCGGGCGACCTGTATTTCTTCAATACCCGGATGATCCACGAGGTGCCGGGACTCGCCGGTGCGGATCCGCGCATCGTGCTGGCGACTTTCATCGGCTACAGTGCCGATCGAGACGAGATCTTTGTCTGGTCCTGAGCCGGGAGTTCCGCGGTTTGTGTCCGAATTTCCAAAGAGGCGATAATGTTTTGTGTAAGCCCTTTCTTATCAAGGACTTATTTACAATGGAAGTAGGCCTGATGCTCAGTTAGGCTTTGGGTTTCTAAAAGGTTGGAGAGATAGGATGGCAAGAGCCCTTCCTCCTCGCGGATTCGAGGCCGGTGACAGCGAGAACCGGCTTCAATGGCTCGAGGACAAGACCGGCATGCGCCTTGATGGCGCGGGTACGGACGAGCCTGCGGATCTGCAGGGAATCATAGAGAATCACATCGGCAGCGTGAATATTCCGATGGCTGTGGCGGGTCCGCTGGTCCTGGACGGGGCCTACGCCAGCGGGGAGTACTACATTCCTCTCTGCACGCTGGAGGCGACCCTCTCGATGTCGATGTCCCGGGGACTCTACCTGACATCCCTCTCCGGCGGGATCAAGGCGCGCCATCTGAAGCAGGAGGTTTCCCGGAGCCCTGTCTTTATTTTCGATGACATCGAGGACGCGCCTCATTTCAAGGACTGGCTCGAGACTAACTTTGACCTGATCCGGCAGGCCGCCGAGTCGACGACACGCCACGGCAAGCTGCTGCGGATCGACCCCTACCTGATCCAGAACAGTGTGATCCTGGACTTCGTCTACTATACGGCGGAGGCGGCGGGCCAGAACATGGTGACGATCGCTACCCAGGAGGCCTGCATCTTCATCGATGAAATCTATGGCCGCCTGAGGCAGTTTCATTACTACATCGAGTGTAACTTCAACTGCGACAAGAACCCCGCGACCAAGACCATCCTGCTCGGCCGTGGACACCAGGTGACCGCCAGCACCTTGGTCAAGGGGCGGTACCTCAAGCGTGTTCTTCGAGCCGATGCCGAGCACTATGTGCGCGGCTGGCGGCAATGCAGCCGCGGCTCGCAGCTGGCCGGGGTGGTAGGTATGAACATGCACGTCTCCAACGCCCTGGCGGCCATCTACCTGGCGACCGGCCAGGACGTGGCCTGCGTCTCGGAGAACTCCCTCGGGAGCATGGACATGGAGGTCAGGAACGGCGTGGATCTCTATGCCAGCCTCACGATGCCCTCGCTGACGGTGGGGACCGTCGGCGGCGGAACACGGCTCAAGCAGCAGCGAAAAAATCTCGAGCTGCTGGGCTGTACCGGCGAGGATTCCTCCAAGAGGCTCGCCGAGATTATCTGCGCCGCCGCGCTCGGCCTGGAGCTCTCCCTCGGCGCCTCCGTGCTGACCAATGAGTTCGCCCAGGCGCATGACAGGTATCGGAATAAGCCCGTTCTCGAGAGTCCGGTTTAGCGGCTGTTTCTCGGCTTGAGCCAGTCGAATCGGTTTGGAGTAAAGAGCATTGAAGAGCTTTCGAGACGCCCTCGTTAATTACCAGCTGGATCCGAAGTACGATTACCTGTACAGGCGGCGCTCGATCTCGGGCCGCCTGGTCAAGAGCGCCTTTGAGCTCTACTGCAGGCTCTTCTTCAGGGTCTATTGCCCGCTGAAGATTGAGGGCAGGGATCGTCTTCCAGCCGCGCCGTATATCCTCTGCGGCAACCACAACAGCCACATGGACAGCGCCCTGTTGATGCTCGCGGCAGGAACGGGTTTCCACGGCTTCGCCATGACGGCGGCTAAGGACTATTTCTTCAACAACGCCTCTCGGCGCTTCTTTCTCAACCTCTTCATGAACCTTATCCCCATCGAGAGGAAGTTCAGCCATGAGAGCTTTGTCGAATACCTCGCGGCCACCAGGGCGTTTCTCGATGTGGGCGACCGCAACCTGATCATCTATCCCGAGGGCACCCGGTCTCTCGATGGGAAGATGGGACGTTTCAAGCGGGGGCCGGCCGTGGTTGCTGTCGAGCTGGGCATCCCCATCGTCCCGGCCTGTATCGAGGGGAGCCACAGGTGCTGGCCCAAGGGGAAGGGTTTCATTCGTCCGGGCGGCGTCAAGGTAACGATTGGCGAGCCTGTGTATCCGGATGCAGAGGCCGTGGCTGCGAGCGCTGACAGTCCCTCGGCTCCCTTTGATGAGTACCGCCGCCTGATCGCGGAGGTTGAGACCCGGGTAGGTGAACTTTGCGGAAATGAGGTTCCCGAACCTGTAGACTGTGTCGCTGGGTGAGGCGCCCGACGTTGGTAACCCGGATCAGAGGCCGCGAGAGATGCGTGACGATGTTTCCCAGATGAAATGGTGGGGGTGGGGTGATGAGAACATCGAGTTTGACGCCTCCGACAAGCCTTTCCTGATGCCCTTCATAGCCGGGGTTCTCGGGCTGAGCGAGGAAGACGAGCAGGTGGTGAAGCCCGTTTCCATCGAGGAGGTCAAGCTCCCGGAACAGATCCGCCAGCAGGGGTTTCTCGATTACGTCCGCGGCGCGCTTCGTGATGACCAGGTGAAGACCTCCGACAAGGAGCGCCTTGTTCATTCCTACGGCAAGAGCTTTCGGGATCTCTGGAGGGTTCGCAGGGGGATCGTCAGCTCCTGTCCCGACTGCGTGATCTATCCGGAGTCCGAGGACGATGTCTGCGCCCTCATGAAGGGGGCGAAGGAACATGATGCCGTCCTTGTTCCCTTCGGG
>CAUZHA010000153.1:0-9221 GCA_963579555.1 Planctomycetes bacterium UBA1146
TCCCCGGATATCGGTCGTCAGATCAGCCGCCTAGGACATCAGCTCGATCTGGAACTTCTGCATCTGGCTCTTCAACCGGATGATGATCCGGGAGTGAAGCTGGCAGACCCTCGACTCGGAGAGATCGAGAGCCTCGCCGATTTCCCGCATGGTCAACTCTTCGTAATAGTAAAGAAGAATGATCAGGCGCTCCTTGCGGTTGAGGCCCCGTGTGAGGAACTCGGTAACCTCCTTCTTCTTCAACTCCACCTCGGGATTGAGGCCCTTTTTATCCTCGAGGAGGTTGAGCTTGTTCATCGACTTGCCGCCATCATCGGCCTTCGTCTCCGCCGTGAGGCTGGTCATGGTGACGGCGCTGGCCTCTCGAGCCATCGCCTCGTACTCCGGCAGGGTCAGCTCGAGCTGATCAGCCATTTCTTCGTCAGATGGAGTACGCCCATACCTGGCCTCCAGGGCTTTCCAGGCCCGGTCAATCTTATTGGCCTTGCTGCGAACAATCCTGGGAACCCAGTCGAGTGATCGAAGCTCATCAAGAATGGACCCCCGGATTCTCGTGGAACAATAGGTCTCAAACTTGACCCCCCGCTCGGGGTCAAAGCCGCGCACAGCATCAAGCAGACCTAAGACCCCGGCGCTCTGCAGATCCTCTACGTTGATATTCTGGGGAAGCTTAGCCAGCATTCTTTCGGCAATGTACCGCACCAGGGGCAGGTACTTCTCGAGCAGATGATTGCGGAGGACTATATCCTCGGTACGCTTGTACTCCCGCCACATTTGAATCGTAGCTGGATCAACCTTCTTTCGCATCGGCATCAACCTTCACTTCTAGCGTGACTTGCTCACGCGCAGAATCACCTGTCGGTGGCTATAGTCACCATGAATTTTTATCGGCCAGTCTCGGCCCGAACTTTAGGCCGGAAATCAGATTTGATCTCCCCTCGACCTTCGCCCGCCTCGACCATGGCGACCTCACCAGAAACTCTAACCTGCCAAACCGCCCCCTCACGGCGGCATAGACAACAATCCGGCATTCCAAATCCATCTCTCATTCCACCTCCGTGGCGGCGGCAAATTTATCAATAAACTTTGATCCTCCAGCTTTACCGGCCTCTTGAACCAGCTTCCGGGCGAGCCTCCTGATACAGGCGCTGGCCTCACAATCGGGATACTGCAGAAGGAATGGCTTGCGTTGACGCACCGCCTTCCTGACCTTCTCGTCCCAGAGCACGGTCCCCAACTGCTCGACGCGCAATCCATCGAGGAAATCTCTACATACCTTGCCGATCCGCCTGCCGGTCTTTTGACCCTCTTCCAGGTTCTCGGCATTGTTGCAGACCAGGCTGATCCTTCCGTAGCCCTTCCCCCTATACACGGTCTTGATGGTCGTGTACGCATCCATAATGGCGGCCGGCTCGGGAGTCGTCACCACAATGAGCTCGTCGGCGGTCTCCGCGAAGTAGATCACGTTGCCCGTAATGCCAGCACCGGTATCGATGATGATGAAATCGGCGAGGGCGGTCAGTCTCCTGTAACACCTGACGAGAGCTCTTCGCTTGCTCACATCCAGATCCGAAACCGTCTCGACGCCCTGTGTCCCGGCCAGCAGCTTGATCCCGCCCGGAGCGGGAGTCAGCGCGTCCTCCACCTCGCAATCTCCAACCAGGACATCTTTCAGATTGCTGCGGTGGTTGACCCCGAGAATCACGTCGGCATTGGCAAGCCCGATGTCCACATCGACGAGGATCACCCGCTGGTCAAGTTCACTGAGGGCGATGGCGAGGTTGGCGCTGATGTTGCTCTTTCCGACCCCGCCCTTGCCGCTGGAGACGGCGATGACCCGGTCGCATTTCGACCGCTCGACCATCTTTCTCAGCTCGTCGGCCTGATCTCTTGGCTTTTCTGCGCTCATGCCCGCTGCTTATTCATCACAAAATCGACAAGTCTCTCCGGATCCGCCGGGAAGATATCCTTGGGTACATTCTGTCCATCCGTCACATACGAAACCGGCTTCCCTATATCCAGGAGACATCCTACGAGCGAGCCCAGGGCCACACTCTCATCGAGCTTGGTCAGGATCACCCGGTCGAAAGACATCGGGGCGAACCGGTCGGCGATGTTCGCGATCGTCTGCGCCTGGGTCGTTGTACTCAGCACAAGATGGATCTCCGCCTCCGGCAGGACATCGATGAATTTCCTGAGCTCAGACATCTTTGGTTCGTCCCTGGGACTGCGCCCGGCCGAGTCGATATATATGATCTCATCTCCCGCCGTCGAACACTTCTCAACCATCTCGACAAGCTCGGGAGGCTTCTCAACGACGTGAACGGGAACCTTGAAGATATCCGCGTACTGCTTCAACTGGTCGACGGCCCCGATACGGAAGGTGTCGAGCGTAATCAGGCCAACCTTTCTTCGCTGGTTGACCTTGGCTCGAGAGGCGAGCTTGGCTATCGTCGTCGTCTTTCCCACCCCGGTCGGGCCGATGAGAAAAATAATCCTCGGTCCATCCCCTGAAGCCATGGGCGGATTAGGCTCGAAAAGCCTGGCCAGGTGGGACCGGACAATCAGGTCCACGCTGTCCTTGGCGGGAAAGCCGCTGGGAAGCTTCTGCTCCTCGATCTGCACGACAATCGCCTCGGCGATCCTCGACTCGATCTCGTAGCTCACCAGCAGATCGTAACACTCTCTCAAAAAAGGATGCGTGATGGAGCAGCCCTCGCCCGGGCGCAACAGCAATTCGTTCAGCTTGCTATGGAACCTGCCGAGATCAGCCTGCAGCTTCTCCAGCTGTCCCTGTTCACGTATGGGAGGGCGGCTGATCAAAGTCTCATCCACTTCCCGGGCAGGCTCCGGAGAGCGCACCGGAGAGGAAAAGCCCCCGCTGCCGGATTTCAGGCTTTCAACCTGGACCGTGGTGTCGGCCACATAGACCTCCACCAGCTCCCTGCCGCCAAAGCCGAGAAAGCCGCCTGTGCGGAATTTACGGGAGCCCATGATCATGGCCTCGTGGCCAAACTTCCTGCGGATATTCTCCAGCACTTCACCCATGGTGCGTCCCTGGAAGCGCTCGAATTGTTCACTCATTCCACTCACTCCTGAAGAGCTGCCGAACTCACCGGAACAGTTCCTATGTTCACGCTACGATGAATCTCGATCTTTATATCTTCACCGACTTCTTCATACGCAAGCACCGAGAGCCTCGCTACCCGCGTTCCCAATAATTTCCACAGATGCCTTCGAATTTGCGAACTGCATACCAGGATGGGCTTGTGACCCTCGGACCTCAGCTCGACGAGCTTCTCGTAGGTCCGCATGCGAATCTGTTCACGAGCCTCGGTGCCAAGGTCGAGCACCTCCCCATCAACGGTTTCCGTAACGCAGTCTTCAATCAGTCTCTCGAGCTCGGGATCGAGCTTGATGGCATGCAGCTTTCCGTTGATATCCAGCTTGGAGGTGGCGAGCGCCCTCGCGAGGCTTCTCCTCACCTCGCAGAGCACCTGCTCATGCCGAAGGTTCTCCGCAAAGCAGCTTCCGATCCTCTCGAGAATAGTCTCTGTGTCCCTGATGGAGACTCCCTCCAGGAGCAGGTCCTGGAGGACCTTCTGGAGCTGTCCGATCTTTACCGTTTGCGGCACGAACTCGTCAACCAGCGAGGGCGACTTCTCCTTGAGGTCCTCCAGTATCTGCGAGACCCTCTCGTAGGTCAGCAGCTCGGCCGCGTGTGCCGTAATACAGTCCTCCAGGTGGAGAGCGATGGCTGTGGACGGGCTCACCAGCTGGCAACCCGCCTCATGGGCCTGTTCCTCCATGGAGTCCGGAATCCAGAAACCCGAACCATCGGCGAGGTCGATGGAGGACTCAAAATCAAAGGGCAGCACCCCTGAGACGGCCGGACGCTGCTCATCCTTCTGCAGCGCGAGGCTGCCTCCGGGAATGATCCTCCAGGTTCCAAGCCTGGTCCCACGAAGCCTGAAACAGTATTCCCGGGAGCCGATCTCTTTTGAGTCCGACACCTTCACCGACGGCACATGCAACCCAAGCTCCAGCGCGAGCTTCTGGCGCATCGAGGCGAGACGCTCCAGCAGGTCACCGCCGCGGTCGCGATCCTGGAGGCTGACCAGGTGAAAGCCTATCAGCAATTCGAGCGTCTCGACCTTCATCAATGTTTTCACATCAACCACGGGCACGCGCGCCTGATCCAGCTCCTGGCTCTGAAGTACGGTACGTTCCCTGCCCTCCTTCTCGATCCGTTCCCTGCGAAGAATGAAGCCGCAGCAACCACAAGCCGCGGAGGTCATCAACAGCATCGGGACCGGAAGACCGGAAGGAAGCAGCAACCAGAGGAAGATCGCCGTGGTGAAGAGGATCCAGTCACTCGAAAAGACCTGCCTGCCGAGATCGACGCTGAGCTGCTCGCTGGCGGCGCTTCGTGTCACCAGGAGCGCCGCCGCGATAGAGACCATCAGGGCGGGAACCTGGCTCACCAGGCCGTCGCCAATGGTCAACCGTCCGAAGACCTCGAGGGCGCCGGCGGCGCTCATGCCGTGATAGATCATACCGATCCCGAGACCGCCGATGATGTTCACCATCATGATGACGATTCCGGCCACCGCATCTCCACGAACGAACTTACTGGCACCGTCCATCGAACCGTAGAAATCAGCCTCGCGGCCCACCTCCTGCCTGCGCTCACTGGCCGATTCCTGATCGATGAGACCGGCGGCAAGATCTCCATCGATGCTCATCTGTTTCCCGGGCATGGCATCGAGCTGGAAGCGGGCCGCCACCTCCGAAACCCTCGTCGCTCCCCGGGTAATGACAACAAACTGAACCAGCACGATGACTGTAAAAATTACGAAGCCGACCACCAGGTTGTCACCTCCGACAAAGCTGCCGAAGGTCTGAACCACCTGGCCCGCCGCCAGCGGCCCCTCGGCGGCATTGCCGAGAATCAGGCGGGTGGTCGCGATATTCAGCGACAGGCGGGCAAACGTCACCACCAGCAACAGAGATGGAAAGACGCTGAAATCCAGGGGGCGCGTGACGGAGGCGGCCCTCATCAGGACCAGCAGTGATATCGTGATATTGAGAATCAACAGCGAATCGACGAGCACCGGGGCCAGCGGCACCAGGATGACCATGAGAATACAGATCAGGATCACGCCAAAGAAGAGATCGGGCTGCGACTTGATTCGCCCCCAGATACTGTAGGCGCCTGAATTCCTCAGAACATCCTGTGTGCTCATTCAACACCCCCTCGACCCGCGGCTCCCGCGGTCACCAGGCGCTTCGCCACGCCGCGGCGCTTCCGGCGTATGATCTCGGGCGTCTCCTGCCGGGCAAGCTCTTCCTTGAGCTCTTCCTTCGTCATCATCAGCTCTCGTTCGAGCCTCCACCACCGGTAGAACCAATCGAGGGCTCCAAGCGCGATGAGGCCGACAACGAGGACGGCCGCGGAGCTGAAAAGATACTCCGATCCAAGCCGCACGCCGGCGACACCCGGACTGCTCATCAGGATTTGCGGGCTGACGGCGCCCCTGCCGACAAGCAGCGGGGCGACCGCCCAATAGAGTCCGCCGGCAAGCCAGGCGCACTTCGCCAGCGCGAAGAAAGCCGAGGCTACGGAGCTCGAAGAAAAAACTCTTCCCCAGCCGGCAGACGGAGACAGGCGGCCGAGGTCGGGAGAGACCGCGGTGGGCCTGAAAACCCATCCGCTCTGAACGAGGCTCGAGATCAGCACCAGCGCGAGCAGCGCGAAGAGAGCAGGCACCAGGAAACCCGCCGCCTCCAGCAGGATGTCTCGGAGAAAGGGAGGCGCGGTAAGCGAGGTGAGCTTCTGGGCGACAAAGGCTTCCCGCAGCAGCTCACCGACCCTGGTCGTAGCGCGCTCGAGAAACGGACCGCCGAGCTGGCGAAACGCCAGGAGAATCCAGAGCAGGGAAAAACCCGCGACGAGGTCACGGCTTACCGCGACGCGTCCCTGCTCCCGGGCAAGACGGCGTCTTCCCTCGGTAGGCTTCTCAGTTTTCTGGTCCCAATGCGACGACATCTTTTTTATCCATTACCTCCGGAAGCCATCAACCACTCCAGTTCGAAAGAAGATCTTCTCCATCCCTCACTGCCGAACGCAGCATCCCGCCCACATACTTTACCGAGACCGGCAGCGACGCGTAGAGCGCCGCCATTCCGACCAGCAGCCTTACCGGCAAGCCCAGGGTAAACAGCTCGGCCTGGGGAAGCGCTCTTCCCAGCGCGGCCTGGGCCAGCGTTACCAGGGCGAGAGAAAGGAGAATGGGCAGAGCCAGCACCAGGGCCGCCAGGAAGAGCTCTCCACCAACCTCGAGCCCTAGGCGTCCCAGGACGATTGGCACCGAGGCCGCCGTGAGAGAGCCCGGCGGAACCCAGGAAAAGCTCTCCAGCACAGACCTGATCAGACTGTGATGGAGATTCAAGGCCAGCAGGAGATAGACAGTCAGTCCGTGATAGAAGATCCCCAATGGGGAGCCTCCTCCCCCGGACTGGGGGTCGGCGATGAGCCTCGCCGTAAGCCCCGCCTGCTGCGAGATCAGATCGGCCGCGCCCTGGGCACAGGCCAGCACCACGAGCACGCTCCAGCCAAGGGCCACGCCGACGAGCAGCTCTCCAGCCAGTATCAGCCAGCACCGCGACGGATCCCGCAGGCCCTCGAGTACGCTCTCGTCTACTCCAGCCAGGCTCTCCCGCAGCACAGGCGAGACTACGACACCCAGGCTCAGCACGGCCACCACGGCGATCTTCAATCGCCAGGGCAGCATCCCGCTGCGAAAAAACGGAGCGGGAATGAACAGTCCCACCAGGCGGCAGCCGACGAGAATCGCCGCCGGGGGCAGGGACTCGAACACCCATTGCTCTATCGTCACCTCTTGCATTTATCTCAATCACTTCTTATTCCGGAATTCGCTTGCGGGCATCATCTCAGGGGAAAAAACCATCTCCCAGCTGTTCAAAAACGGTCCGGGTATAACCTTCCATCACCTTGAGAAACCAGGGCAGCAGCAATAGGATCACCGCCACCATGGCCAGGATCTTCGGGATAAAAGACAGGGTCTGGTCATGCACCTGGGTCATCGCCTGGAACACGCTTACGATCACCCCGACCACCAGCCCCACCACCATCACCGGCAGGGCAAGCTCGATGGCCGTTGAGAGGGCGCCGCGTGAGAGCTCGATAGCTGTCTCCATCAGTCCTCCTCTCCCGGGGAGCCCGGAAGACTCCAGCCCGTCTCAACCATCACCTTGTTCTTCATCACGGATTTCATCTCCTGCTTATCCCCTAGCCCCCCTGGATACCGGCGAGCAGTTGCCCCACCACCAGGCTCCATCCATCCACCAGCACGAAGACCAGGATCTTCAGGGGCAGCGAAACGAGGGTGGGGGGCAGCATGATCATTCCCATCGATACGAGCACCGCGGAAACCACCAGATCGATCAGTAGAAATGGAAGAAAGAGCAGGAAGCCCAGTTGGAAGGCCGTCTTCAACTCGCTCAATACGAAGGCGGGAAGGATCGTGAAAAAACTGAGCTCCTCCAGCTGCTGGCTGGCGGAACTCTCCGACTTCTTTACGGGGAGCTCTCCGGCAACGGGCGCTGGAAAGGACGGCTTCCCCGCTCCCCGGGCGGAGACTTCGAGCATCAACCTGAGGTCATCCCGCAGGGTGTGCCGAAGCATAAATCTCTTCACCGGCAGCTCTGCCCGCTGAAGGGCCAGCTCCGCGTTGATCTGCTTTGTTTCCACCAGGGGCACATAGGCCTCCTGATGGATCTCCTGCCAGGTGGGAAACATCACGGCTCCCGTCAGCAGGAAGGAGAGTCCAAAAACGAGCATATTGGGCGGCAGGTCCTGGGTGCCGAGAGCCTTCCTGAGAAAAAAGAGCACCACCAGGATTCTCGGAAAACAGGTCGTCAGCAGAACGATCGAGGGAACGACACCGAAAACCGTAACCAGCGCCAGGGCTCGGAGGGGAACGCCGAGATTTTCGCTATCGAGCCCGGTGAGAGCCTTGAGAGCATCGCCCGCGCCTGCGGCCTCCGCCTCCGCAGTGACGGCCTCCTCAGCGAAGAGTCCATCTCCGATTGCCGGCAGCCCGCAGCTCAACAGGCCGCAGCACAGGATCTTCAGCCATCTGGATCTCTCTCGGATCATTGTCCAGCCTCGGTCTGCTTTGAAGAATCTGCCGGCTCGAAAGAAGCAAAAACGCGGCCGGAACCGGCATCGATGTCCCCCGGAGCGACTCCTCCACCCTCCGGCGCGGTACCGGTCGCTGTACCGGCCGCGGCGCCCTCTTCGTCGAGCCACGGTGCCCGCGCAGAGGACTGCGCCTGCTCGCCCAGCACCCTGCCGATCTCATCCTCTCCTTCAATCGTGCACAGGGGACTCATGGCATCGCCGCACAGGGCGACGACGATAAGCCTGTCGGAACCCACCTTGAGCAGGCAGGCGGTATGCTTCGGTGAGAGAGGGGCCCGGCCAATGACCTCGAGGGATGCACGCCCGCCGCGGGCAGCCCCGGAGGAGGGGCGCTGACGCTGCCAGGAAAGCAGCAACAGGACCCCGAGGACGGCCCCCAGTATGAAGATCCCGGTGGTTCTCCACAGGCTCACGCTGGCGGGTGAAACGGCCGCTGTCTCCGGCTGGCCTGAACCGCGCAGCAACTCGCCGACAGTCTCATCCGGCTGGGCATGCGTTCCGTCCTGCGCGAACAGGAAGCCGGAAGCCGAACAGCTGAGGAAGCTGAGATACGCGATGACGAAAAAGACCGGAAGCCGGCGCGGACCGATTCGCCCATTCTTTCTCATCTCGGCTCTCTCCATTTTCTTTCCTTGCCCCCGCTGGAGGCCTCACGCCGCCGACACCCTCAGGTGACGACATCTTCGAGGTCTTTCTCCTCAAGATCCGCGAGAGCGAAGGTCTCCTCACCATCTGCCTTCGCGTCGTCAGCTTCAGCCTGCGCCTCACCAGCGCTCTCGCCGGAACCCTCTCCGTCTACCTGCCCGGGCACCTCGGCCTGGCGCTGCGAGACATCTCCTTGCAAGTCGGTATCGAATCCCGGATCAACCCCGTTCTGGCTGCCGAGAACGAAGGCGAGCCGGCGAGCCTCGCCCTTGTGAAGGAACTTTTCACCAACTGAGATCGCTCCATCGACTCCACCTTCGCGGTAGGCCTTGTGTATCCCGCAGAGCAC
>CAUZHA010000154.1:0-8805 GCA_963579555.1 Planctomycetes bacterium UBA1146
CTGGGCGCGCAGCTCGGATCCGATGTACCCTTCTTCTTCAGCGGAGGCACGGCCCGGTGCAGGGGGAGGGGGGAGATTGTAACCCCCCTTGACGATGTTTTTGAACCGGCCGGAACGTTCCACTACGTCCTGGTATGTCCGGCAATCGAAGTGCCCACCCGGGAGGTATATGAGGCCTTCGACCAATTACAATCTAATAAATATATGATGTTGACTGCTGATGCAGGTGTGGATAATATCCTGCGGTCTTCGATTGTCGAAGCGCTTGCTAATGATGAGTTGCTGTTCAACCGTCTTGAGACGGTAGCGTGCGGCCTCTTTGCGGAACTCGCAGAGATACAGGGTCTGCTCGCAGCGGAAGGGTTCCGCGGGTTTTTAATGTCAGGCAGCGGCTCAACTTTTTTCGGTTTGTGTGACAACGCCGATGACGCTGTTTCGATGAGAGACAGTCTCAAGGGTGTGGTGTCCGATGACACCAGGGTTTTGACGGCTATCAACGTCCCGAGTTGGTCTGCGATTCTCGAATCGTAGCGCGGGTTTTTGTACTTTTTCTTCCGGATGGCCCGGTTCGTGTCGGCTTTCCGTGGTTTTTATGCGTTGCCTGGGACTTTGTCGATCATTTTGTTGGGTCGCGTGAAAGGAATCTTTTGATGGAGATCACTGAGGTTCGTATCAAACTGGTTGATTCGAGTAGTGATAAGCTTCGAGCCTTCTGCAGCATCACGATAGACGACTGCTTCGTGATTCGGGATCTGAAGATTATAGATGGCACGGAGGGAGCCTTCGTCGCCATGCCCAGTCGGAAGATGACCGAGAAGTGCCGCCGCTGCAGTTGCAAGAACTCTATGCGCGCGAAGTTCTGCAATGATTGCGGTGGGAAATTACCTGCTGTTCGTTCAGATGATGATAAGGGCAGGGGAAAGTTGCATGCGGATATAGCTCATCCTATTAATTCCGACTGCAGAGAGAGACTGCAGACCCAGGTGCTCGAAGAGTATCACGCTGAGCTGGATCGCGTGGGCGAGACGGCCGACGAACCTGATGATATCGACGATGAAACGACTGAGATGAGCTCCGGCCATACTGGTAAGCGGGAGGCCCCATCCCGTCATAGTGGCAGGGATGAGGAGGAGTACGAAGATGAGGATGAGGAGGATGAGGAGGAGTACGAAGATGAGGATGAGGAGGATGAGGAGGAGTACGAAGAGGACGAAAACTATGACGACGACGAAGAAGATGATGTAGAAGAAGAAGAGGAAGAGGAAGCAGCAGAAGAAGCAGAAGAAGCAGCAGAAGAAGAAGAAGAAGAAGAAGAAGAAGAAGAAGAAGAAGAAGAAGAAGAAGAAGAGCCATCCGATGGCTCTGATTCCAACGATGATTTTGGTGCCGGACTTCTCTCCTGAGAGCCGATCCAGGCTGTGATTCGTAGACACTTTTCCGATGGTGGACTATAATCACGAGGCTCGGGAGTACCGTAGGCAGGCCTGTTGCAATGGTTTTCCCCGTAGCGTTCAGCGCGGTGATTGCTTGCCGGCCTTGGAATGAGTGCTGACAGTTATTGGCATCCCGGCAGCTTGGATGATTTTCTTCGGGCTGGAGTTCGGGTGTCATGGCTGTCTGGATGAGGGGCCGATGCCGATGCCGCCGCCGAGGGCGGTGCGTTCCCGGCTTTCTGGTTGGCCTTTCGCTTTGAAGACAACCGGGGCTTCCTGACTGCTGAGGCAAGGCCGGTGTTCCTGTTCTCGCGCGTGCCTGTGTGGAGGCATCCCTGGTAATCGGTTTTACTGCTGGATCCCAATGAGGCGATTTAAAGTCCGAATCCTGGTCCTGGTTGCTGTCATGGCGGTAACCGTTGTTTCCGCCTCTTTCGCGAAGGGGCAGGAAGTGGAGGATGTCCGGTATGGTGATCTGAAAGCGCTTGCCAGGGGACTCAAGATCGATCTGGCCAAGCTTGCCGGCGACGATGAGAGGCTTGGTGAACTGGAGGCCTATAAGCTGCTTGAGTGGATGAAGCAGGAGAAAAGAAGGCCCCCCGGCCCTTCGAGAAAATTTCTTTCCGAGATTCTCGATCCTGCCCGTTTCTCACTGCCTGGGAAGGGAGCGAACTGGAATGTTGTCGCCTTGAGGGTCATCGGAGCGATTTCCCTCGATATTCGGGGCGCGGCCGTCACGACCTCGGGTTTTTCCGACCTGCTGTTGCCTCTTCTCGGGGTGGGAAGCGAGAGACTTCGCCAGTCCGTCGTCGTTGCCTTCGGGGCCCTTGTAGAACAGGAAAAGAGAACGCGTCCAGGGGCGGGGGGAAGCGGGCCGCCGGGCCAGCAGCTTTCAACGATTCAGCGACTTTGTGAGATCGTTGAGCACAATCCTCCCCCGCCTTCACCTGTCCTCGAGGATGTAAGCAAGATCCTGTGGGAATCAGATGGAAAGCTCTTCCTGTCACACGTGATCGCTGGAATGGTTCGAAGCCAGGAAAAGTATCCGGCTTCCACACCCCTTTATCTCAAGGAACTGGGCGAGCGGTTGAGACTTGGCTTCGCTACGCCGAAGGGATGGAATCTCTGGTGGAAGGAGCAGCAGGAGCTGTCGCTTCCGGAGATCTTCGTCAAGGTTCAGAAGAAGTTGAGCCAGGACAACGCGGTCAATTGGAAGGAGAGCCTGAAGAGGTTTCGCGAGACCCGTGACTACGAACTGCTCCTGGCCGAATTGCAGGCTACGCTCCAGTCCGCCTATACCGTTGAGCATCGGATCGCCGCGGTTGAGGTGCTTGGAGATTACGCCGATTGGCTTCGCGGGGCCAGGCTGTCGGGCTCCAATGCCGCTGACCAGGAAAAGCTGCGCTCCACCCTGCAGGCGCGAGCCTGCGAACACCTGCTGGCCGTTGTCAAGGGTGAGGGTGGCTCGGGATTTGAGCAGCCAGGGGTCCGCAGGCAGGCCCTGATCTCGCTTCGTCATTACCAGTCATTCCTTGCCGAATCAGCGGTTGAGATTCGTACGGAAATCAGTGATCTCACGGTCGGCCGTACGCAAAAGTTATTGGCTGCGCGCCCAGCGTTATCCGAGAGCTCAGGGTATGCTAACTGGAGAGCGGAGCTGCTCGAGCTGGTAAGGGCCGCCGGCGCCTTCAAGACCGCGGGTGCCAAGAAAAGCCTGGATGCTATTCTCCATGGACCCGAGTTCTATTCGGACCTGGAGCTGCAGCTGGAGTCCATCCGGGCGCTCGGGCATCTGCTAAAGGGAGCTCTCGACCTGGTCTCGGCCAGTCTCTTTATCGAGCGATTCAAGGAGGCGGTCGAGCTGTCTGCGGCCTCTGCTCTCAAGCTGCGAACAGCCTGCGCTACCGCGCTCAACGCGCGTCCAGAGGATGACACGGTCCTTGGCCTCCTGCGTACTTTCCACACCGAGCTTTTAAGGAAATCAGCTGAGGTACAGTTGCAGATGCCAGCCATAGCGGGACTCAGCACGCTGGCCCAGAGCAAGGATCCTGAATCGCTCGATGCACTCATCGGAGTGCTCTCCTCACCCGAGGTCTATGACACCCAGGTCCTGATCGCCGTGGTCGATGCGATCTCCTATGTCGGCAACCGCGAAGCGCTTGATGAGTTCCTGCCATTTCTCAAGCTGGTCGAGGCTTCCCAGGCCCGTGAGAAGGCTCTCGGTGACCACCTGATGAAGAGGGTGCAGGGATTGATCAGGGCCGAGGGGGTTGAAAGGCTTGCCTGGGTAATGAAACGCCTGGAGAGCCGCGCCTGCCTGGAGGACAATGTCGCCTACCTGGCTTCCAGTCTCAGGTTGGTAGAGGACACGGTCTTGATGGACATGCTGCTTCCCAGGGAGCCGGAGGGCCTGCCGGCCAATGGAAAATTGAGGCTGGCCTGGGCCGCGACTCTTGTCAGGCTCCGGGCGGCTGACCTGACTAAAGGGTTTGATGAGTCGATGACCTCCTATAAAAAGATGGCTGAATTCCTTGCCGCCCAGCCCCAGGTTGGGGAGAACTCCTCCGGGGCCCTCAGGGAATTTCAAAACAGGCTGCGTCAGCAGAGCCTGAAGTCGAAGATTCTTGCCCAGGTCATGGAGCCTGAGAAGCTCGATGTTCAGAGATTACTTGATTTCTTCACCGCTCTGACCCTGGCGGACGGTTTCTCGGCGATCAAGGATTCCGGAACAACGGCCAGCGCCAAGTCCTTCGCTCGCTGGATTGCGTTGCGGTGGATCGAGCGTCTCCTGTCCTCCGGGTTGCTTCCAGCCGGTCCGAAAGAGACCTCGCTCTACGCCGGGTGGAACACCTACCTGGCGGCCGAGGAGAACGCGGCCTTCTGGAAGGAACTGCCGCCGGGTCATCGGAACTCCTTTCTGAAGCGCCTGGAGGCGTTGCGGACGAAGGATGAGAGTCAAGACGGGCAGGAGTGAGAGCCGCCGAATGATCAACTGCCTGAGAGACGGTATCGAAAGATCGTGTAGAGGGTCGTGTAGCCTGCCTTGAAGGCGCCGGAGATCGTTCCGCTGATCTTGCTGACGCCTGTTCTTCGGCGGCAGCTGACGGTCTCTTCCAGGACCCGGAGCCATTCGTGTGCGCCTTGATCTGCATCTCGATGGTCCAGCCGAAGTTTCTGTCTCTCATTCCGAGCTTATCCAGGGAGCTCCTTCTGATGGCACGAAAGGGACCCAGGACGGGGTGACGGATTCCCCAGAGGACCCTCATGAGGAAGCAGGCGAGCTTGTTTCCCCAATAGGCCTGCGGGGGCAGGGCGCCGGGTTCTCGCTGTCCGAGTATTCGGCTGCCGATGACCATGTCGGCCTTGTCCTCCGAGATAGGTTTTACCAGGGAGGTGAGTTCTTCGGGTGAGTCGCTGTAGTCGCCATCGAGAAAGACAACGGTATCGATCTCGGGCTCCTGGTTTGCGATTCCGCGGCGACAGGCCGCCCCAGAGCCTCTCTTCGCTTCATCTGGAACGACAGCTCCTTCTGCCCGGGCAAGCTCGGCGGTCTGGTCGTCACTGCCGTTGTCGACAACGAGCAGCAGGGCGATCTCCTCGCGGGGCAGCTCCCTGATGACCAAGGCTATCGAGTCCTCCTCATTCAGGACAGGGATGGATGTCTCCCACCTTCATGTCGCAGGCTCAGAGTTGGCGCGCTATGCGGTCAATTTCGATTACCTGGCAGAGCAGGGCTTCAAATTGATCAAGGCGAAGCGAGTTGGGGCCATCGCAGAGTGCTTCATCCGGTTCAGGATGAACCTCGAAGAAGAAGCCATCGCAGCCTGTTCCTGCGGCGGCCCTGGCAAGATGGGGTATCATCTCCCGCTTGCCGTCGCTCCTGTCGCCAAGGGCTCCTGGTTTCTGGACGCTGTGGGTGGCATCGAAAATTACGCAGAAGCCGCCTTCGCGCATGAGAGGGATTCCTCTGAAGTCGTTCACGAGATCACCGTGGCCGAAGGTCGTCCCCCTCTCCGTAATCAGGACACCGGGAGTCTCCGGTCCTGTAGCCGCGGCCGCCCGGGCAGGAATATTGGCTGGGTCGAGGAACTGTCCCTTCTTGATGTTGACAAGCTTGCCTGTCGCGCCGCAGGCCTGGAGCAGGTCGTTCTGACGGCAGAGAAAGGCCGGAACCTGGAGAATGTCCAGCACCTCGGCGGCCTGGCTGACCTCCTCGGCGCTGTGAACATCGGCTGTTACCGGCAGGCCGGTCTCCTGCTTGACCCTGGACAGGATGGAAAGTCCCGTTTCGATGCCGGGCCCACGGTAGGACAGATGAGACGATCGGTTGGCCTTGTCGTAGGAGCCCTTGAAGACAAAGGGGACCTGCAGCTTGTCCTGGAGGCGTACAAGCTCAGTCGAGATGGTGAGGGCTAGCTCTTTGCTCTCGAGAGAATCCGGCCCGGCGATGATCAATGGAGAGGATTTCGCCCCGACAGCCAGGCTGCCGGAGGTTATCAATGGGGTTTCAGGAGCGAGGTGGTTCATTCTGAGTGGAATTCCAGGTCTTGGTTCAGGTCTTCAGCATCAATGCCAGGCTCATCGGTCTTGTCCGATGGGTCCGTTTGTTCGGTCGCGGTCTCGATCCGTTTCAGGTCGCGCTTCAACTCAAAGAGCATCTCAGCGTTACGTTGAAGCTCCTCTTTTTCCAGCAGATTGTCTACAAGGTTTCCCGGGATGTTCTCGAGCCCGAGGTAGCTTCCGCAAAGCGCGCCGGTGATGCTGGCGATGGTGGACATATTCCCTCCCAGGCGGAGAATCCTGTTCAAGGCGCCTTCAAAGCTCTGGGGTTTGTTGAGGAATTGTCGCAGGGCAAGAAAGAGGACTGGCACCACGTAATCTGTCAACTCGTTCTGGCTCGGGGGATATTCTTCATCAGGAGAGATAGCGAGGATCATCTCGAGCGCGTGATGGTCGGTTTGAGAGAGGATCTTAGGAAGATCTAATATGGCTTGAGCGATACCCTCATCAAATTCACCCGAGCTTCTGGAGATATTGTCCAGTATGTCACCGAGGATCAGCTCATCATGGCTGACATTGTAGGCAATGAACGCGGCCACCGCAGATGTTGCCGCAAGCGTCCTGTCATCCTGGTGGGTGATGGTGACGAGGGTCTCGACCTGGGCGGGGATCTTCTCGGGATCCCTGGCGTTCCAAAGCCCTATGGGAATGGCCCGGGTCAGGCAGCCGCTGCCGGCGTTCCCGGAAGGCAGCGCCGCGTTATTCCATTCGGTGATGCCCTTGACGATCAGGCTCATGGCTGAACTGTTGTCACTGGCTGGGTCGACAACGTTCATGTCTCTCCAGAGGGGGATGAGATGCTCAACAAGGAGCTTCGCGCTCTCGGCATCGGCTCGCAGGTCGCCACGCTCGAGGATCGAGGTGATGAGCGCATTACAGCATTGGGTGTCTCCGGTAGTTTGTCCCAGGGGAGTGAATCCGTCCGGACAGGTCTGAAGCTCTTCGGTCAGGGGCTGGGCAACCGAGGCCAGGAAGTTGCGTGAATAATTTCTGAGGGGAAAGGCCAGGGCATCTCCTACAGCCGCTCCCATGATGGCGCCGAGGTATTTTGAACGGAAGGTGTCGCGAGCTTTGAGCATGTTCCCGGGATTGTAATGCAATATTCAGCTGTCTTCGAGGCAAAGCACGGCGGGTCTTGCCCCGAGGGGGTCGCGGACTGATTGACTCTGGCGGGGTGACTTGATAAGACAGGAGTTATCATGAGTGAGCAGTCCAGGCTATTTGGAGAAGTTGCGCTCGAGAAAGGCTATGTGAGCGTAGCCGATCTCTATGAGGCCCTGACGATCCAGGCTCGTCTGGATGCGGCCCAGGAGCCTTACCGTTTCCTTGGAGAGATCCTGAGCGACCTTGGATATATGAGCGAGAAGCAGGTTCTCGAGGTTTTGAACGAACTCCACAACGAAGAGAAATCAACCTGAGATCATGGCTGGAGGGACTTCTAACAGGCCGGTCCCCGGCAGCTTGCTGGTTCCGCCGACATCATCGTCGACAATCCGCGCGCTGGTCTTCCTGATGCTGCCATTCTTGCTGCCATTCTCGATACTCTATCGTCTTGTCCTTACCATTCGTCGGCGGCATTGGCCCAAGAGGAACTCGGCTCGGCTGGATGCGCCGGTCATCAGCGTCGGCAATATTACCTGCGGGGGAACCGGCAAGACCCCGACCGTGGAGATGGTCGTCCGTGAGCTCATTGACAGGGGCTGGAACCCGGCGATCCTGAGTAGGGGATACGGGGCATCACCGGGCATCGAAGATGGGAATTTTCTCCAGATTGATTTCAAGGAAGGTAATGACGAGTACAGGTTGCTCTCCGAGAACCTGCCATCGGTTCCTCACTACCAGGGGCGCGACAGGGTGGCCCGCGGGCGCGAGGCAATCGCCGCCGGAGCGGATATCCTGGTCCTGGATGACGGATTTCAACACCTGCGCCTGCACAGAGACGCTGACCTGGTCCTTCTCGATGCCCTCAGGCCGTTTGATAACGGAAGGGTTATTCCCGCGGGTCTCCTGCGGGAGCCGATCGGAGCCCTCGAGGCGGCAGACCTGATCGCAGTCACGAGGGTCGAGCTTGTCAGCGAGGAGCGCTGCGAGGCCATCGTCGCGTTTCTAAAAGAGAGATTTCCGGGCATCCCGGTTCTCCTTCTCGAATCCAGCCCCCGGGTTTGGCAGGAGCTCTACGGAGAGACGTTTGAGCCCGGCTTCCTGGAAGGTAAAGAGGTCTGTGCCTTTTGCGGCATAGGAAACCCCAACTCGTTCGAGCTGACCCTGGGCAAGCTGGGAATCAGGCTGGCCGGCTTCAAGCCCTTCAGTGATCACCACGCCTATGATTTCGCAACGGTGGAGGGGCTCGGTACCTGGGCCAGGGAGCGCGGGGTTGATACCATCGTGATGACACAGAAGGACGCGGTAAAGATCCCGAAGGACTGGCTCGATGGGGAGGGAGGGCTGCGGTGGTTTTATCTGGGTACCAGGCAGTCCATCTCTTCCGGCGGTGAACCCCTGGTCGAGCTTCTCGATAAGCTGGCTCCGAGAAAGAGCTGATCCCTCTCCCGGGTTTGCGCGGTGCCAAATGGCCGCGGTGGCGGTTATACTGCAGCGGTTAAGGAAAGGAGCTGGATCGTGTTGATCTCGCAATTGTCGCGAATCGTCAAAGAGCTCGGCCGACCGCGCATCGCTCTCGTGGGCGACCTGATGCTCGATGAATATGTCTGGGGTGATGTGAAACGCATCTCGCCCGAGGCGCCGATTCCTGTTTTGCGGGTAGGCCGCAGGGAGATTCGCCCCGGCGGCGCAGGCAGTGTCGCGGTCAACC
>CAUZHA010000155.1:0-8784 GCA_963579555.1 Planctomycetes bacterium UBA1146
ATTCTCGATCTCGTGCTTGCCGATGCGAGAAGCCTCAGCCTGAAGGTGAGCAGGGATGACAGGCGCAAGATCGACGAATATCTCGAGTCGGTCCGATCGGTGGAGAGGCGGCTCGCGTTTGCCGATACCCAGGCGAAGCGACTCCAGGCTGATCGGGCGCTCACCGACACCCTGGTGCGTCCCCAGCCGGGTATCCCGGCCAGTCACCAGGAGTATATGAAGCTGATGCTCGACATGATGCTGCTGGCGTTCTGGTCGAACGCCACCCGGGTCTGCAGCTTCATGCTCGATCATGGGCAGAGCAATCGTTATTTCGATTTCATCGATGGCGTCAAGGGGACCTGGCACGCGCTGTCTCATTACAAGGACATCAACGGCAGGACAGAGGATGATGATGGGAAGAACTCATGGTCTTCGGTCGGCTCCAAGCGCGAAATGTACAATTCCGTAGCCAGGTGGCATCACGGGCAGGTCGCCTATCTCCTCGGCCGCATGAAGGCGATCCGGGAAGGTGATGGAGGCACGCTGCTTGACAACTCCATGATTCTTTACGGCTCGAGCATCTCAGATGGACATGAGCATGGCTCAAAGAACCTGCCGCTACTGCTCGCAGGCGGGCGGAGCTCGGTCGCCAGGCTGGGCAGGCAGCTCGAGTTCAAGCGCAGAACCAGCCTCTCGGACCTGCACCTGTCGATGCTGCGCAAGGCGGGGATCCGGGTCGAGGAGTTCGGTGATTCGGAGCAACCGCTGGCGAAGCTCGACGGTTGAGCAGGCTCTCTCGAAATTTCCCAGGCGCGTTCTACCGTTCGGGAAACCTGAGGTGATGGGGCCGGGCCTCAGCCCTGGACGGCTCAAAGCTGCTGGTGCCGGCGGAGTCGAGCGACCTGGCCTCCACATAGTAACGAACCATCGCCCCCGGCTTGTAGGCCGGCAGCCGAGCGGAATACACCAGGTCGTTGGCCTGGCTATCGCCGTCTTTTCCATTGTCCAGCATCTCCAGGCGTTCAAAGACCCCTGCGCGGCTCGCGCAATGGTGCAGGAGGACCCGCTCGACCTCTGGCGCCGGGGACAAGCGAACTCGCAGGATGGTTCTCTTGCTGGAGATGGGCAGGAGCTCGATCGAGGGAGCAGGCCGGTCGAGCTCGGGGTGGGAGAGAAGATAATCTCGACGTTTGTCGATGAAGCTCAGCAGGCCAGAGATCTGTAAACGCCCAACCTCGACATCTTCCTCTATATTTTTCTCGAAAAGTTCCCGGGAGAAGATCTTCTTCTGGTCCCTGCCGATCTCTTTCGAGATCAGCCGCAGGTGGCGATCCATGCTGGGGAGGATGCTTTTCCGGGAGAGCCATTCCCTGATGATCGTTCTGTAATGAGCCAGGTAGCGGGCGCGCAGATGGGGGACAGCCAGGAGTCTGTAGATCAGCGGGCGCGCAGGATTGCTCTCGTGGAGGACAGGACTGACTCTTGCATCCGCTCCCCATTCCGGACCGCTGACGCCGAAGGGCTCGCTGCCGTCCTGCTGGAGCAGGTGGATTCGGCCATGAAGACCATCCTGGTAGAGAGCGTAGTCGGAGGCCTTGGCAACGTAGCTGTCGTTGTCCATGAAGATGTTTTCGAGTGCCAGGAACCAGAGGGCGCGATCGATGTTGAATAAACTTTCGATCCTGGTCTCGAGCTCATCGGCAGGAGTCTTCTCCAGCAGCTCACAGATCTTGATGAGGCCGCTCCAGGGCTGTTCGATGGAACTCCCCTTGAGCTCGTAGACTTCGGAGTATTTCTCGCTGGCCGGGCCATTCCAGTTGAAGGCTGCATCGGGTCTTCGGCCCGGAACCTTCCACCTGACCCCTTTCGAGGTACCAAACCAGTCCCGCAGAAAATCCGAGTTGAACTGCTGCAGGTTGACGTAAATCCCCCAGTTTTCTCCGTTGATGACAAGCTTGACAAAGCTGGCCCGGGCGCCTGGCATGTAATCCCGGCAGATTCTCGAGTAGAGGATCTCGCGCAGGAAGGTAGGATCGGCGTGGCAGTTGAGCAGATTGAGGGTTCGGTATCCCTGGAGTCGCTGTTTCTTATGGGTGAAATCGATGGATATGTTGAAGGATCGCTTCTCTGATTTCCCAATGGTGAAATAGGACGATTTACCGCGGAATCGTATGCCGACACCCGGGTAGAGAGCTCCGTCGATGGCCAGATCAGCGGAGAGATCGACATCCGTCAGGTAGAAATCACCAAGCTCTTCGTACCAGTCCTCTTGTGGCAGCCTGAGGTGGATGGTGCGAAGGATGTTTTCATCGTAGAGTCCGCCTCGTGGTGGAGGGGCGTTCTTTGCGTTGACCAGTCCCTCCGGAAAGGGGGTTGATACGCTGGGGGAGCTCAATCGCCTGGGGCTGTTCAGGCGTCCTCTTTTTGGCCTGGTCTCTCGTATATGGGCCCGGGCTTTCTGACGCTCCGCGGAGGAGAGAAGTCCATTCTTGTCCGCATCGAATTGTGTAACCAGGGGGGTTTTTTTGAGGATGTAGGTTCTTGGCTGGTTCTGGCGTTGTCGTGCGCGCGGTTTTTCAGATTCCTGGGACGGCAGCTTTAGCTGATCAACGAGGAGGAATGCTAAGGCCAGGATCAAGATGAGCCGGCCCGTGGAAGGGGCAGGTGGTATAGCGAAGCGGCGCATTATTGTTTCGAAGAGCCGGGCTGGATCTCTACAAGGACGCTCCATTCGCCCTTATAGCGAACGCGCGACTTGATGGGGGAACCTTTCCCGGTATCGATGGGCGCTTCATAGGGCCTGGCGGCCGGGTTGACCTCGTCCCCGGTATCTCTCGGGTCTTTGCCGTCAAGGCGGTAATAGATCCTGCCGCGAGGGGCTGACAGCTCCAGCTTTCCTCCGGGCAGCTTCCTGTGGCGCGGGGGGGTTATGTCGGGCATCAGCCCCTGGCGCCACAGCTGGGAGAGGAGAACCCCGCTTCGAAGGGGAAGGTAGTCATTCAGGACGCGGTTCGCCTCGCCTCTCCAATGCTCATCCCTGGTCTTGGGGCCGGAGTTCCCAATGCCGAAGAGGCCC
Source organism: Planctomycetes bacterium UBA1146 (assembly GCA_963579555.1). GTDB lineage: Bacteria > Planctomycetota > UBA8108 > UBA8108 > UBA8108 > UBA8108. Next base: position 3,059 of record CAUZHA010000155.1, read on the forward strand.
AGGAAGCCCCCTCGTCTTCCGCCGAGGTCTCCCCAGCGGGCCGACTCGCCGACGACCGCCTTCTCGATCTGCTTCATTCTTTTTTCGAAGACTCTGCGGGTGTTCTCGGGGCTGAGAAGTCCTCCGGAGGAGAGCAGGTTGTGGGCGCGGTCGGCGACCAGGCGCCTGAAATCGGCGTTTGCGAGGCATTGTTGCCAGAGCCATTGGGGGTTGCTGCGTTCAAAACTTTCGCCGGCCGGGAAGGGGCCTGTCCTGTTCTCGAGGATGTCGAGAAGGGTGTGTTCCGCATCCCAGATAAAGAAACGGAATCCATGCGAGCCGTTTCGGTCTCTCATGCCGTGCCAGTTATTGCCGACGCGGTTTCTGGAAAATCTTGAGATTGGAGAGTCCAGATTGCCTCCGTAGAGAATGATCAGCATGTAGTCGATGAGCCCCTCGATGTCGAGCAGGTTGTCGTATTCGGCATTCGGGCTGCCGTCCGGGTTTCTTCCCTGGATTTGCTGGTAGGCCGCGTCGTCTTCCAGGCCGGCCGTTGCCAGTTCGTGGAGCTTTCTCCACGCATCGAGATCTCCATCTGTAGCTGTGATGGTATAGGACTGCCCCCGGCCGCTGTCGACCTTGATGACGTCATAGTCTTCTTTTACGCCGCCGAAGTAGCTGACGCCAAAGGATGCCTCGGGTCTCTCGCAGGAGTTGTAGAGACCCCAGTACTGCCCGTTGAGGTAGAGGTGGTAGTAATCTCCCCTGGCCGCCGGCCGGTCCATGGACAGCTGAAGGTCTCGGCTGAACTGGTCCCGCAGGAAGAGCCCCTTGCTGTCTCCTCCCATATTCCAGGAATAGTTCTGGGAACAGCGCAGATCGACGTTATCGAATTCCTCGGCCGCATCAGCTCCGAAGAAGGGAAACTTCAATTTTCCGGTTCCGTAGAGCTTGCGGAAGAAGAGCCTGAAGGCATGTTTTGGATTTTCAGCCGTGCGGCTGAAGCCGCCCCGGATCCGGACCCCGCAGTTGATGTCAAAGCCGGGTTGCGCGGTGGTCGGCAGCAGCTCAAAGGCGGCCGAGCGCTCGTTTTCACGGCCCTGCCTGGTCGCGTTGGAGTAGATACCGGATTCCGAGCTGAAGAGATCTTCCGGATCGAGCACGAGCGAGACGGATGGAATTGATTTGAGATCCGAGATGATGGTCTTTCTGTAGACGGGATCTTTGACGATGGCGGTATCCATTCCATAGTCGACCCGGTTTCTTCCCCATCGGTAGTAGCCTCCGGGGGGAGGCAGGCCATCGGGGGATTGCCTGATGACGTCTTCGAGGAAAACATAGGTTCGGGTCTCGGAGAAGCTCGGAGCGTGTCCCGCGGCAAAGGCCCTGGCGCGGACAACGGTGCTCTGATCTATTTCGAGTGTCTCATCGAATATCGCCGAGCTCCTCTCGTCAGGAGCCGAGCAATCAAGGGTGTAGCGGATCACGGCCCCCTTGAGCGGGCTGCTGAGGTCGAGCTCAAAGGAGGCTTCCTGGAATCCATGGGGATGGCTGAAAACGACTCTCGGCGCGCGCTCGAGCTCCTGGGGTTCAGCTTCATCTTTCCCTTCTTCCTCCCCGCCCTCGCGCTCCTTTTCAGGGCGGTTTGGCGGGGGCTCCTGGGTCAGCCTGGATTTCCTGAAAGCTTTGAGTTCCTGGGAGTTCAGTCGGTCATCGTAGTCCAGGTCAAAGTCCTCGAGATTCTGCCGTCCGGAGCGCTGCATTTTTGAATCCCGCGCCAGGGTTGAGCGGAGATAGGATTTCGGAAGATCACCGACCTTGCCGGCATCAAGATCTTTGTAGAGCTGGTCGATTTCAACGCCCTCGAGATATCCGTTCTTGTTCGCGTCAAAGGCATTGACTACGGCCTGCCACTGTTCACGGGACGTGGCGGCGGGGATGTTCTCCTGCCGTTGCCGCTCTTGTCCAGCTTGTCGCCCGTCGCGGCCGCCTCTTCGTCCCCGCCGCCGGGGAAAGGGGGCGCTGGAGCGGGCGAAGGCCTCTTTTCGTAAAGATTCGCGCTCCTGGGCATCCAGCCAGCCGTCCTCATTCGCATCGTGCCTCGAGAGCAGCTCTTTGCGCACCTCTCCAATGCTGGGCAGCCTGTCGCGCTGGCTAAAGGCCGGGGTGGTGCTGAGCGTGGCGAATACGAGGAAGAACAAGCTGGTGACAGGTCGGATCTGGAACATATAGCTGCTGGGCGCGTCCGGTCGTGATTGGCGGTGGAGGAGCCGGCAAAGAGGCCAGCGTCGATAAACTATCGTTGATGAGTCGCAGGAGAATCCATTCGCATCTTGTAACCACTTGTCAACGGGGAGCGTCCCCGGGGCGAGCTTGCCGCAGTGGTATGCCTCAGGAGAGAATGTCCTTTACGACGCGGCTCTCCCCTACCCCGGTGATCTTCTGGTCAAGCCCCTGGTGACGGTAGGTGAAGTGGTTGTGATCGATCCCAAGCAGGTGAAGGATCGTGGCGTTGAAATTACGGACCGGTACGGGATTCTCGACGATGTTGTAGGAGTGATCATCCGTCTTGCCGTACTCGAAGCCTTCCTTGATACCCGCTCCCGCCATCCACATGGTGAAGCAGCGGCCGTGATGGTCGCGTCCGTGGTTGTTCTTGCTCAGCTTGCCCTGGGAATAGATGGTGCGACCGAATTCTCCGCCCCAGATGACCAGGGTGTCATCCAGCATCCCCCTGCGCTTGAGGTCCTTGACGAGCCCCGCAGCGGCGTGGTCGATACTATTGCATTGTCCCCTGAGCAGCTTGGGGAGGCTGCCGTGCTGGTCCCAGCCGCGCTGGAACAGCTGGATGAAGGGTACGCCGCGCTCGGCCATTCGGCGTGCCAGCACGCAATTGCGAGCGAAGGTGCCCGGTTTTTTCGAGTCCGGTCCATAGAGCTCAAAGGTGTCGTCCGGTTCGTCGGAGAGATCCATCAGCCCGGGAACCGAGGCCTGCATGCGGAAGGCGAGCTCGTATTGGGCGATCCGGGTCCGGGTCTCGGGGTCGCCGAATTGCCCGAACTGTTCTGCGTTGATCTCGGCGAGGCGGTCGAGCATGCGTCGGCGCATGCTGCGGTCGATACCATTGGGATCTTTGAGGTAGAGGACAGGATCGGAGCTCGAGCGCATCTTGACGCCCTGGTGTTTCGAGGGCAGAAAGCCGCTTCCCCAGAGGCGGGAATAGAGCGCCTGCTTCTGGCCGGGGCCCCTGGAGATCATGACAACATAGGCCGGCAGATCCTGGTTCGGGCTGCCGAGGCCGTAGCTGAGCCAGGAGCCGAGGCTCGCCTTGCCGGGCTGCTGGACGCCCGTATTGATAAAGGTGATGGCCGGATCGTGATTGATCGCTTCGGTATGGAGGCTCTTGATGATGGTGATGTCGTTTACGATCTCGGAAACCTTCGGGAGAATCTCTGAGACCCAGGTTCCATGTTTTCCGTGGCGGTTGAACTTGAACATCGGAGCTACACAGGGAAAGGACTTCTGCCCAGAGGTCATGGTCGAGAGCCGCTGGCCCTGGCGGATCGATTCCGGGAGCTCCTTGCCGTGGATCTTGCGCAGCTCGGGCTTGAAATCGAACGTATCGATGTGGGATGGACCGCCCGCCATGAAGAGGTAGATCACCCTCTTGGCCTTTGGGGCGAAGTGTGGGAGGTCCGGAAGCCCCTGGGCCTCGGTTCCCGGGATGGTATCGGCGGAGAAAACCTGGTCCTGCCCGATCAGGGAGGTGAGCGCTGTGGCGCCAAGGAACCGGGAGCCGGTGGAGAGCAGCTGCCGGCGAGTCATTTCAAGCTGGTATTGTTCGAGAGGATTCATGAATCAACCTTTCGTAACAGTGGCGTCAAGGTTAAGGATCATACTGCAGATGATGGTCAGGGCTGCGTGTTCAGCCCCGTCGATTGCCGCGTCGCGTTTCGATTCGCCAACGCCAAGCAGTTTCTTCGCGCGCTCCGGATCTTTCTGGAACACGGCCAGCTCTTCTTCATAGGCCTTCTTGAGCAGGGTTAGAGTCTTCGTTGAGGGGCTGTGCGCGGTCGCCAGCCGGTAGGCGAGGACGATCCGGGCATCGATTGAATCCCCGGCCTCCAGCGTGACCTTCTGCGCGAGGGAACGCGCCGCCTCTATGTACTGCGGGTCATTGAGGAGCACCAGGGCCTGGAGGGGCGTGTTGGTACGCGATCGTCTGAGGACGCATTTTTCACGCGTGGGGGTATCGAAGATCGTCAGGCTGGGAGCAGGGGAGGAGCGCTTCCAATAGGTGTACATGCCCCGGCGGTAGAGTTTTTCGCCGTGGTCCTGAACAAAACGGACATTCCCTCCAAGGCTGACCTCGTTCCAGAGCCCCGGCGGCTGGTAGGGCTTGACGCCCCGTCCGCCGATATCCTTCACCAGGAGCCCCGAGGCCGAGAGAATCGTGTCGCGGATGAACTCGGCCTGCAGTCGGAAGCGGGGTCCCCTTCCGAGGAGCTTGTTCTCCGGGTCCAGCTTGATCAGGTCGCTGGAGGCCCTGGCGCTCTGCCTGTAGGTCGAGGACATGAGCATTTGTTTGAGTATTCGCTTCACATTCCAGTCACTTTCGCGGAAATCTGTCGCCAGCCAGTCGAGTAATTGCAGGTTGCTGGGCCAGTCGCCCTGGGAGCCGAACTCCTCAATCGTCTTTACGATTCCCCTGCCAAAGAGCATATACCAGTAGCGATTGACCGCGACCCTTGCGGTGAGCGGATGCTCGGGCTGGAAGAGCCAGCGGGCCAGGCCGAGCCGGTTCGCCGGGCTGTTCTTGGCCTGTACCGGGAGCACATTGGGGGTGCCTGGCTCGAGGGGCTTCTCCTTGAGGGGCGATGCGTAATCGCCCCGCATGAGAACATAGGTCTTACGCGGTTTGCCGACATCAGCCATCACCATGACGTTTCCCTGGGGCTTGGCGGCCTCGTTGATCTTGGCTCGCCACCCGGCGGCATCTTTCGCGATGGATATGTATTCCCTGTCGAGCGATGAGAGGAAGTGCTTCCTCAGAACGTCGATCTGTCCGGGCTTCCTGCTGGCAGCGGGCGTGGCGAGGATCGGCGCGAGCGGGTCGCTGCCGGAGAGATTGGCCACCTCGGCTCCGTTGAGCTCGCGGCCGTAGATTCGGACATCATCGATCTGTCCCTTGTAGGGAGAGCCCGGCTGGCGTCTGCCGATCTTCAGGCTCGCCTTGCTGCGGGTTGAGCTGCGGAGGTTGCTCTGCTCGACCTTGAGCCCCTGGCTCTTTCCGTTGATATAGACCTTCACTCCCGCGGAGGTTCCCGATCCATCGTGGGTGACAAAGACGTGGTTCCATTTTCCGTTCTGGACCTTCCCATTGCTTATGACCTTCAGCGCGTCATTGGGCCAGGAGCTGATCAGGTGCATTCCGACCTGGCCATTCTGGAGATAGAGGTCCCAGCCTCGGTGCTTGTTGCCGTCGTTCATCTTCGCCAGGGGGGCGCCATTGCCCGCCGGCTTGATCCAGGCTCCGAAAGAGAACGAGTCGGTCCTGTCAAAGTCGGCATGATCGCCGAGCTCGATGTAGTTTTTGCCGTCGAGCCGGAAGGCCTTGCCGAACTTGCCATCGACCCAGTGGGTGCTCCCCTTGACAGTCCCCTTTCGGCTGGAGTCAATCGAGTCCGCGATGGCGTTGCCCTGGCCCTCGTCGAGCGAGAAGTGATGGACCAGCCCGGCCGGCTCAG
>CAUZHA010000156.1:0-8746 GCA_963579555.1 Planctomycetes bacterium UBA1146
AAAGCGCAGCGTGCTTGAAAAGCAGGTCGTGCGGATGATTGCGGACAAGAGATCCCAGGCGCTGGTGAAAACCTTCGCCGCCCACTGGCTTGGCATCCGGACGATGAAGCTGGTTACTCCCGATGAGGGAACCTTTCCCGATTTCGATCAGCAGCTTCGGGATGCCATGTGCAGGGAGACCGAGCTCTTCTTCGAGGAGATCATGAAGAAGGACCTCAGCGTTCTCCTCTTTATCGACTCGGACTTTACCTTTCTCAACCAGCGTCTTGCCGAGCACTACGGTATTCGCGGAGTGAGCGGCGCGAAGCATCAACGTGTCGCCCTGAAGGGCGGACGCCGCGGTGGAGTCCTCACCCAGGGTACTGTTCTTACGATCACCTCCGATCCCACCCGGACCTCTCCGGTGAAGCGGGGAAAATGGGTCCTCGAACAGATCCTCGGAAGCCCTCCGCCGCCTCCTCCCCCGGGCGCGGATAATTTTGCCGGCAAGGCCACGGAGGAGGGGTTGACCCTCCGCGCACGCATGAAGCTGCACCGGCAGAATCCCGAATGCGCGGTCTGCCATGACAAGATGGACACCATCGGGCTGGGATTCGAAAGATTTGATGGGATCGGTACCTTTAGGGAAACCCAGTCCGGCGCGCCGATTATTGTCACCGGCACCTTTCCGAACGGTCAGAGCTTCGAGGATGTGATCGAATTGAAGGCCCTCCTGTTGCGGCATAAGGCCGATTTCTGCCGCTGCCTGACCGAGAAGATGATGATCTTTGCCCTCGGCCGGGGGCTGGAGTATACTGATACCTCACTGGTAGATGAGATCTCAAAAGAACTCGCTCTGAACGGCTACCGGTTTTCGGCATTAGTGAAACAGATCGTTCTGTCTGAGAAGTTCAGAAAACGCAGAGGGGAAAAACCGCTGACCGCGGGGAAATAGGGTAGAACAAACGGCTGAGGCGATACTGGAGCGAAATGCTGACATGAACACTGGAAGCCCATTAGCCAGAAGAACGTTTCTCAGAGGTGCAGGGACAGCCATGGCGCTGCCCTTCCTTGATGCCATGCTTCCCTCGGAGCTCCTGGTCAAGGCCCACGCCGCCGGAAAGAAATTTCCCCGCCGCATGGCCTTCTTCTATGTGCCCAACGGGGCGCATATGCCGGCCTGGACTCCCGAGAAGACTGGCGCGCTCAGGCAGCTTTCAGAGACGCTCGCGCCGCTCAAGGACCTGCGCAGCCATATGCTCGTTCTCAGCGGGTTGACCCAGGACAAGGCGCGCGCCAACGGAGATGGCCCAGGAGACCACGCCAGGTCAGCCGCCGCCTTTCTTACCGGGGCGCAGCCCAAGAAAACCAATGGAAAAGATATCAGGGTGGGGGTCTCCGTCGACCAGTACGCCGCTGCCCGCATAGGAAAAGAGACCTCCTTTCCCTCGCTTGAGATCGGTTGCGATAAGGGCAAGCAGACCGGAAGCTGTGATTCGGGCTATAGCTGCGCCTATTCGCACAACCTCTCCTGGAAGAACGCCTCGATGCCGATGGCCAAGGAGACCAGCCCCCGGCAGCTCTTCGACCGCCTCTTCCCGAACATCTCGGAACAGAAGACCCAGGTCAATGAGCGCTATCGCAAGAGCATCCTCGATTTTGTTCTTGGTGATGCCAAGAAGCTCGGCAGGAAGCTGGGCTCGAGCGACAGCCGCAAGCTTGACGAATACCTGACCGCGGTCCGCGAAATCGAGGGCCGCCTCTCCAGGGCCCAGTCCGACAAGGAAAAGAACGGGACCCTTCGCAAGCTGCCGAAGGATGCGGAGAAGGTCGGTCAGAGCCTCCCGGGTGGACAGCCCGGTGATTACGGCGAGCACATCAGGCTTCTCGGCGACATCATGATCCTCGCCTTCCAAGCTGACCTGACCCGGGTGGCGACCTTCATGTTCGCCAACGAGGGCAGCAATAAGAGCTACAAGAACGTTGGCGTTCCCGACGGTCATCATTCTCTTTCCCATCACGGCAACGACAAGGGCAAGCAGGAGAAGATCAAGAAGATCAACAAATTCCATATGGACCAGTTTGCCTACCTCATGAAGAAGCTGAAGGCTTCAACCGAGGGGTCCTACAGTCTTCTCGACAACTCGATGATCCTCTACGGCAGCGGTATCGGCGATGGGAATCGTCACAATCATCACGAGCTCCCGATCATCCTGCTCGGCAAGGGAGGCGGCACCCTCAAACCGGGGCGTCATGTGCGCTATCCGGAGAATACACCGCTCAACAATCTCTACCTCGCCATGCTCGAGCGCATGGGGGCTCCCTGCAAGAAGCTCGGTGACTCCACGGCTCGGCTGAAAAACCTCTACTCTTCGAAATACTGATCCAGTTTTCGACAGCTTCGCTGCCCCCGAGAGGTCTTTCAGCGCGGTCTCTTCTCGGCCCTTCCGTTCAGATCCCAATGCCACGGGTAATCCAGGTATCGAACCCTGATTTCTCTGCCGCTACGGACGGCCTGTTGAAGGGCCGCGTGGTAGCGGGCGGCGTGGGCCTGGATCGAACCGGAGATGGCCTCGAAGTCAGTGTCATACCATGCGTAGATCGGGCTGAGCTCGAGGAGCCCTTCCCGGTTATCGAAGCGCAGCCAGGTCTCCTTTGAATGCACGAGCCGCGCCTGTTCTTCAAGCTGGCCCTCGAGCTTCGCGCCCGTGTAGGCCTCAGGGCGAAGGGGAGGGCAGCCGGCGGCCGCGCAGACCAGCGCGAAGTGGATTCGCGCTTCGCGGAAATGGTTCCTGATCTGGTCGTGCTCGATTTCGTCCAGGCTCAGGCTTTTACCGCCGATCTTCCAGCGCGCGTCTTCCCAGCGTATCTCCTCGGGAATATCGAGGATCGAATCGATGCGGCCATGGTGGTCAAGCACCAGGCGAAGGGTGAAGGCATTGTAGGCGTTGATGAGCAGGGCCAGTCTTTCGTCTCTTCCCAGGCGGTCGAGGTTCTGGCTGCCAAGGCTCTCAATATAGAGGTCAAGGTTTTCGGAGTTGGCGGCGAGGGCAGGGTAGTCGACCCAGCCCTCGGGGTCGACATGCGTTCTGAGGACCGAGTCCAGGAGAGAGTGGTCAACCACGGATTCTCCTCTGTTGGCCGAGTAGCTCTCGGTCAGCTCGGCGCGCGGAGGACCAAGACGGTCGACCAGAGTCTCACGCAGGAGGCCTGGCTGGAGCCGGCTGAGGAGGCCGCAGGCGAGTAGGAGCGCTCCCGCCGCGGCGAGCAGGATGGTCCTGAGATCGATGCCTCGGGCCGGGGGAGACGGCCTGTCGAATTTACCGAGCGAGGCAAGCTGGCCGCGGGCCAGCCGGGTAACGTAGATCGTCGCGATCACCGTGGCGAGCAGCCCGGCTCCCTGGAGAATCCACCTGGCTACCTGCAGCGGCTCTTCCCCCGTTGCCGCGCCGGCCGCTTCGCGAGAGATGTAGCCGAGGTAGACGTAGAGGAAGGTGCCCGGGAGCATCGCGATCCAACTCGTGAGCGTGTAGGTGAGAAAACGAACAGGGGTCAGCCCCCAGAGATAGTTCTGTAGATTGAAGGGGATGGCCGGAGAGAGCCGCATGAGGGCGACCGTCTTCCAGCCGCCCTGTTCGAGCGCCTTGTCGATGGCCGTGAGGTAGGGACGCTGTTCCAGCAGGCGTGAGATTCGGTCCCTGGCCAGGCGCCGGGCCGCCAGAAACGACAGGGCGGCTCCCGCGGTGGAGGCGATCGATACAGTGAGGGTGCCGACTCCAAGGCCGAAGGAGACCCCGGCAAAGAAGGTCAGGATGGAGCCTGGTACCATCACCACGGTGGCGATGGAGTAGGCTACCCCATAGAGGATGGGGCCCCAGGGACCCGCGGCATCGATAAATGATGAGAGCCGCCTGAGTGATGATTCAAGCGGCAGGGCGCCTGCGCAAAGCAGCAGGCCGGAGATGAGCATCAGCGCCGAGATCCAGCGAAGGGCGGTTCCCGGGCCTTTCAGACCTCTTTCCCGTGACAAATCAGGAGCTGGGGAATCGGTCTTCATTTGCTTCTCAGGCGTTGGTTTAGCTTGTTCCGGCCGTTTGAGGTCCTGTGGGTCTTTTACGGCGGTCCCTGAGTTTTGAAAGGGCGTCTTAATGGTACACTAGATGGTAAGTAAGTCAGCAGTAAGTCACCGGCTGGGGTAGAGTGGGAAATGGGCTGAATGAGTTTTCAGCTGGAAGGGGTGCTTACCCGTGAATAGAGGTTCTTTCGTGTACTCCAGGCCCGTCATTTCCACATACCTGTGCGTGATACTCCTCTTGCCTGGCACGGCTGCCGTCCTGCAGGCTGCCCCGGAGAATGATGATTACGCAGATGCCGCTGTTCTCGAAGGTCTCTCAGGCCACTGGACCGGCGACAATCGCGGAGCGAGCCGCGAGCTCGGTGAGGAGCTCCACGCTGACAATGCAGGGGGCTCTTCGGTCTGGTTCCGCTGGACGGCGGTTTTTACAGGCAGGCTTACCGTCTATACCTTCGGCAGCGATTTCGATACCCTGCTCGCCTCCTATACCGGAGAGACCGTCGGCAATACGGTTTTTCTCGAATCCAACGATGATTCCTGGGATGATTTTCAGAGCAGGATCGTCTTTCCCGTAACTCAGGGGCAGGAGTATCGCATCGTCGTTGATGGCTGGAACGGCAATGTCGGGAACATACTGCTGACCTGGCACTTCTCGCGCTCCGGCGGAGCGCCCGCCAATGACGCGTTCTCCGCGGCCTGGGAGCTTGCCGGGCCGGCGGGAATGGAGATCGGCAGCAATACGGGCTCCTCCCGGGAAGAAGAGGAGCCCTATCATCTTGGCCAGATCCCGGGCCGCTCGGTCTGGTACACCTGGACCCCGGCCAATGCTGGAGAGGCATCTTTCAGCACGGATGGAAGCAGCTTCGATACCCTGCTGGCGGTCTACACTGGTGATTCAGTAGATGCCCTGGAGCGCATCACCCAGAACGATGATGTGGACGAGGTGGGTACCCCCGGGTTTAGCCGGGTACGGTTTCGAGTTTCCGCGGGAGTTCCTTATCACATAGTCGTCGACGGTCAGAACGAGGATATTGGCGTTTTCATTCTGCGCTGGGTTTTTTCGATTCCCTGCGATTCACCCCCCCGCCCGGAGGCGCCGGTGCCAGCCGATGCGTCGGTTGAGGTGGGCCGCCGGTTGACGCTGCAATGGAACCAGCCACGGCAGGTAGCCGCCCGGATCGTCTATGGTGAAGATGGCCGGATGGAGGCCTACGCTGTCATCCGGGAGGACCGGCGTGAAGCTCTCGAGTCCATCGCCATGGTCGTGGACCGCGCCGAGCTGACCGAGAATCCCGATGGGACGTTCAGCCTCCCAGCGCGGACCCTTGGAGAGACGGCCTCCTTCTGCGAAACGGAGAGATTTGTCGACCAGCCGAATCCGGGGATCTGCTCAGCCTTCCTCGTTGGACCCGATCTCCTGGCCACCAGCGGTCAGTGCCTGTCAGATGACTCCGACTGCGGACGGTTCGCCTTCGTCTTTGGCTGCAGGATGGAGAGGCCTGGAGTTCCCATCCTGGACTTCGATGCTTCCCAGGTCTATTTCTGCGAGGGTATTCTCCAGAACCGGGTTGAAGGGCAGGGCGCCGATTGGGCGGTTGTCCGGGTCGACCGGGAGGTTGATGGCCGGGAGCCCTTCTCCGTTCGGCGTGAAGGACAGGTTGAGGAGGGCCAGGAGCTCCTGGCGATGGGTCATCCATTCGGGCTCCCTCTCAAGGTTTCGGATGGAGCCGTGGTTCGGGATAACCGCCAGGCTGAAATTTTCGTAGCCAGTATCGATGCGGCCTACGGAGGCCCCGGGCGCGGAAGCTCGGGCTCGCCGGTACTCGATGCGCGAACCCTGCTGGTCGAGGGCATCCTGGTGCGTGGGGAGGAAGATGTCATTGAAGAGAACGGCTGCTTTGTGAGCCTTCGCTGCGGGGATGAGGTCTGTCGTGGGGAGGACGTGACGCGCGCGGCGGAATTCCAGCACCTGGTTCCTCCGAATCTTGACAATGTCATCTACGAGGTCTGGATGGGACCCTGCGGAGGACTGGCCAAGATTGGTGAGACAAGCTCGACCAGCTGGGAGCTCGAGGAGAGATTAGACAGGGCCACTCCCTATTGCTGGCGCATCGTGGCGCGCAATGAATGCGGCCGTGTTTTTGGTCCGAGCTGGAGCTTCGTGACGACGGCCGCGCTCGATCCGGTCTTTCGCCGGGGCGATGTCAACCAGGACGAGCTGGCCAATCTCAGCGATGCCATCGGCATTCTCAACTACCTGTTCCTCGAGGGAGACACGCCGGGCTGTCTCAACACAGCCGACGTCGATGACTCCGGACAGGTGGATATTACCGATGGAGTCTATCTCTTGAACTATCTCTTTATCGGCGGCGCTCCTCCGGTCGAGCCCCTGGCGGCCTGCGACATCGATGTCACTCCGGATGTCGGCCTGGGCTGCGAGTTCTACACGCCCTGTGGTTTCTGAGGGCGACCGGGCGACGAATCAGAGTCCGACGATGTTGTAGCCGCAGTCGACGTAGATCACCTCCCCGGTGATTCCGCTTGAGAGGTCGCTGGCGAGGAAGACAGATGCGCCGGCAACTTCCTCGGTCTCCACGTTGCGCTTCAGGGGCGCGCGCTCGGCCACCTGTCCGAGGATGTCGGTGAAACCCGAGATTCCCCGGGCGGCGAGCGTATTGATCGGGCCCGCCGAGATGGCGTTGACCCGGATTCCTTTTTCTCCGAGGTCGGCGGCCAGGTAGCGGACCGATGATTCCAGCGCGGCCTTGGCCACGCCCATGACGTTGTAGTTCTTCACCGCTCGTTCGCTGCCGAGGTAGGTGAGGGTCTGGATGCTGCCGCCATCTTTCATCAACGGCGCGGCCATACGGGATACCGCGGTCAGGGAGTAGGAGCTCACCTCCTGGGCGAGGAGGTAGCCCTCGCGCGAGGTCTGGCTGAAGTCGCGCTCAAGATCTTCCCGGTTGGCAAAGGCCAGGCAATGGACGAGGAAATCTATCGAGCCGAAGTCCCGGGCAAGGCCTTCACCCAGGGCGGTGACCTGTGCATCGTCGGTCACGTCACAGGGGTAGAGAGGGCACTCGGCGGGCAGGGTTGAGACGAGATCTTCGACCCGGCCCTTCAGCTTCTCATTCTGGTAGGTGAAGGCCACCTCTGCGCCGGCGTCACTCATGCCCTTCGAGATCGCCCAGGCGATGCTGCGTTTGTTGGCAACCCCCAGGACGACGCCTTTTTTCCCCTGGAGCAGGTTTGTTACAGTCATGGGTCTTTCCTGAAAAAAAAGGTGAAATTCACGGCAAATATATTCGGTCGTTCGAAGAAACGGCCTGAGCGTGCGTCAGGGCCGGAATTGTGATAGATTTGGGTTGGCTGGGCAAGATTTTCTTTGCCGATGGACTCATCTGAGGGCTATATTCGGCAGTTAAGCGTTGTCGTGCGGCAACGGCGCCTGGCGCGGCTAAAACCCAGTTGAATAGCATATTTGGGGTTCGCAGAGATGAAGACTCTTCGTTCTAGACCGAGATCAACCCGCAGACGCCCCAGAGCGTCCTGCGCCCGTTGTCGGCTGGCTCGAAGATCCCGCATCTGAGAAAACGCCGGGGGGCCGAGAAGAAATTCCGGACCCCGGTGAAGCGGAAACAACCAGATCTTTGAAGGTCAGCCCACTCCGGAGTCAGTCACTGGAGTCGGGTTTTTTCGTTTCACTCCCCCATTTACCAAGCTAATACCAGGATCAAAGTCTCGTGGAAAACATAGAAGTACTCAAACACGCGCTCCCCTATATCAGGCAGTACCGCGAGAAGACCTTTATCATCAAGGTCGGCGGCGAGCTGTTGCAGGCCGATGGTTTTCTTGATCGTCTCAGCCACGATGTCTCCCTGCTCTACCAGCTCAACATCCGCGTGGTCATTATCCATGGCGGCGGTCCCCAGCTTTCTGAGATGGCGGAGAAGATGGGGATTGAGAGCGTCAAGGTCAACGGGCGCAGGATCACCGACGACCGTATGATCGAGGTGGCCAATATGGTCTTCAGCGGCGCCTCCACCGACATCCTGGGGACCCTGCGCAGTCACGGGACGCCTGCGGTCGGTCTCTCCGGAGTCGATGGCGACCTGGTCCAGGCGACGAGGCGGCCGCCCGTGAAGCTGGTTGATAGGGAGACGGGAGAGGAGAGGGAGGTCGATTTCCAGAACGTCGGCGACATCGATGTGGTGGATGCCAAGGTTCTGAATGTCCTTCTCGATAATCGATTCGTTCCCGTGGTCGCGCCGCTGGGAGCCGATCGCGCCGGCAAGGTGCTCAACATCAACGCCGACACCATCGCCTCCATGGTCTCCGCGGCCATGCCAGCCGAGAAGCTCTTCCTGCTGACGAATGTGGGTGGAGTTCTCGAGGATATAGATGATCCGTCGAGCCGTATCAGCTACCTCACAGAGTCGGGCGCCGAGAGCCTGCTCGCCGGCGGGGGCGTCTCGGGCGGCATGATGCCCAAGCTGCAGTCGGCTGTCGACGCGGTGCGCGCGGGAGTGAAGCGGGCGCATATTATTGATGGCCTGGCGGACAACTCTCTCCTCTTTGAGGTCTTCACCAAGAAGGGGACCGGCACGATGGTCATCAGCGATAGCGCCGAGTCCGAATACCTGGAGCAGGGATGATGCGAAGCGGACGATTCGAAAAAGGCATGGCCGACAA
>CAUZHA010000157.1:0-8673 GCA_963579555.1 Planctomycetes bacterium UBA1146
GGGGCGACTGGAAGAACGCCGGGGACAAGCCCTTCATGGTCCAGGTGACCTTCGCCAACACCCATCGCACCTGGCGGCGCTACGCTGCGCTGCCGGTGGATCCGAAGGAGGTCGAGGTGCCGCCCTATTATCCCGACACCCCGCTGGTTCGCCGTGATATCGCCGATGGGCTCAGCGAGATGCAGAAGCTCGACCAGCTGGTGGGGGGGGTGCTCAAACGGCTTGAGGACGAGGGGCTTGCCGAAAAAACCCTGGTGATCTTTGTCGGTGACCACGGCCGCTGCCAGGTGCGCGGCAAGCAGTTCCTCTATGACTCCGGCGTCCAGGTGCCGCTGATCATTCGCTGGCCCGGGCACGTCAAGCCGGGGACGGTCAATGAAGACCTGGTCAGCTCCATCGACGTGACCGCGACGGTCCTGGCGGCTGCCGGGGTCGGTGTTCCCAAATGGATGCAGGGACGTGATCTCTTCGATGAGAAGACCCCCAAACGAGATTATGTCATGCTGGCCCGCGACAAGATGGATGCTACCCATGATTCCATGCGCGGCTGCCGCGACAAGCGCTTCAAGTATATTGACAATCTCATGCCTGAGCGCGCCTGGTGCCAGCTCAACGAGTACAAGGAGAGATCCTATCCGGTGCTGGCGCTCCTGAACGTCATGCATCTCAAGGGCGAACTCAACGAGGTGCAGGACCGTTTCATGAAGGCGACCAAGCCCGAGGAGGAGCTCTTCGATATCGTCGCTGATCCCTTCGAGACGAAGAATCTCGCCGCAGATCCTGAATACAAGGCCGACCTCGAGCGTATGCGGGGGGTGGTGATGAGCTGGCGCAAGGAGATCGGCGATGAAGGGGTCAGCGAGAGCTTTCGCAAGGGCGGCTGGTCAAGCAAGTATCCCACCCGCAGCCTTGCGCAGTGGGAGAAGATGCTCGCGGATTGGGAGAAGCGGGTGATGAGCCCGGGAGGGCTTGGCGGCAGCCAGGGGAAGAAGAACCGGAAGAAGAAAGGCACCCGCCCGAAAAAGGCCGAGGCTAAGAAGGAATAAGTCAATCAGAGTTCTTTTTCTTCAGTGGAACCCTGATGTCAAAGGCATCGATGTAGATCTCCGTTCCGGACTCCATGGTACACCTGAAGGTATGCCGCACGGGAGCGAGCGACTGGGCCAGGGGGATAACGTGGTAGCGCTCGACGCCCCGGATCCAGGTGTTCACCTTGCCGGAGACCTCCTGCGGGGTGCCCTCATCGATCACCCAGTGAAAGACCCCGCCGTTGAAGGTTCGAGCCCCGACCCAGGAGATTCCCGTACCCTCAAAGGTGAAGCTTGCTGAATCGCCATGGGTGGTTGTCAGCGCCGCTATCTTTTCACTGTAGGCCTGGTTTCTCTCGGTCTCCCAGGAGCCCTTCAGCTCGAGGTCGTCGTGTTCCAGCCGTTCAATCCGGGTCGGCTCTCCGAAGATCTCGCGCAGCCAGGCGAATGCCGAGGCCAGGTCGGACGCGGAGACCACCTTGTCAAGGTCCTCCGGCATGAGTGATTTTCCGGCGGCCTGCATGAGCTTGATGTCTTTTCTGAGTACCGTCGCCGTATTCCCCTCGGCCCAGCGGAGCTTGACGCTGGTCGCTGATTCCGAGTCGACGACTCCGCTGAAGGTCCGGCCGTTGTTTGTAACCAGGGTGTAGGTGTCGAAGCCCGAGGTGATGATCCCGCTTGGGTTCAGGACATCGAGTAGGAGCGATTCGTCAGGCCGGTTCCTGGCCTGGGCGAGATCCGGGCCGACGGCATGTCCCTCGCCGGCGACCTGGTGGCACTTGGCGCAGTGGGCGAGAAAGACCTCCTTGCCTCGAACGGGGTTGGCCTTACCGCTGAGGGCCTCGGTATATTTCGTGATGATCTTTTCTCTGTCCTTGTTCAGTCTTGCCGCGCCGATCACCTCTACGGCCCGTTGACGCAGGGACAGGTCGGGGTGTTTAAGCATCCGGTCGATGCGGAGGGCCCCGAGGCTCTGGACAGGAACGGTCTTGTCCTCGAGACCTGAGACCAGCGCCCCGAGCCGGTTTTCACGGCTGAAGACCGCCTCGATGACCTGTTCCTGGATCGAGGGTGAATAGTTTTTCCAGTTTTTCAGCAGCAGGGGACCGGCGCGGGGGTCTTCCATGGCGGAGATAGCCTTGACCGAAGCCAGCTGGATCCCGGGTGATTGGGCCGGGGCCAGCAGCCTGTCGCTGATGCCGGCGAGGGTTTCAAATGGACCGGCGGCGAGGAATCCAAGGGTTTTGCGGCGCTCTTTTTCAGCGCGATTTTCGTCGATGGCGTCCGCGGCGAGCTTGTCGTAGAAATCCTTGAGGTCCCTGCTGCCTGAAAGCTTCAGCTGTCCGGCGATCTTGAGGCAGAGCTCCAGGGATTCACCCTCAGCGCGTTTCAACATCCGGATGAGCGAGCTTCGGGCTCGCTTGTCCTCCAGGGGGCTGGCGGCTCCGTGTTCCAGTCCCCTGTAGAGTCCCTTCAGGCACGGGATGAGCAGGCGGCCGTCGCCTTTTCCCAGCTTCTCAAGGGCCGCGATGAGTCCGGCCAGCTCCGCCTGGTGCCGCCTGGAGCCGGCTATCATCGCCAGGGATTCAGCGAGTGCCGGATCGGGTTTTATTTTTTTTCCGTCAAGAAGACCGCCGAGGAGTTCTCCGGCTATGTCCTTAACAGAGCTCAGGATCGCCGCCTTCATCCATCTCTCGTCGAGTCTCTGGCGCGTCAGTTGAACCAGGGCGGCGACCGCTGCCGGTTTCGAGCTCTCGCCAAGGCTCATGGCGACCTGGAGCCGGACCAGGGGGTCCGGGTCGTCGACCATCCCCGTCATCTTCTTGAGTAACCTCGCATCGTCTCCAAGCCTTGCATCTGCGAGGCGGAGGGAGTGGAGGCGAACGCAGTAGTTCGCGTCGGCGAGACCCGCGAGCAGGTCATCGACTGAGAGCGTGCCAAGACCGTTGAGAGTATAGGCGGCCTGGAGGCGTCCCTGTGGATGCGCTGTGGTTCGCAGGGATTTTCCGAGTTCCGCTGTCGCGTCGGCCATCTTCTTTTCAATGAGCAGGCGCTGGGCGGTAAGTCTTTGCCATGGAGCGGGCTGGTCCAGCTTCGCGACCAGCTCGGAGGGTTTGAGCTTCGCCAGGTTAGAAGGCCGAAGGTAGCCGGACGCCGCTGGCGAGATCCTCCAGATCCGGCCGCGGTCGTCTCCCTTGACGAGTCCGTATTGCTGCTGCAGGTAGCGTGGGATCGCCGAGTAGTCCTCGATGATCTCCCTGTAGAAGTCCACCACGTAGAGCGCCCCGTCAGGGCCTGTGCGCACCCCGTTGGGCCGGAACCATTGATCGGTCGAGGCGAGGAATTCTCGCGAGCGTTCAGTCTCCGGCCGCGAAGCCTTGTACCCGGCGCCATCGCGGCGGAGTTCGGAGCGCCGGACCATGTTCTGTTGCGGGTCACAGGCGAAGTGGCTGCCCCGGTATTTTTCTCCGAGGAGCCGCGCCCGATAGACCAGCTGGCCGCAGGCGGAGGTGAGGTAGCCGTTAGCGGTTGCCTCCATGGGGCCGTAAAATTTGACCCAGCGCGGATCCTCGCTGCGGGCCACACGCCAGGGGTGAGGCTTGCTGATGGGGAAAACCCGCGGGTCCTGTCCCGCGTTGGCTACGGCCCCGGGCGTTGGTACGTGGGGGTTACGAGCCAGGTATCTGTAGGGCAGCGGGATGGCGTAGAGGGTATGGGAGCCGGTGCTGATGAGGAAGCGGTCGCCCGAGTCCGTGAGGCTCAGGCCGAAGGTATAGTTGGTTCCGGTCACAGGCTCGATCGCGCTGCCATCGGCCTTGAAGCGAAAGTCGTTTCTTCCCAGGTTGACCTTGCCGCCGAGGTGAGGTCCCGTTACCGTCGCGCCCCGGTTGGATCCCGCTACGTAGATCCAGTTGTCCTGGCCCCAGCGTGGATTGTTGATGGCTCTCTCGATGATATGCATCTCGAAGCCATCGAAGAGGGTCTCGCGAATATCCGCTTTTCCATCACCTGTGCTGTCGTTCAGATAGATGATCTTGTATGCCGTGATGGCGATGATGCCCCCGCGCGCGGGGACAATACCGAAGCAGCCCGGCAGGTCATCGGCCCAGGTGTCGGCCCGGTCCATCTTTCCATCTCCATCCAGGTCGTGGAGAAGCTTGACCCTGCCGTAGGTCTGCCTGCGGGCCTCCTCGAGAGCCTGGGGATTGGCGTGGATTCTCCTGATCTTTTTGTCGAGCTTGCCCGTCTTGTTGAGCTCGACGATGTCCAGGTGCCCCTCC
The DNA here is from genome assembly GCA_963579555.1 of Planctomycetes bacterium UBA1146. GTDB lineage: Bacteria > Planctomycetota > UBA8108 > UBA8108 > UBA8108 > UBA8108. The sequence goes on from CAUZHA010000157.1 coordinate 4,310, forward strand.
AGGTTGTAGCCGTGGATCTCGCAGACGAACAGGCGGCCCTGCTCATCCCAGGCGATGCCGGTGGGATCAGCCAGCAGGGGCTCGCTGGCGACCAGCTCGATCTTCAGGTCCCCGGAGAGCCTGAATCGCTTGCGGCTCTCCTCCGGCGAGAGAGGCCTGGGAGCGTCAGGGGCGGGCCGGATCTCTTCGGCCTGGGCGCAGGGCATCGTTAGCGAGCAGATGGCGACCAGGCTGAACACCCTCGTCGCGACGATTGAAAGCAGGTTGAGCCGACGCATGCCTGTTATTCCTTTTGATCCTGGGATACTGGATACAATTTTGAAGAGTGAGGCGGATGGAATCAAGCTCCAGCAGAGCGGTCAGACAAATAGTAAGCTGAAAGTTCCTTGCGGGTCGCTCTGGACCTGAGCAAATTGAGTTGATAGATTGTGGGTTCTGAAACGTTAAATTGTATGGGAAATAATCGTTGAGCCGATGTCCGGGCGGACCGGGCTGGCGCTTGATGAGCAAATTGAGAGGTACAGCAATGAGCCAGAGTAAGAAAGTCTCTCGCCGCGGTTTCCTTGGAGCTTCCGCTTCAGCGTTAGCCGTTCCTTATTTCGTACCTGGAAGCGCCCTAGGTCTCGGTGGTACGGTCGCGCCCAGTGAACGGATCGTCATGGGGGTTATAGGGGTCGGCGGAATGGGCCGCGGCAACATGGGCGCCTTCATGCGCAACAAAGATGTTCAGGTCACTGCCGTTTGCGATGTCGACAAGAACAACATGAACAACGCCAAGAACCAGGTCGACAAGCGCTACAAGAGCAAGGATTGCCAGACCCACGGAGATTACAGGCAGCTCGTCGCTGATGAGAAGATCGATGCCGTCTGTATCGCAACCCCGGATCACTGGCATGCCAAGTGCTGCGTCGAGGCGGCCAACAACAAGAAGCATATCTATTGCCAGAAGCCCATGACCCACACCTTCGCAGAGGGCCAGGCGGTCGTGGCTGCGGTCAAGAAGAACGACGTCATCTTCCAGGTCGGCAGCCAGCAGCGCTCATCGGGTAATTTCCGCCGCGCGGCCGAGCTCGTTCAGAACGGGGTACTTGGTAAGCTCAAGCACGTCGAGGTCGGACTTCCCCAGGGAAACAGGAATCCCCCCGCGGCTCCGAAAGACCCGGTAGAGCCTCCGGCCCACGTTGACTATAACTTCTGGGTTGGGCCCTCGCAGATGGTCCCCTTTATCCCGCAGCGCTTCCATTTCCATTGGCGCTGGCATCTCAACTTCGGTGGTGGCCAGCTGATGGACTGGATTGGCCATCACAACGACATCGCCCACTGGGGTATGGGTATGGACAAGAGTGGTCCTGTAGAGGTCCAGGCCTCCGGATTCAAGTATCCAGGAAAGCTGGATGTCTTCAACGCGGCCTACCACTACAAGATCAGCTGCAAGTACGCCAATGGCGTCACGTCTACTATTACCTCCAACGAGGCAAACGCCCAGGGAGCCAAGTGGTACGGCGAAGACGGCAGCTGGATCTACGTCAAGCGCGGCCGCTTCGACGCCTCGAACAAGGAATGGCTCAAGGGCGGCTTCGATGCCGGTCCCAAGAAGGTCTACAATTCGCGGGAGCATCATCGAAACTTCCTCGATGGCTGTAAGACCAGCAAGCCCTGCATCTGCCCGGCAGAGACTGGCCACCGATCGATCACTCCAGGTCACCTCGGCCTTCTGAGCCAGGCGCTTGGCGGCAAGAAGCTCAAGTGGGATCCTGAGAACGAGAATATCATCGGCGATGCCGCCGCTGACAAGCTCCTCAAGATGGTCGACTACCGTAAGCCCTGGACCCTCTGAGTTTAAGGACAGGGGCCCTTTATTGCGATTCAAGATCATTGAAGCGAGGGCGGTGAGGCTGCAGAGCCTTGCCGCCCTCGTTCTTTTTATTCTCCACGCGGGAGTCTTGAGCGCCCAGCAGCAGGAGAGGCCCCGGCTCGATTTCGCCGTCGAGCTCGCCCCATTGTTGAAGGAGTATTGCTTCGGCTGCCATAACTCGAAGCGAAAAAAAGGCGACATCGATATCGAGTCGGCCCTTGGCTCACGGCCGCTGGTGAGCCGTAAAGATCTCTGGGTCAATGTTCTCGCGAGGGTGCGGAATGGGGATATGCCTCCGGAAGACGAGGAGCAGCCGAGCTCTTCTGAGCGTAGCCGCCTGCTCAGGTGGCTTGATGACTCCATCAACCATTTCGATTACGGCAAGGTTCGAGACCCGGGGTATGAGCCGGCCAGGCGCCTCACCAATCGCGAATACAACAATACGGTTGGCGAGCTCTTCGGTATCAAGGGCAGCTTCAGTGACGGTTTTCCCGAGGACCTGAGCGGCAGGAGCGGCTTCGACAATAGCGCCAACACCCTCTTCACCACGACCCTCCTGCTGGAGCGTTACATCGGGGCTGCGGATCTCGTCTTGAGAACCGCTCTGCCCGGGCAGGCGCGAAGCGAGGCGGAAAAAAAACGCCGTGAGGCGATCTTTGTTTCACGCCCTGGAGCCGGGGTCTCGCAGGAGAAGGCGGCACGGAAGGTCTTTGAAAATTTTCTTCCCCGAGCCTATCGCCGTGCCCTGGGGCCTGGTGAAATCGAGGAGGCGCTCGCTCGCTTCAGGCGATTTCGCTCCGGCGGCCGCGATTTTGAGGCGGCGACCAGGGAGGTGATCAGGGTTGCCCTGATCTCTCCGAAGTTCCTGATGAAGACGGAGAAGAGGCGGGCCGGTGACAAGGAATACCAGGTGGGCCACTGGGCGCTCGCCAGCAGGTTGTCATATTTTCTCTGGGCCTCGATGCCGGATGCTGAATTGTTCACCCTGGCACGGCAGGGAAAGCTCTCCGATCCAGCCGTCCTTGATGGGCAGGTGGCTCGGATGCTTGGCGATCCAAGGGCTGCGACCCTGGGCTATATTTTCGCTGCGCAGTGGCTTGGCTACGAGATCCTCGGGACGAGAATCCGGCTCGATCCAATCGACAATCCCTGGTGTACCGATACCCTGATGGTTTCGATGAAGAAGGAGACCTCCCTGTTCTTCAATGAATTGATCAGGGAGAACAGGCCGGTCACGGAGCTGATCGATGCCGACTTTACCTACCTCAACGAGGAGCTGGCCGGGCATTACGGTATTCGCGGGGTGAAGGGAAGCAGGATGAGACGCGTCGAGCTCGACAATAGCGTTCGAGGCGGAATCCTCGGCCAGGGCAGCATCCTCGCCTGCACGTCCTTTCCAGGCCGCACCAGCCCGGTTGTTCGGGGAAATTGGATCCTCTCTGAAATCCTCGGTACGCCGCCGCCCCCCCCTCCTCCGGATGCCGGAGAGCTTGACGAGAAGATCAGCGAGAATCGTCGCCTGGACGCCCGCCAGAAGCTCGAGCTTCACAGCCGCAAGGCATCCTGCAAGGCCTGCCATAGCCTGATAGACCCCCTGGGTTTCGGCCTGGAAAACTTTGACTGGTTCGGGAGGTGGCGGGAGAATAACAGGGGTCGAAAGATCGATGCGCGCGGAAGCCTTCCGGATGGAACCGAGTTTGAAGGGGTGAAAGGGCTGAAGAAGGCCCTTGTAGAGCGAAGAAAAGGCGAGCTGGCCAGCCAGCTGATCAGAAAATTTCTCTCCTACGCGCTTGGCCGGCAGCTTGAATACTACGATGAAGGCGTTGTTCGGAAAATTGCCGCGAAGGTCGCCAGGGGAGATCTTCGTTTCAATTCCTTGATCGGTGAGGTGGTGCGAAGTTACCCTTTCCTCTATAAGAAAAACCGTTCTGCCCGGAAGTAGAGGCTCGAGTTGAAGAACTGGAAAATATCGCGAAGAGCTGTCCTGCGGGGGGTCGGCGCCAGCCTGGCCCTTCCCTTTCTCGATGTCATGGCGGCGGCTGTCCCGGCCGCGGACGGAAAGCGTCCGGTTCGGCTGGGCTATCTCTATTTTCCAAACGGGGCGGCCGAGGGCAGCTGGGAGGCGAAGAAAACAGGGACTGGCGGCAAGCTGCTCCAGCTCAACAAGTGGATGGCTCCGCTGGAGCCCTTCAGAAATGACATCGTCATTCCGCGGAATATATGGACTCCCCACGGTAATGGGCATGGGGCGGGAACAGCGACCTGGCTTACCGGTCATTCCTACGATGGGCTGGGAATTGACGCGGGCGGCCAATCGGTCGACCAGCTGGCTGCCCGGCATTTCAGTGGAAAGACGCTTCTTCCTTCCCTCGAGCTTTCCTGCCGGGGCGAGGGTCATTTTTCGAATGACCTGCCTCGCAACAGCATCTCCTGGGCAGCCTCCAACCGACCCACCAGCCGAGAGGTGGTTCCAAGGACAGTTTACGATCGGATGTTCCGAACCTCGCGG
>CAUZHA010000158.1:0-8537 GCA_963579555.1 Planctomycetes bacterium UBA1146
TAGCCCATATAGGGCTTGCCTCTCAGCATGTCCAGGGAATCAGGCCAGCAGAAGCCGCTGATGAGATAATCCTCCGCGCGCGAAAAAGTAACCAGGTTTCGGCCGACATGGCTCTTGAGCGGCTCCAGCATGGTTCGCCCATTAAAGAAAAGCGGCAACCTGGCTCCAAACCCGAAAGTCCCCCAATGATGCTGGAAGACGACCGCCTCAAAGAAGGCGCCCGGCACCGGCGGAGGGAGCCTGCCCTCAGTCTTCTTGCCGCCATCTTTCTTCCTCTCATCCTTTTCCCCTTCGACCGATTCCCCATCCTCCCTGATTCGAACCCGCCTGCTTCCCAGCAGGCCGACCTTCTCTTCGCAAGCCCAGGCGGCAGCATCCTTCATCAACAGAAGGGTCCCGCCGGAACGAACCCATTCCTTGATTTTCCCCACCATCTTCTCGCTGGGAGCGAGCGGGCTATCGTATTTCCCCTGCGGCAGGATCAGCACGTTAAAGCCAGAGAGATCCAGGTCTCCGAGGTTGCTGAAGGCAACCCGTGTAACCGGGTACCTGAGAAGCCGGTCAAAGTAGAACCAGGTGTGCCCGACGGAATAACTCGCAGGCCTGTCCATGAGCAAGAGGACCTTCGGCGGCCTGACCCACCTGACGTTCGGGCCGCCCAGCTGGGCACCCTTGTCGACAAGGGCGGTGTCGGTCGGATAGAAGACCACCCCCTCGGTTTTAGCGAGAATGCGAACCTTCGCATGAACAGTGGAATCATTTTCATTGATCCGGATGACCAGGGATCCGCGAGGAAAGGGCGCCCCGCCAAGCACCAATGGTTCATCGCTGACATGAACCCGCACCCCCGCATTGAGGAGATCGCTGAGAACTCCAGGCAGTTCATCCGCATCACCTCGGACGAGGTAGGCCACCTTCGCAAGGCCTCCGCCGCGGACCTCGCCTCCCGCTACCGGGTTGAACCTGTAGGCATCCAGCTCAACGCCGAACTTGACGGGATCGCTAACGACCTTCACCTCCCCCTCGGCGGCAAGGCATTCGACCCCCCAGGCCAGGGGCAGCGACCAGGCCGTCACATCGTAGATCTCGTCATCCAGCCGGTTAAGATGACGCGTGAGCTGGCGCTCAATAAAATCTTTCCCCATGTCGGTATGCCGATCCAGAAGAGTTCGCGCCAGGCGTCCGGCCGGCTGCTCGAGCGACACATGGTAGCTGCCAATGGGAACGGCAACCTCGCCCGCGGTCCCCGCCAGCATTCTGCGGGCCTGGACGAAAAGAGGTTCCCTGACTCGATGGACCTCGATACTGTTTCTCTGCAGCAGCCTCACCAGGCGCGCAGCTCGCTGCGGACTGCCTGACTCGAGGATGAAATAATCCCGCAGACCGCTCTTCCTGATCAGGCTGGCGGCGTCCTCACGAACCCTGCGATGGTCCCGGAGCAGGGCCTTCCGGTTTTCGAACACGGACTCGAGGGTGGCTATTCCGCTTACGTAGTGATTCCTGACCGCCGAGGAGTAGCGCAGGAGGCGCTCATCATCTCGGGCCACCACCAGGCCTCTCACCCCCGCCTGTTCCCAGAGGATTCCAAGGGAGCCCTGCAGGGTCGGCCAGCTATCGCCATAGCCCGGATAGAAGAGATCGAACATCTCGCGGGTCGAGTAGGAGAAACCGTAGAAATCAAAAACCCCTGCCTGGTATTTCCCGATGCGCTCAAACCACTCCTTCTGCACGGGAAGAATCCACCGGTTGATCGGGTCTGTAGCCGGCGGAAAAAAATAGGTGCTGTTGCGATCCATCTCATGCGCGTCGACAAAGACCTGCGGCTGCCAGCGGGAAAAGGCCAGTGCCTTCCTGCCGGCCTCCACCTGGCTCTGGAGATACCAGTCCCGGTTGAGATCAAAGAGGTAGTGGTTGAAACGGCCGCCGGGCCAGCGCTGAGCGTGCTCGGATGCCAGGGGCTCGGAGCTCGGAGCCACGCCTCGATTTTCCCTGTGGAAATTCACGAAACGGTCCCTTCCATCCGGATTCTGAAGCGGATCGATAATCACCACCAGTTTTTCGAGCATTCCCCGAGTCTCTTTCCTCAGGTCGGCAAGGAGATGGTAGGCCGTCAGCAGACCGGCATCCGTTCCAGATGACTCATCCCCATGAACACTGTAGCTCAGCCAGACGATGGCGGGATGCTCCTCGAGCAGCTTGTCCACCTCGGCCTCGGTGCCGCGGCGTGGATCGCTCAACAGGAGGTTGTTCTCGCGGATCTCTTCGAGCCTCTCGATATTGGCCGCGGATGAGATGGCGAGATAGTAGAGCGGACGTCCCTCGTAGCTGGTGCCGTATTTCTTGAGACTGGAGCGAAAGGGTGCTGCCCGCGCCAGGTCCTTGATGTAGCGTTCGACCTCTCCATGGCTGGAAACTTCCTCGCCCCAGGCATGTCCGACCACCTGCTTGAGGGTAGGGATTTTCCTGTCGGGTTCCAGCTCCGCCAGCGGCAAGGTGGCCTCAGAACTCTTGCGCACGGAAGCGGTTTCTGCATCCTGTGCAGGGAGGAAATACCCTGACAGAAGACATGACAAAACAACCGCCAACTCGATAATGAGTTTTGGGTACCGCATGACGTATTGACCGTTTTCCTTTCAGAACCCTCGAAAGAGATAATTATCTCACCTCTGAATTGCCAATCCACGCCATTTCTCGAGGTGAAAAAAACAGGATCCCGGAACCTAACACGAAAGAGAGAGAGAAGAGGCACGCAGCCATGAAAGACTCAGAAACCACCATCGAAGACCTTCGTAGCCTGGTGGCTCAATTCGTCAGGGAGAGAGACTGGGAGCAATTCCACGATCCCAAGAATCTCGCAATGTCGATCGCCATCGAGGCCGCCGAGCTGATGGAGCATTTCCAATGGGACAGAAACGACCAGATTCCAGGCCTTTTCAGCGAGCCGGGTAAGCGCGAGGAGGTCGAGGAAGAGCTTGCCGATATCCTCTGCTACTGTCTCTCGCTGGCCAATCATCTCGATATCGACCTCGCCGAATCGATCGAAAAGAAGATGGTCAAAAACGCCGCGAAATATCCCGGTGAAGAATACCGGGGACGGCACAGCTAACCCGACTGGCGGTCATCGAGCCCCCCGGCCAGGGTAAAATAAACCGAATAAAACTCTCACAAACTTTTATTGACAGCATCTGGATCGTGGTGGCTAATTGACTTTCTGAAGACATTCCGGGGTTTTTCCCGGGTCTATGGTTGTAGGACTTCTTCAGGAGAACGATGGGGCAGACAACTCGAAATGTGAACTGGGGACGGGAGATCAGTCGTGGGTCATTAGAAGACTTCACAGCTTCATCTCTCCGACTGTTTTTATTCCGAAACTCGCAGCTAGCTCCTCCTGCTGGAAGTCCTGAGGAAAGTTTTGAAACGGTATCAAATGGAATCGACCCGTGCTCTTGGGAGGGTTGCACTGCTTAGCGTACTTCATCATATCTTCAGTTGTGGTTTTTTCATGAGGAGGTCCAATTCAGATGCTGAATTCGATCATAAGTTTTAAGGGCGGAAGAAGCGCCGCCCAACGAATGGGGAGCCCTGCGGGGGTTTGCGCCCTGGTCGCGCTCCTTTCGCAGGGGTTCATCTCGACAGCGATGGCTACAGAGGAACCCGGCGCGGATGCGCGGCCCGAAATCGTATTTGTCTCCAGACACCTCGGGAACTCTGAGCAGTCCGAACGCGACTCGGTGGTTCGTACCGCCAGCCGCGGACAGCTCCAGGCCATTGACGCGAACGGAGGAATCCGGACACTCGTCGATGCCAGGCTCAACATCAATGACCAGTCGATCCCGATTGACGTCATGGACCCCGATGTTTCCTACAATGCCACTCACGTGGTTTTCTCCGGGTTCTCTTCGGTAGAGAACGGCTGGAGGATCTTCGAGGTCCATGTCGATGGCTCCGGCCTTCGCCAGCTCACGCAGAATCTGCGCGAGGTCGATCTCGAGCAGTTCGGCGACAATGCTGAGAGGTTCCTGGGTCACGACGATCTCGACCCCTGCTACCTTCCTGATGGCCGTATCTGTTTTGTCTCGACACGCTACCCTGAGACGGCTCCAGATGGACGAAACCGGGCAACCAACCTCTACGTCATGAACGCTGATGGCAGCGAGATGCACAGGATCACCACAGAACGATTCGGCGCTGACACGCCTACCGTCGACCCCTCGACCGGCCAGATCGTCTATTCGCGCTGGTGGCGAACTGCCCAGCTCATCGAAGAAGGGACGGGCGAAGAACCCGAACCGATTCGTCCGGGCTCTCCCGGCTACGTTATCGAGAACGAGTCCGAAGAGCTCGCTCCCGGCGTATCGCTCCCGACACCTGTCGATGCGAACGCTCTGCGCAATGTCAACTCCGAGGAATTCCCCGGCGTCAACAGCTGGTTCCTTTCCAGCGTAAACCCGGATGGTACCGGGCTCGAGATGTTCTCCGGATTCCGGCTCGATCGCGAGGAGAGCCAGGCTTACAGGCCCAGCTTCACTCGCGACGGAAGAGCCCTCTCCCTCTTCATCCCGGTAACACCCGTGATCGGAGAACCCGCGCCTTTTGGTCTGAGGCTCTACACCCGCGGAGCTGAGAAGCCGGAAGCTCTGGGCGGACCGCAGGTCTTCCCCGGGCAGACCATCGAAAGGGACCTTCCGCTACTACCGAACCTGCCGCCCTTCCCGGGTGTGCCCGGTGAGGAGCTTCCCCCGGACTTCTTCGAAATCTTCGAAGGGATACCGGTCGAAAATGAGGTCCAGTTTTCCTATGAGAGCGCGGCCGAATTGCCCGACGGCAGTCTGCTTGTCAGCGCCGCCCCGGTCCAGGCACTCAACGAGGAAGGACTGCCGAGGGCTCGCCCCTCCCAATTCGACCTCTACGTCATGGAGGACCCGTCCGCTGAAAATGCCGAAGCGACGATGAGGCCTCTCCTCGAGCGCAGACTCACCGCCGAACTGGATGCGACTCCGATTGTCGTTCGTGAGCTGCCCCCGGTCATCCGGGACCTCACGACCGACACGTTGACGAACGATATTCCGCAAACCGCCGAAGAGGCCGTTCGAATGAACGGCACCTTCCGGTTCATTGTCGAGAATATCCACTTCAACGCCCCTGTCGACTTCAACGTACCTTCCTCCCCGCCGATCGGGCAGAACCTGGCCATCGAGTTCTACATGGCTCCCCAGGGCAGCAGCACCGAGGGAAATGACGAACCTGTCCTGATCCATCGCGAAGAGATTGGTCCTGATGGACGAGTCGAGGCTGAGCTGCCAGCGGGTGTGCCGCTCTTTGAGGTCATCCGTACTCCCGAAGGCAATCTCGCCCAGGGCCGGGACGGCCAGGTCTTCCATGTCGGCGGCATGAACTTCGGACGTGAACACCGTACAGCTCGCTGTGTTGGCTGCCATGCCGGACACACCATGGTCGATGTACCGCAGGATGCCAGGGAGCTCAGGTTCACCAACCTCGCCCCGAGCGCTGCGGTCCGCGCCAGCTCCGCCTTTGGCCGCGTGCCTCCCCAGCGTCCTCTTCCAGAGGTCGTTGACGCTGAAAACGAGATCATCGGTCTGCCCAGGTTCGTGCCCGGAGCCGTGCTGGCGATCTTCCCACCTCAGAACCTTGTCGACCGTTCGACAATGGCGATGGGTAACGAGTGGGTAGGTGCCGGAAGCCGAACCAACAGTATCGTCCAGATGCGTTGGCCGGTCCCGATTCGCTCGCGCCAGCTCGTGGTCCACGCGCCCGGCCGGGGTCCCGAGGTTGGGATCTTTGGCGAGCGCAGCCAGGAGATCCGCGGCTTTGTCATCGAGACGACCCTTGGAGGAGAGACAGTCGAGGAGCGCATCGTCCGCCGCAGGCTGACCTCGGGCAACCGGATCACCATCGAGCTCGATCTGGAGCGACCCTTCGATGGCCTGACCCTGACCATCGCCCAGCGGGATGTTGTCGGACTGTATGAAGGCGAGGCTGGCCCTGCCCTCTCGGAGATCGTCGTCAACGGTATGGTTGACTCCGGCTCCACTGTTCCGACCGCGACCTTCCGCCGCGGAGACGCCAACTGTGATGGCAACCTGAACGTTACCGATGCTATCGTCGTTCTCAGTCACATGTTTACCAACGGAAGTGAGCTGTGCTGCGAAATGTCAGCTGATACCAACGGTGACAACACCCTGAACCTGACCGATCCCGTCTACTTCCTGAGCTACCTGTTCAGGGCCGGCGGCCAGATCGCTCCTCCTGGCGAGGACTGCGGTACGGTAGAGCAGGGTGCTCTTTCCTGTGACATCCAGGTCTGTCCCTGAGGGAGCCTGATGTCTCGCGACGATTTCCCGGGTCCCGCCTCGCGGGGTCCGGGCGATCGTTCGCCCTTTCCCTTCCAGGGGCTACCTCTGAATCCTGAGCGTGGCGACCACCGGATCATGGTCGCTCACCTGTGAGGCGAACTCGCTGTTGACGTGGACAATGTCAACCTGCGCGCCTTGCGCCAGCGATCCGGTTACCAGAATATGGTCAAGAGCCTGCGAGTTCCCCTGGAAGTTGTAGGTATAGCGTTCCGTGGAGGGGAGAAGCTCCAGCAGGTTCTCCAATCCAGCCTTGCCCTTCCCGGCGCTCTTCAACGGCTCCTCGAAGGGAAACTCGTTGAAGTCTCCCAGGACAACGACCCGGGCTCCGGGAACTGCAGCTACGATCCCATCGACAACTGAGCTCACCAGGTTGAACTGGGCCACCCGCTTGTCGAACCCACCATTCTTCGGCGGCTGCATGCTGCCGTACATTGGCGGGCTGCCGAACTTGGAGGAGAGATGGTTGTTGATAACAAAGATACTCGACTCACCAAAACGGAACTCACAGAGCAGGGACTTCCTGCTGGACTCGAAAGCCGGCGAGTGCCCCCCCAGCCGAGATGGACTCGGAGGCTGACCCTGCTCGAGCTCTTTACGGACGACCAGCTTCAGCCTCGCTGGATTAAAAAGAAAGCCTACGCGAATATTGCCTCCGGGTTGTCCCCCATCCTCCCCGTCTCCCGGATTGAGCTGCACAAATTCGTAGCCGGGACCTCCAGCTGCGGTGATGGCTTCCACCAGGAGCCTGAAGCTGTCACCTGCATCCGCGCCCCCCTCCTTGCCGGGGCCATTATTGTCCTGCATCTCCTGCAGGGCCAGGATGTCGGGCGCCTTGAGATTAACGACAACCTGGGCCGCAAGCTTCCCGGAACGTTCCTTATCAACCGCGGAGAAATTCAGCACATTATAGGAGGCCAGGCTCAGCCGACCCTGGCCGCCGCTGAGGCTGGTCACCTCGGGCATCAGGCCCCGGTCTTCATGGCCAGGCGCATCGAGAAGCTTGAGCGCGAAGTTCCCAAAGCTGTAATCGAAAACACCCCTGACTCCTGTCAAGACATCCCCCACGTTCCACTGATGAGGCCGGCCCACCTGGAGCTTGATCCTCTCAGGATTCCTGTCGTCGCTACGCAAAAGGAGACCTCCGCGCGGAGTCCTGGGGCCAAAGTCGCCTCCGTCACCAGGGATAACCCAGACCTCGGAATACTTATTCGATGCCCCGACAACAACAGCCTCGTTGAGCTCAACAAGCATCCCCTCAAGACTCTCGTAGAAATCAAGACCATCCTGCCCGGGATCAAAAGGAGTCGCCGGATTTTCCGGCTCACCAGCTACGGAGTCGTCGTCGATGACCTTCCCTGGCGGAAGACGTCCCCCAGCGGCAATCGACACAAAATCCGGAAGCGGCCGTTTCGAGGCGATGGGCCGCACCTCCTTCGCCTCGATCCCGGTCATGGGCAGGTTGCCTGTTTTCTTGCCGCCGGGATAATATTCCGTCACCTTGCCGGAAACCGAGACCCGGTCTCCCCGGGCCGGAACCGCTCCGTCCCTTCCGACATAAACTCTCAAGGCCTCAGAAGTGGAATCATCCCTGTCAGGATCAGGATCCTGCAGGAAGAAATGATCCTTGCCCGTGAAGGTAACGATTCCGACAACACCGGAGACCTGCCGACCATGATAGAGCGAACGGTGCGCCCGGCCCTGGATCTCGTGAATCCGAACCCCGCCCGGCTCAGGCAAACCTCCGCAGGAAGAAATGAGCACGGCCATCGCAAGGCAGGCCAGGACGCCCATCAGCGAAGACACTCCAGTTCGAAATGACCGTTCACACATCAATCAACCACCCTCACCCCTGCATGATCCCGTTAATCTCCTCCTGGTCAGCAACTGCCGGCAGGCTCCAATCCACCTCGTAGCCGAAAACCTCGCGCACGGTTTTAGAGCCGAAGCTGTCATCGAGGAGCTCAAAGTGTTCGGGAACCACCAGGGCAGGATGCCTGACGCCACAGGCCCTGCTGAGTTGGAGGATCTCTTTTCGCAGAGCGACGACGTAGTTGGCCAGGCGATGGGCCTTGGCCGTTGGATCAAGCCCTCGCATCAGCCACTTGGACTGGGTCGCCACACCCGTAGGACAATGCCCCGTATGACAACGCTGCGCCTGGATGC
>CAUZHA010000159.1:0-8106 GCA_963579555.1 Planctomycetes bacterium UBA1146
ATCGAGATGCGGTTTCCCCGGCTGATTTCTTCGCAGCGATCTCCCATAAAAAATGCCACGGCCCTCAGGGCTGTTTTCCCCCGCGCCTTGTTACGGACGTGGAAGGAGATGTGCCTCCCGTCTTTACCCATCAGCTTTGGCGAGCCGACAATTTCGAGATCCATCGTGGCGAAAAGAGGTTCCGAGTTGCCGGCGCCAAAGGGTTCAAGGAGGGCTATGTCCGAGAGAAGGGAGTTGTCGATCTCTTCGAGCTCGAGCTGGCAGTCAAATTCTATTTCAGGGACCATCCCCGAGGGATCGAGGTCGATGATCTCGTTCAGGGCTGCGCGCAGGTCGTCCAGTTTTTCGGCCCGGAGGGTTCCTCCCGCAGCCATGGCATGGCCGCCAAAACGTTCAAAGAGGTCTCCACACTCGGTGAGAGCATCGCACAGCGCCACGCCCTTGATGGACCTCGCAGACCCCTTGGCGATTCCTTTCTCGATAGAGAAGAGGAATGCCGGTCTGTAGTATTTCTCGACGACCCGCGAGGCGACGATTCCCAGCACTCCCGGATGCCAGGTCTCGTCTCCCAGGACGATGACCTTTTCCTTGTCCAGGTCGTAGGTGGTCTCGATGCGATTGCAGACATCTTCGAATATCTCCGCGCCAATCTTTTTGCGCTTGTTGTTTTCCCTGTCGAGAACCTGGATCAACTCATCCGCCTGGTCATTATCTTCGGCCATGAGGAGGCGCAGGGCGTAGTCCGCGTTGCTCAGCCGCCCGGCGGCGTTAATCTTTGGTCCTATGCTGAAGCCGACATCTTCGCTGGTGAGGTGGTCCCGCGAGTCATCCCTCTTGAGCGCGGCGTTTACCAGCTTGCTGATGCCGGGCTTTGTGGATTCCCTCAGCTTCTGGAGCCCAAACTTGGCGAGGATCCTGTTCTCTCCATGGAGGGGCACCATATCGGCTATGGTGCCCAGGGCCGCCAGGCTTAGACATTCCCGCATGAAGTTGCTGAACTCCTCGGAGAGCTTCTTCTGACGGGTGAAACATCGGCACAGCTCCCAGACCAGCTTGTAGGTGACGCCGACCCCTGCAAGATCCTTGAAGACGCTCTCATCGTCAGATAGCCAGGGATTGATATGGGCGATGGGGTTGGGTGAGTCTTCTGAGGGCTGGTGGTGGTCACAAACGACGACGTCCATCCCCAGCTCCGCGGCAAGCGCTATCTCTGCCTGTGAAGATGAGCCGTTGTCGACCGTGATCAACAGCTGGACCCCGTCGCTGGCCAGCTCCCTGATCACATCGCAGTTGAGGCCGTAGCCTCCCTTGAACCTGTCCGGCAGGAGGTAGGCGACCTCTTTGCCGACCTGCCGGAAGAAATTGAGCAGCAGGCAGGTCGAGGTGACTCCATCTACGTCATAATCTCCGAAAACGCAGATGCTCTCGTTTTGCGCGATGGCGCTGTTGATTCTCTCGGCCGCCTTGTCAATTTCAGGGAGAACTCCGGGGTCTAGCAGGTGGACAAGCCTGGGGTGGAGGAACCGTTGAGCTTTTTCGCCGCTGTCGATCCCCCGGCTCAGCAGGAGGGCCGCAACCTGGGGAGAGCAGCTCGCCTCTTGCGCGAGGTCCGAGCAACGAGCCTCGTCAATTTCGCGTGAACTCCAGATCTTCTTTTGTGCGATCACCATCACCGATCTCTTTTAACCTCGCCTTCCGCGCGGGCGGCGGGACAGGAATGCTTGATTCCAGAGTGTAGGGCAGAGTGAGAGGGCGGTCAATATGGCTGATCCGGGTGCCGCCTAATGGCGATCAGCGGCAAATGCGTCGGTAATTGGCCACTCGGAGTGACAATTATTGGCACGGAGTTCGGCCGCTCATTTCGGTCGGGCCCTTGTATTTGTTTGTGGCGCAGCTACTTGCGAACAATCTGGAATTTCTTCATCGATTCGGCCCCCTCCTTGCCATTGGGTTAGCAGACGCCAGATGGTCTGGCAGCGTCCCGGGGGGGAGGGCGCATGAGAGTTTGTTTAACATTTAGTCGAGAATTGGACTCGACGGGTCAAGGAAAGTCCTTTAGAGGAGAAGTGAAGAATGAAAACGATGCGCAGAGAAGAAGGTTTTACGCTTATTGAGCTCATGATTGTTGTGGCGATCATTGCGATTATCGCCGCGATCGCGATCCCGAGCCTCTTGAACGCTCGCAAGGCTGGCAACGAGGCTTCGGCGATCAGCTCGCTGAGAACGCTTTCGACGGTTAACGAGCAGTATCGCACTCGTTTTCAGGGATACGCTGTTAACCTGAGCGCTCTCCAGACGGCTGGCTATATCGACAGCGTACTCGGCGCTGGCCGGAAATCCGGCTACACGTTCAATTACCTCAAGACCGCTGGCACCTGGAGTTGCTCTGCGTCGCCGGTGAGCGCGGGCAATGATGGCGATCGGCACTTCTTCGTCGACCACTCCGCGGTTATTCGCTTTAACGCGACCTCTGCAGCCAGAGTTACGAGCCATCCCATCGATTGACTTCGGATAGAGTTCCACCGGCCGCAGGCGTTAATCACGCCTGCCACCAGGTTTGATGAGTTAACCCGTTTCCATGGGCTCGGGAGGAGCCCAGACTCGTCCAATCTCTCAGTCGTCTCGAGGCGACCCGCCAGGGTCGCCTCGTTTTTTTTCGTCAGAGCTTGCGTGCTTTTCCCGGTACACCTAAACTTCGTCGTTATGACTCCAAGGATTGCACCCTCCATACTCTCCGCCGATTTCGCAAGGCTCGCAGAGCAGGTCCGAACGGTAGAGGATG
The DNA here is from genome assembly GCA_963579555.1 of Planctomycetes bacterium UBA1146. Classification (GTDB taxonomy): domain Bacteria; phylum Planctomycetota; class UBA8108; order UBA8108; family UBA8108; genus UBA8108. The sequence continues at coordinate 2,783 of CAUZHA010000159.1, forward strand.
CCGGCGCCGCCCAGATCCACATTGACGTGATGGACGGGCACTTCGTTCCCAACCTGACGATGGGGCCGATCGTTGTCCAGGCGCTGCGCGCCGTTACCACGCTGCCCCTTGATGTCCACCTGATGATTACTGACCCGGGGAAGTACCTCGATTCCTTCGTCGATGCCGGAGCCGACCATGTCAGCTTTCACATCGAGGCGAGCGGCGATGTGAACGAGCTGCTCGACCGCATGGAAGAGAAGGGAGTCGGCAAGGGACTGGCGGTAAATCCGGGAACTCCGGCGGAGGAAATCTTTGATTTCCTGCCGCGGCTCGACATGGTGGTCATCATGACCGTCCATCCCGGCTTCGGCGGGCAGGCTTTTCTAGGTGAGAACCTGGATAAGGTCAGGAGGATCCGCCAGGAGGTCGGAACCTTTCCGGAGCCAAAGAAATTAAAGATTGAGGTTGATGGAGGTGTGGACAGTAGCACCATAGTGGAATGCAGGGAGGCGGGCGCCGACGTTTTTGTCGCCGGCAGCGCCATCTTCGGCTCGGAAGACCCGGCCGAGGCGACCCGTGAACTCTTGAGACTGGCAGGTAGCTGAAAATGACCCCCGAGGAAACCGAAAAAAAATCCGGCGGCCCGCGCAAGCGCAAGGAGATGCCTGATCTCTGGATGCAGTGCACCTCCTGTAACAAGCTGGTCTACAAGCCGAAGTTCGAGGAGATGCAGAACGTCTGTCCTGAGTGTAATTATCATTTCGAGATTTCAAGTACAGAGAGAATCGATTCGCTCCTCGATGAGTGCACTTTTGAGGAGCACTTCACCGAGATCTATCCCCTTGACCCGCTCGATTTCGTCGCGGTGCGCTCCTACGAAGACAGGCTGAAGAGCGCCCAGGAGCTCACCAAGCTCTCAGATGCCTGCGTGGTAGGCACAGGGAAGATGGATGGAATCCCGGTTGTTTTCGGGGTGAGCGATTCGAGATTTCTGCGCGGCAGCATGGGCTCGGTGGTTGGCGAAAAGATCCGCAGGGGGATCGACATGGCGAGGGAGTTGTCCCAGCCTTTTATTTTCGTGAGCGGCTCCGGCGGAGGCGCTCGCATGGACGAGGGGATCCTCTCTTTGATGCAGATGGCCAAGACCAGTGTCGCGTTGGCTGAGCTGGACCGCTGTGGAGGGCTGTTCATCTCGGTGCTGACCAACCCCACCATGGGCGGCTGCATGGCGAGCTTTGCGGCTCTCGGAGACGTGATCTTTGCTGAGCCAGGAGCCCTGATCGGCTTCGCGGGCCCCACGGTGATCAGGGAGACGATCAAATCAGACATACCCGATGGCTTCCAGAGCTCGGAATTTCAGCTCGAGCACGGTTTTGTCGATCGAATCATCAGTCGGGGCGAGCTGCGATCCTCCATGGTGCAGATCATTCGTTTGCTCGGCTGTGACCAGGCGGCCTGAATACCCTGTCGGGGAATTTCAAGGGCCTGATATCTGCCCGGGATGTGGCATCCCCGGCCCCGGATGCGGCCTTGCAAGAAAGCTGTGAAGATCCTGCCGGATCCCGCCGATACATGGGGACCTGTTTGTAACGGACAGATGGGGCCGGCGGAGGTGAGAAAGTCGTCTTTCGCTTCCGCGGCGTTCACGCAGAGAATATTTCCCGAGGTGCCAGGATGGATCGCGGCAGGATTTTGATTTTTGGAGAGTCCAAGGAAAGCAGCTTCGAGCTGAGGAATCTGTTCGACAATCATCGGTTTGAGCTGGAGATCGCGCTCAATAAGGACGTCGGGAAGACCGTCCTGTCGACTCGCATGATGAACCTGATCGTCATGCACTCTGAAACAATAAACGAAGAGAGTACCGAGTTCTTCTCCTTCCTCACCGGCCAGGGAGTCTCGCTTCCACTGATGGTTTGTGGTGAGGACGCAGACAACTGCAGAGAGAAGATTGATTACGAAGGTAGCGTCGCCTGTTTCGATAAGCCATACCCTGTGGCAGATGTGCTGGATTACCTGGCGGATCTTTGAGACAGACGCAGACGGACTCGTACATGGGGTGAAGTGTCCCGGAAGGGAATTGGGTTAGCAGCCGGCGTTCGCGCCGGCTGTTTTTTATGTTTAGAGGTTAGGCTTCTGTTCGTGGGGATTCATCGGGGCGCTTCAAAAGTTGGCCACGTGGGTTTATCATGTCCTGCATGTCACTCGCAAAGGAGCTCAAGGAACTGGAGGCGCAGGGGATCGACCTGCTGGAGATTCTCGGTAAGGACCGACACCTGGATTCGCCCGAGGCCCTGCAGAAGATCATCTCCGCGCTCTCCTGCTCGGATGACAACCTCTACGTGGAGCTGCTTTTCCAGCTCACCTGGAGGCGTTTCCCGCTTGAAGAGGCCGTTCGGATCTGGGCGGCCATTACCGAGCATAAAAAAGAGCTGGAGCAGACTCTCGAACGCGAGGTGGGTTTCCGGGTGGCGGCGCTTGACTATCTCTTCTCCGTTGAGAAGATTCTGCAGGGGGCCCGGCTGGTTGCGCGGGCGGAGTTTGAGAGCATCCTGACCTTCGTCAACATCGATGAGGTGACGGGTGTTCACAGCAGGCGCTATTTTAACGAGCGGCTTGGTGAGGAGCTGGGCAGGGCCCGGCGGTATTCTCATCCGCTGAGCATGTTCATCATCGACCTGGACAACTTCAAGCAGGTGAATGATCTCTGCGGGCATATCGAGGGAGACTCGGTGCTGAGAAAGGTCGGCCGGATGCTGATGGACACGACCCGCCAGGCCGATGTGGTGTGCCGCTTCGGCGGCGATGAGTTCGCGGTTCTCCTGCCGGAGACCGGCTCCGAAGACGCGGGACGTACGGCGGAGAGAATCCGCCTCGCGGTCGCGGACATCTCCATCCCCGGGGAAGACGAGCCGGGCAATGTCACGCTGAGCATCGGCTGCGCCTCGTTTCCGGAGAGCTGCGATGAGGCCGAGGAGATGCTGGCGCTTGCCGACCAGATGTGTCTCGATGTCAAGCGCTCGGGAAAGAACGGCGTCCGTATCGCGCCCGCCTGATGGCGACCGCGCTGTCGAGGGCGGCCAAAAGGGATAAATGCCTGTCGCCAAAGAGCGGCCGCGCAGCTATTTTTAGGGAGTAGGCGGAGAATCCAAGATGCGTTTCAACCTGAAAATAGCGACAGCGGTCCTCGTGGGTATCTTTTTCATGCCTGCGTGGTGCGGGGCGGGTGATGGAGACGCGCCTGCGGGCAGGTGGACCTTCGATCGCAAGCAGGTCCGCTCTTCCCGCGTTCGCCCTACTGCCGGGAAGCTCATCGGCCGGATCTTCGGTAAGGCCTCGGTCTCAAGCGAGAAGCCCCAGTCGCTCGAGCTCAGCGGCGATAAGAGCCGGGTTCTGCTCAGCGAGAAGCTGGATGGGAAGGTGCTTCCGGACCGCTCCATCAGCGTCGAGGCCTGGGTCCGGGTGCGCGAGGCGCGTGAATGGGGCGGCATCATCTCAGCGATCCAGGATAATGGCAACTTCGAGAAGGGCTGGTGTCTCGGAATTAACGGCAGCCGGTTCTTTTTCTGTCTCTCCAGCATGGGCAGCGATGATGGCGATGGCAAGCTGACCTACCTGAAGGCTCCGTCCGACTACCTGCCAGGCTATTGGTACCACGTTGTCGGGACCTACAACGGCAAGGTGCAGAAGCTCTATGTAGATGGGCGCATGGCGGCCTCCGACCTGACCCAGTCCGGCTCGATCAATTACCCGTCGAAGGGCGTCCTTGTGCTGGGCGCCTACCAGGATGACGACGAGCTCCACTCTCTTGCTGGCAGCCTGAGGGAGGTCTCCCTGTGGCCCAGGGCGCTCGACGGCGACGAGGTGCGAAAGCGTTTCGAGGAGACCCGGGGACTCTTTCCCGGTGCGCGCGGTTCGGTTGAGTCCCGCCCGGGCTGGCCGACCTACCTGCACGACAATGAACGCACCGGGATCACCCCCGAGGCCCTGGAGCCGCCGCTGGTGCAGTCCTGGGTCTACCGGGCGGGCCAGGGCCCCCGGCCGGCCTGGCCTCCTCCTGCAAAACAGGATTTCTGGAACAACAAGAAGGAGCTGAAGGCCAGGGTGACCTACGACAGGGCCTTCCACGTGGTCGCCGGGGGCGGGAACATCTATTTCGGTTCCTCCGCGGATGACAAGGTCTACTGTCTTGACGCTGCGAGCGGACGCGAACGCTGGAGCTTTTTCACCGAGGGCCCCGTACGGCTCGCGCCTTCTTATTCCGATGGTCGGCTCTATTTCGGGTCGGATGATGGGCAGGTCTATTGCCTTGCTGCGGATTCCGGTCTGCTCCAATGGAAACGCCGGCTCGCTCCCCGCCGCCGCCGAGTTCCGGGCAACGGGAGGATCATCTCCGTCTGGCCGGTCCGGTCGAGCGTGATGGTCGATGGACGAAGTCTCTACTGCTGTGCCGGTCTCTTTCCCCGGCAGGGAGTTTATTATTGCGCGCTGGATGCCCGGACCGGGAAGGTTGTCTCTCGCAAGGAGGTTGCGGTCTCTCCACAGGGATACCTGGCCCGCCAGGGTGAAAAGATCTCGATTTCCCAGGGACGCTCCCCGGCGGCCTTCGTCGCCGCCCTGAAGCGCAAGGGCAAGGGCGTGCAGGCCAATCTCAGCGCCATCTCGCAGGATTTTAACCTCTCCCTCATCGGGGCCGCGGGGGTGCGCTATGCCGGTGGGCGGGGACGGGTGGCGGCGTTCTCTGCTGCCGATGGGAAAAAGCTCTGGGAGGCGCCGGTGGATGGAGCGGCCTGGTCGCTCGCGATTGCCGGCGGGAGCCTGTTCGTCAGCACCGACACCGGCAGGATTTACTGCTTCCGGCCGGCCAGGGCGGCCCTCTCCAGCGCCGGCAAGCCGGCGGCAGGCAGGACGGCGGCGGTCGATGACCGCCCCTACGAGGCGGAGGCCGGCGAACTTCTCGCGCTCGCGGGGATCGACAGGGGCTATTGTTTCGTCCTCGATTCAGTTGACGGAAACCTCGCCCTGGAGCTGGCCAGGCGTACCCGTCTCCAGGTGATCGCGGTCTGCTCCGATGAGAAGACAGCCTCGAAGGTTCGTGCCACGCTCGATGCGGCCGGGCTCTACGGGCGGGCTGTAGCCCATGTGGGCTCGCTCGCGGAGCTCGGGTATGCCGACTACCTGGCGAATCTCGTTGTCTTCGAGGGGAGCCTCACTGACGGGCGCTCTCCGGGGGGACTGGCAGCCGTGAAGAAGCTCCTGAAGCCCGGCGGCGGGGTCGCTCTTGTCGGGGGAGCCTCCGGCAAGGCCGCCTCGGCCGTAAACAGGCTCCTCGCTTCAGCGGGACG
>CAUZHA010000160.1:0-8100 GCA_963579555.1 Planctomycetes bacterium UBA1146
TGAGCTCTCGCTCGCGGGTGCCCGGGTCAGCGGCCTGTTCCGCAACGCCCGGAATCCCGGCATCGTTGACCCCCAGATAGCGACTATCCAGGCGCGCGGGGCGAACGGCCGGCCGCTCGTAACGCTGGTTCATTTTGCCTGCCATGTGGAGGGCCTTGAAAAAGGCCCGAAGGAAATCAGCGCTGATTTCCCCGGCTATCTTTGCGACGAGCTCGCCAGGCGAAGCGGCGCCCCTGTGATTTATCTTAACGGGGCGATAGGCGGGATGGTCTCCGGAGATACGATTGAGCGGACTCATGAGCAGGCGCGCAAGGTGGGCCTGCGCCTCGCGGATGAGGTTTCAAGAATCCTCGCCAGCGCCGTTCCCAGCTCGAAGGCGGAGCTTGGCCTGCGAAGGTCCCGCATCGAGATCCCGGTAACGAACCCCCGTCTCCTGCTGTTCGCGAAGCTCCACCCGGATCGCCGGGTGTTTGATCGTGGGCGGGCGGTCTCAGAGCTCTTTCACGTTCGGCTCGGAGATGCCGAATTGCTTACAGTCCCGGGCGAGCTGCTGCCGGAGCTGTCTTTCGAGCTCCTCGAAAAGATGGAGGGCTATCCCCGGATGATTGTCGGGCTCTGCAATGACGAGCAGGGCTACATCATTCCGGCCGCAGATTTCCGCAAGGGGGCCTATGAGGAATCGATGTCGGTAGGGCCGGCGGCCGGCCCGGTGCTGCTGCGCCGGGCCCTGGAGCTGCTCGGGCGAGGAGGCCTCTGAGGCCCCCTTTTTGCTTAATGGGTTCCCTGGAGGGGTTTATCATGGAGTCTCGGGTCCCTGGCTGTTTTCGTGAATGAGTCTCAACTGGAGCACTTGATGTTTAGAGCATGGCGAATGCTGTATCTCGTGGCGCTGTCGGGCTGTTTCTGCCTGCCGGTCGCAGGGAATGATTTTGTTCGCGGCGACTCCAACGGAGACGGCGAGGTCAATATCTCCGATGCACAGTATTCGCTGAGATGGCTCTTTCTCGCGGGCAGGGAGCCGGACTGTCTTGCGGCCGCTGACACCAACGACGATGAGTCGGTTGATATTTCTGATCCGATTCGCGTGCTTGAATACCTCTTCCTGGGCGGCCCGCGGCCCGCCCCCCCGTTTCCCGCCCCTGGGCCGGATCCGACCCCCGGCCTGGCCTGCGGCCCACCGATCGCTCTCGAGCTGACCTGTGTCGTGCGCGGCCCGATCGTTCAGCTGTCCTGGGAGCTGGAGGGAGAGGCTGAGAGCATCGATGTTTACAGGGATGGCGGGCTCCTGGCCGAGCTGGGCGCCGAGGTTCGGGAGTACAGCGACGCGCCGCTTGCCGGGGTGTCCCACGAATACCGGGTCGCGGCTCTGCTCGGCGACGAGGTGGCTGCCGAGGCTGTCTGCGAGGTGACGGGCGTGTCCCGGAACGAAGCTCCGACCCTCTCCATTGTCTCGCCCTCCCAGGGGCAGATCATCCCCGGCCGCAGTTTTAACCTTCGCCTGCGCGTTGACGATGACACGGGTGTGAGCCGGGTGGTTGTCGACGGAGAGGATGTCGAGTTGCCGGCTCCCCTGGCCCTGCCTGCGACCTTGCGAGTCAATCTCAGAAGCGGCGAGCCCGGCCCCCAGCTTCTTCGTATCGAGGTGGTCGACGAGGCCGGCCGAGCGGCCTTCGGAGAGCTGGCTGTCGGGTTCAATCCGATTCTCGCAAGAGGGGCGGCGACCGAGGCGCTCACGCTCGACATCTCCGGGGACAGCGGCTATGACGAGCTGGAGGTGATTGTCGAGCCCTTCCTGGACGGCATCCCTGAGCTCTTGAACGAGTCGGTGAGGGGGGTGCGGCTCTTCAACGGAAATATTCTCGGCGTTCCCGTAGAGGTCGATGGAGACAGAGTGGAGATCGATGGCCCGATCCATTTCGATCTTTTTCCTTCTGATCTTGCCGGCGGCCGGGTCGGGCTGCGGGTGCGGCTCGAGCGGCTGCGTTTCTTCGGAGATGGAGAGAGCGACTTCGGTTTTCTCGGGACCGACGAGTGGGATGCGATCTGGACAGGCAACACCATCGACATCATCGGCACCTTCGCTTTTCAGCCCAGCGTCGATGGCGAGCGGCTCGAGGTGGTCTCCGACGGCTTTACGGTTGAGATTGGCAGCTCAGATTTCTCCGTCAGCGGCTTCCTGGACCCGATAGGCATCTTTGACGCCCTGGTGAACGCTCTCAGCGGCCTCTTCTCGGGCCAGGTCGAAGACGCTGTTCGCGATGCTGTCCAGGGCGCGGCTGATGGAGAGATTGTGCCGATACTGGCGGGAGCCTTCAGCAATCTGAGCCTCGATCTCGCCATCGATCCTGTTTCGCTCGAGACGCGTTTCAGCGATGTAGTCGAGGGCCTCGGCGGCTTGTCTTTCCTCTTTGATGGCGCCTGGACCAGCTCCGCCCCCCCCTCGCCGACTTATCCGGCTTATCCCGGCTCAGTGCTTGGGCGAGCCCCCTTTCCGGGCTTCCCGCTTGGCGTTGAAGCCCAGCATCCGGTCGATGCGACCATCTCTCTTTCTACCGACACCCTCAACCAGGCCCTGTCCGAGATCGTCTCCACCGGAGGCCTGGGGACAACGCTCTCCCTTGACGACATCGAAAGCCCGCTGCCTCTCAACGTGAGCACCCTGGCGCTGGGCCTGGAGCCCCGGCTTACGAGCCTTCCGGGAGTGGACGCGGAAGACCCTCTCGTGATCGCCGTGTCGATGCGCCATCCGCCGACGATCGTGCCGGGTGAGGGGGCCCTCGATTCGTCCATCCTCGGTGTCGGGGATGAGTGGAGCTGGTTGCCGGGGGACAGCGAGCCTCCGCAAAGGTGGAACACCCGCGCCTTTGATGACAGCGACTGGTCGCGGGCAGCGGCGGGGTTCGGTTATTCATCAAACCCGGATGAGACCATCCGGATTCGTACCCGGCCGGAGGGCCTGGCCGATGGGGCCTACACGTCTCTCTATCTACGGGCAGCCTTCGACCTCGAGGACCGGGAAGAAATAGAGAGCCTCAGCCTGCGGGTTCTTTTTGACGATGCCTTCGTCGCCTATCTGAATGGCGTAGAGATTGCCAGGAGCAACATCGGCGAGGAGGGAACCCCTCCGCGCTTCGATGAGCTTGCCGACAGCGTCGGGGAGCCGGACACCCTGGAGCTTGACCTGCTCCAGTGGCAGGGTCTCCTGCGCTCCGAGGGTAACGTTCTGGCGATTCAGGGCCACAACGCGAGTCGTACCAGCTCTGATTTTATCCTCGTGCCGGAGGTCCTTCGTTCACTTCCCGGCCCCGCGGGGATCATCAGCGCGATGCCTGCGGAGCTGCAGGTGGCCGGTCTCGAGATCGCCTTCCTGGCGGATGCCGATGGCGATGGGGTAGGGGAAAGCGATGCCGATGGCGAGCCTGACGAGGTGAGCCTTATCTCCTACTCGCTTTCTTTTTCCCTCGAGACCATGCTGGCCCTGGTGCGCCCCCCCGGGGGACCGCCCACCCTGGTCTTCAATGTGGACACATCCGATCTGAACAAGGATGGGTTCCCCGATGCTATCGTCGGCGGGATCACGGGCCTGGACATACAGGTGGCCGCCGAGACCTTCGACATCCCGGATGAGAACCTGCTGAAGTTTGCCCAGCTTGCCATCGGCCTTTTCGGGCCTTCTCTCGGGGGCATCATCGACACGCTCGAGCTTCCCTCGGTTCCGCTGCCCGAGCTGGCCTTTGACCTGGATGCCGATGGAGAGGCGGATGTGCGCCTGGAAATCCGCGATGCGACCTTCGCCCCAGTTGACACCACCTCCGATGGCGCGGCGGACTGGATCTGCATCCTCACAGACCTGCAATCTGCACCGCAATAGCCCGCTCCCTTCCGGGTTACAGTCTCCTCCGAAGGGGCCGCGGGGCTTCGCTGCCAAGGAGAGTGATCGCGCGCTCCAGGATCGGGTCGCGTCCGGCCAGGTACGGCAGCTGGAACTCGACGAAGATGTCGGGCTTGACCCCCCGGCCTTCGAGGTCGATGCCATCGGTGAGGCGTTCGATCTGTATCCGGGCGTTTACCGGGAGCATGACCCGCAGCTGGCTGCCGAAGGTTACGTAGCCCGCCGCGCGAACCGCTCCGGCGGTGGTGTCGCCAACCAACGTGATCTTTTTCCCGCCCTTCAGCATGTAGGCGAGAACCTCCTTCGCGCTTCGTGCCAGGCCATCCACCAGAACCGCGGTCGGCCGGCCATCGGCCTCGACCCGCCTGGCGATGGCCTTGAGAACCCGAACCTGCCCCCCTCTCCCCCTGAGGTCCAGGACCAGGGCTCGGGCGGAACGGAGATTCTTGGCCAGGGCCTCTTCGAAGATCGATACGGTCTCGGGCGAGAGCAGGTTCCAGAGGTGGATATAACCGACCCCCGGCGTGGTCGGGCCGAGCATGCGAACGCTGCCTCGGGTGGAGTCAAGGGCGGTAGAGGCCCGGTCGGCAGTGGCTTCGAGACTGCGGGCGGCCTCGCCCGCTCTCCTGCGGCAGCCAAGACGGACACGCTCCCCGCGGTCGACCTGGATGGTGTACATCGAATGCCGGGCCTCATAGCCGGCCAGTGTTTTGCGAGGAGACTCGGAGAATGGAATCCCATTGACGGCCAGGAGTTCATCCCCGATGCGAAGGCCGGCCTCGCGCGCGGCTCCGCCAAACATCAGCTCCCGCACGAAGAAACGTTCTCCATCGTGGATTACCAGCTTTTGTACGGTCAGGCCCAGGTGAAAGGCGGGCTTTCCATCCGGCCCCTTGCCGAGCATGCTCGCGTAGCTCCAGGGTGGAACAATCGCCGTGTGAGAAACGCCAAAGCGGTCGATGATCTCGTTGAGAGCTTCGTAGGCGGCCTGCGTTGAGCGACTGCGTCGCACCGCTTGAACCAGCTCACCCTCAATTTTTCCCAGCAGCGCGCGCTTATTCTCCAGGGCGTTGAAGAGCCGGTGGCTTTGGAAGCGCCGGGCGAGCTCCCGGGCGTCGCGTACCAGGGCGGGATCCGGCTTGATCCTCAGCTGTACCTCTTGCTTCTTGCGGAGGACAGAGATTTCGTAAGCCCCCCCACCTGGGAGCTCCGAGAGAGCCTGCCAGAGCTTGCGGATGTTCCAGCTCCGGAGGCCGTCAAGCTTCCCGAAGCGAAGCAGAATGTCGCCGGGAAGCAGCCCCGCCGCTGCCGCGGCGCTTTTTTCTTCTACCCGCGAGATCCGCAGCCCAGCGGGGGTTTCTTCCAGCCCCACGCCCAGGTAGGCTCCTTTCAGTGGGGGATCGAAGCGGCTTTCGTCGGCACGGCTGAGCGGGTGAGCCAGGAGAAGCAGGAGGGGCAGGAGGTATCGCATAATTGAGATGTTGCCGTTTCATCTGCCGAGGATCAAGAAACGCGGTACATTTTCAAACACCCGCTGCCAGGATGACCTGTCGGATGCCGCCCGGAAAGAATCCCAGCTCGAAGGCGAGGTCCAGCACGGTGTAGCGGTCACGAATGTCCCGGGCCCTTGCGAGGGCGTCAAAGGCTTCGTCTCTTTCAATGCCGAGCTCGTCGAGGCTGGCCGGGGCTCCGGCGGCCTGGAGGACCGTGCGGACTTCAGCGGCCGAGGGCAGGGCCAGCTCTGCCAGCTCTGCGCGCATCTGCGGCCACTCCGCGCGTAGAAGCGCGCTCCTTGCGGCGAAGCCGGCGAACTTTTTTTCCGCCTGCGGCAGGATGGCATCCGCGAGCTCTCCGTGGGCGATCCGTATTCTCTCGGATGTTCTCGGCCAGTTGGGGGTCTTCGGGAACTCAGGGCTTTCCAGCTCGGCCAGGAGCTGGTAGAGCGCGGCGCAGAGGCAGGTTGCCACCCCGACCTGGGCTCCATGAAGGCGCAGCTCTCTTCCGCAGACGAGAGCTTCCATATCCCAGAGATGGCTGAGGAGATGTTCTCCACCGCTGGCCGGGCTGCTGCTCCCGGCGACGACCATGGATACTCCGCTCAGAACCAGGGCCCGGGCGAGGGCTTCATGGGCGTGACCATCTCCGGCCGGGAGCCCGGCAGCATGTTCTGTTGCATGGGCCACGGCCTCGTCGACGATTCTTCCCGGAAGCGTTTCAAAGCCGCTGCCTTCGAGGCGATTGCCGAGCCACCAGTCTGCCGTGCTGACGGGCTTGCTCAGAAGGTCTCCCATGCCGGCGGCGGCGAGGACGGGAGGCGCCTGGCAAAGGACCTCGGAGTCGAGAATAATAGCTCGCGGCGGTCGCGCAGCGATGGTGGTCTTGAGTCCGTCGACCAGGATGGCGGCGATTCCGCTGGCGTAGCCATTCATGCTGGCGGCGGTTCCAAAGGCCATGTATGGGACTCTGCTCAGGGTCGCGGCCATCTTGGCGATGTCGTTAACCGTACCCGCGCCAATGGCGATGATCCCGGAGAACCCACCCGCCTCGACCGCGGCGCATGTCAGGCCAATCTGTTCGGTATCCGCATGGGGCGCATCCGGCAGGAGGTGGAGTTCGTGTCCGTTTTCCGGGCGCCCCGATGCGTGAAGCGTGTCGGCTCGGCCAAGAGCATCCCAGGTGCGGGGGTCGGCAAGCCAGAGAGGCCTTCGTCCTACATGTTCAGCGGCCAGCCGGGGGATCTCCCCGCAAAGTTTCGCCCCGATGAGAATTTCTTCGCTCAGGTCGAGGCCACCCGGAAGGGTCTCACTGCACAGATCCATAAGCTTCATGTTTTCAGCTTACCGTTCTCGCGCTGTTGCGGCTATAGCCGGGCATGTTATTCGGGGGCATCTCTTAAAGAGAGAGCGTTTCCTCAGGGCCAGAAGGAGGCGATTGTGGCTATGGCCCAGATCAGTATTCCCCCGCCAATTTTGCCGACGATTCCCAGCAGGCGGCCGGTGGCGGCTCCCCCGCCGGAGCGCAGGGAGTCCCGCATGTTTTTGCCTTCCCTTCTTTCTCCGAACAGCGCGCCCAGGAAGGCTCCTCCGCAGGCTCCGAAGACGGATCCTACGATCGGTATCGGCAGGAGGAAGGTGCCCAGGAGCCCGCCAACCAGGCTGCCTGCAAGAGCCCAGAGGGCTCCCTTGCGGGAGCCGCCTGACATTCGCGCGCCGGCCGCGCCGGCCGCGAACTCTATTATTTCAGCCAGGATGGCGATTACCGCGAGCGCCACAAGGGTCTCAATGGAAAACAAGCCGGGCTCGCCACCCCACAGGATGAACCCGCCGACAGCGGTGACCATCAGCCAGTTTCCAGGAAGCTGGAGTACGGTCGCGGTCAGGAATAGTGTGTTGACAAGCAGCAGCCCGATGGCGAGCAGGACATTGTCCATAGAACAGGCTCCATAACCCGGGTTTGAAGTTCAAGACCGCCAGAAGAGGCGGTTCAATACTACGAGCGCCCATCGTGCAGGGGTGTCCTGTAACGGTGAGGTTTACTGTAGCCCAGGGTGTGTGTTAATACACAATTCAGTTAAGGTTCAGGAGGCACATCAGGCTGTTCGGGGCGGCTTGCAGGCCAGGCGGCTGCCAGCAATAAGGGCGGCGGCGAGCGCTTTGCGGTTCCGGGGACAGGCTGGAGCGCGAGATGTATAGAAGGAAAGGGCCGCCCGGCTTCCGTCAGGGCTTGACCACCAGGGTGCCTTGCTCGTAGGCCAGCTTCAGAGCGGCGAAAAGCATCCATTGCGGATGCTTTTCTTCGGCCCAGCGGATGCCCACCTCGTAGGGCACCTTGCCGTTGCCCCTGATGGAGATGACCGAGCCTTTTTTCTGGCCGTAAGAAATACGGGCCCCCGATTTGAGATCAAACGGGGGCCTGTTCATTTCTTCGGATTCGCCAGGAGCTTCGGCGCCAGCTGTTTCTTCAGCGGCCTCTCCGTTGGACGGTTCTTCTGTCGCAACCCCCTCTTCGGAAGGTTCCGGCTCTTGAGCTTGAGGAGTTTCCTCTTCGTTAGACATAGGCACCCTCCAATCTCTCAGAAACGCAAAGCCGCCTCAGCCGCATTGAATCATGAAAAGCTTCCGCCTTGGCCACCGCCACCGGCATCGTCGCCGCCACCGGCATCGTCGCCGCCACCGGCATCGTCGCCGCCACCGGCATCGTCGCCGCCA
>CAUZHA010000161.1:0-8040 GCA_963579555.1 Planctomycetes bacterium UBA1146
AGAATCTCACTCCTGTACCGCCTCCGAAACCGAGGGTCGTCTCCGCAGAATACGGGGAGGAGCTTTGAATGGAGATGCCTGTCAACGGGGGGCAGGGGGAGGCGAAAGTCGCGGTCGACGTTCCGGCGCCCGCGAGGCGCCTGGTGTGCCTCAGGAGCGGGGATTACCTGGGGGTCGAGGGGCGGCCGGTCGAGGTGCAGGTGGATCTCTGCCGGCGCGGTGATGGTAGCTTCAACATCGTCGGCCTGCCGGGCAAGTCGACACGCGAGAGCCGGGATCGGATTCGCGCGGCGATCCGCAACTCGGGATTCCGATTTCCAACCCTGAAGATCCTCGTCAATCTCGCGCCGGCGGCCCGCCAGAAGGAGGGAGCCGGCTTTGACCTGGCGATCGCTCTGGGGATCCTGATCGCCAGCGGGAGCGTGCGTGCGCCCGGGCTGGAAGAGCGCCTGGGTGGGATGGGATTCCTGGGCGAGCTCGGGTTGCAGGGGGAGGTGCGGCCCGTCAGGGGAGCCCTGCTGGTGGCCGATTGCCTCGCCGGCCGGGGCGCCGGGGAGCAGGTCTTCGCGTTGGAGAATTCGGCCGAGGCGGTGCTTGTCGGGGGGCTTGATGTGTTCGGAGTCGAACACCTGCGCCAGGCTGTTGATGTGCTTCGAGGCGAGCGGGGGCCGGTCGTTCTGCCCCGGGAAGTTTCCGTCTGCGAGGCGGTGCCGGATTACGCCGAGGTGGTCGGCCAGGAGGCGACCAAGCGGGCCTTCCTGTTGGCAGCCGCAGGGCGCCACAATATCCTCTTGAGCGGACCGCCCGGGATCGGGAAGACCATGCTGGCAAGGCGCCTGGGAGGGATCCTTCCGCGGCTGAGCAGGGAGGAGGCTGTCGAGACTCTTCGTATCCGGAGCGCCGCGGAGGGCGAGGCCGGTTGTGAGCTTTCTCGTCTTCCCCCTTTTCGTTCGCCCCATCACACCGTGAGCCACAGCGGCATGGTCGGCGGCGGCAGCCGGCCAGCTCCGGGCGAGGTCAGCCGGGCTCACCGCGGCGTGCTCTTCCTCGATGAGCTTCCCGAGTTTTCACGCAGAACCCTCGAGGCTCTGCGTGAGCCGATCGAGGAGGGTCGGATCACCATCGGCCGGGCCAGCGGGGTGGTTACGTTCCCTTCTGATTTCCTGTTGGCGGCGGCGATGAATCCCTGCCCCTGCGGCTACCTCGGGCATCCCAGGCGGCCCTGCACCTGCGGTCCCCGCCAGGTGAAGAGCTATTCGCGGAAGATATCAGGCCCCCTGGCGGACAGGTTGGATCTTCATTGCCGGGTCGCCGCGATCGATCCGGGCAGCTGGCTGGAACCCGGGGCCCTCTCTCCCGGTCTTGACTCCAGGACTCTTCGCCGGGAGGTGGCGAGGGCGAGAGAGCGCCAGGCGCGACGCTGGGGCGGGGGACTTCTCAATTCCGCCATCAGCGCCTCGCGGCTGCTGGCGGACGGCCGATTTACGCCCGACAGTCTTACGGTTCTGCGGCGGGTATCGGTACCCATGGCGCTTTCCGGGCGGGGATTCGTTCGGGCTCTTCGTGTGGCGAGGACGGTGGCTGATCTCTCAGGAGGTGAGGATGTCGGTGAAGAGGATATTCTCGAGGCACTGAGCTACCGCGCCGCTGTGGATGGCATGGGAGAGTCGTAGCTGCTTGTTTTCTAATGTGTTTACGCCGTCGGTCTGAACTTTTCCGGATGGCCCGGGGGGCGGATTCTATTGCGTACTCCGATGGCTGCCGGTAGTCTAAGCGTTTGGCTTTTGAAGGTGGTCAGGCGCCGGAGAGGGGCCTATGTTTTTTGTCAGTTTCCCAAAGCTACTCATCCTGATTGCCGTTGCGTACTTTTGCCTGGGGATCCCCCTGATGCACATCCTCACGGTACTTAAAGATCGCCGCGACAAGGAGAAAAAAGGAAAGCTGCGGAACAAGGATCGATCATGAGTCCAAAAAGTGTTGCAGTTGTAGGCGTCACCGGGGCTGTCGGGCAGGAGATGCTGGATGTCCTGGAGGCGCGCGATTTTCCGCTCAGCGGTATTCGCCCGCTGGCATCGGAGCGCTCTGCAGGGAAGACGGTCCAGTTCAGGGGGGAAGAGCTTCCGGTCGAGGTTCTTGGGCAGGATTCCTTTTCCGGGATAGACCTGGCTCTCTTTTCCGCCGGGGCCTCGATTTCACGTGAATACGCTCCCCTTGCGGTCGACTCGGGAGCCGTTGTCGTCGATAACTCATCCGCCTTCCGGATGGATCCCGAGATTCCCCTGGTGGTACCCGAGGTGAACATCGGCGCGATCGCCGGTCACCGGGGAATCATTTCCAACCCCAACTGCTCAACGATCATCATGGTTGTCGCGCTGCAGCCGATTCAGGAGCTGTCCCCGTTGACCCGGATCGTCGTTTCTACCTACCAGGCGGCTTCCGGAGCCGGGGCGAAGGGAATGGATGCTCTGCGTCGTGAGCTTGCCGGCGAGCAGCTCGATGACAGCCCCTTTCCTCACCGGCTGGCTGGCAATCTCGTTCCGAGGATCGATGTCGTGCAGGACGACGGCTATACAAAGGAAGAGCTGAAGATGACGCTCGAGACCAGGAAGATCATGGGGCTCGGCCAGGTGCCGATCAGCGCTACCTGTGTTCGCGTTCCCGTGGAGCGGGCCCACTCTGAGTCCATCCAGGTCAGCACGGAGAGCCCGCTCGACATCTCCGCGATCCGCGAGGCATTTGAGAAGGCTCCCGGGCTCCATGTTATCGATGATCCGCATGACGACCGCTACCCCACTCCGCTGCAGGCGGCCGACCAGGATGATGTCTTTGTCGGAAGGCTGCGGCAGCATCCGGATGAAGCTGCGACCTATGATTTATGGGTGGTCGGTGACCAGATTCGCAAGGGCGCGGCGCTGAACGCAGTTCAGATAGCCGAAGCGCTGTAGCGAATCTCTCCCTGCCCGGGTCGCGTGCAAACAGGAGGATGAATCGATGAGGCGGGTTCGTTTGATAGTGGCCTACGATGGAACGGACTGTCACGGATGGCAATTCCAGCCGGGCTTGCGGACCGTCCAGCGGGTGCTGCAGGAGGCCATTTCCGGGGCGCTTGGCGAAGAGGTCAGGGTCGATGGGGCTAGCCGGACAGATTCCGGGGTCCACGCCCGGGGCCAGGCCTGCGCCTTTACCACGGCCAGTTCCGTGCCGACCGACAAGCTTCCGATTGTTCTGAACAATGAGCTTCCTGCCGATGTCCGCGTGGCCGCGGCATGCGATGAGGGGGAAGACTTTCAGCCTCGCTTCGATTCGGTCGGCAAGCACTATCACTACACCTGGTTCACCGGGGAGATCGATGATGTCTTCTCCTGCCGCTACGTGTCACGGGTTCGGGGTCCGGTGGACATCGATGCGATGCGGGCGGCGGCTGTTTCTTTTGAGGGGAAGCATGATTTCGCCTGTCTTCAGAACAGCACCCCTGAGACTTCGGTGAGCACCGTCCGGTATCTGCATCTTGTCAGGGTGGGGGTTCCCGGCGATTCGCTGATTCGTATCGATGTGGTCGGGAACGCCTTTCTCTACAATATGGTGCGGATACTTTCCGGTACCTTGCTGGAGATCGGGCAGGGCAGGAGGGCTCCATGTACGATTCCTGATGCTCTGCGCTCCGGCCAGAGAGTTGATACGGGCTGTACGGCGCCAGCTTCCGGACTCTGCCTCGAGGAGGTCTTTTTCTCCGATGGTGACCTGGAAAGGAAAGCGGCCGTCTTGCGGGATTCGCGGGGCTAAACCTTTTACCGATTGCTCCGGGTTGGATTGACTTTGCGGCAGGGAGTCGATACTCTTTGCTCCTAGTGAGTAAGCGGTTATTCCGTACGCCTTTACGATTATTTTCAGGATTGGTTCGAACCCCGGTGCCTGGTGGTGTCTGGTGGCGAAAAGAAAAGAGAGTGAGCTCATTCGTGAACGGGAGTGTTTGATTCCGCTGGTGGACTTATCAGAACAGGTTCCAGGCGGGTTAAAGTCGCAGCTTTCTTATAGATAGCTTGCTCCAGGGGCTTACATGTCGGAAAGTAGACGGGCTTGTATTTATCTCCTTAAAGGTATGTGACTTCATGAATCTTGTTGAGTTGTATCCACCCTCCTCGATGCTTCTGGATTTGCAGGCCAGGGACAAGCAGTCGGCCAATGAGGAAATGCTCGAGCATCTTGTTAGCCAGGGAACGCTCGATCAGGGGGCGGTGAAGAATGCCCTGAAGGCTATTAAGAAACGTGAGACCCAGGCATCTACGGGGATTGGCAAGGGGCTTGGAGTGCCCCATGCCAAGGGCTGCGATTTCATCGATGGTTTGCTTGGGGTTTACGCGCGCTCCGCAGAAGGT
Organism: Planctomycetes bacterium UBA1146; assembly: GCA_963579555.1. Classification (GTDB taxonomy): domain Bacteria; phylum Planctomycetota; class UBA8108; order UBA8108; family UBA8108; genus UBA8108. Next base: position 4,377 of record CAUZHA010000161.1, read on the forward strand.
CTTTCCTACGAGTCTGTGGATGGAGAACCGGCCCACCTGCTTTTCCTTGTGCTTTCGTCCCAGGAGACGGCTGAACTCCACCTGGAGATTATGAAGAGGATCGCAACGCTTCATCGCGATGAAAAATCACTCAGGTATCTTGCCACGAGTGATGATCCGAAACGGATAACTGATATTTTCAGAGAAGCTGATGAGCAGTTCAGCTGACAATGAGATTGGCGTAAGCACCTACCCGACGGGTGCTCAGCGAAAAACAGCTCCCAGGATTGTCGCCTTCGGCGGTGGCACCGGCATGGCGGCGCTGCTTCGCGGACTCAAGGCCTATACTGACCGGATCACCGCGGTGGTCGCCGTCACCGACAACGGGGGAAGCTCGGGCAGGTTGCGTAATGATTTCGATATGGTCTCTCCGGGAGATATTCGCAATTGCCTGATGGCGCTCGCTGATGTCGACCCGCTCATAGCCAAGGCCTTCCAGTACCGATTTGATGAGGCGGAGTTCAAGGGGCATTGCTTCGGGAACCTCTTCATCACCGTGTTGACGAGGCTGGTCGGCGATTTCGGGGTGTCCATCAGAGAGCTGAACAGGATCCTCAATGTTCGCGGTCGAGTGATACCGGCTAGCAGCGCGAAGGTTTCCCTGGTGGCTCAGCATCCCGATGGTTCCAAGAGCACCGGGGAGGTGCAGATTGCCCGGAGCACCAAGAGAATTCAGAAGGTGGAAATTCGCCCCTGCCCGGTCGCCATGTCACAGGAGATTCGCTCAGCGATCGATGAGGCCGATCTCTTTATCTTCGGCCCCGGCAGTCTCTATACCAGCGTCATTCCGAACCTGCTCATCGATGGGCTGATGGAGCTGATCAATGCCACCGGCCGCCCTCGAATTTATATCTGCAACATCATGACCCAGCCAGGGGAGACCGACGGGTACACCCTCTGTGATCATCTCGCTGCGCTGCGCGTTCATGTCGGCAATGCTTTTCCTGACGCGGTGGTCGCCCATGACGGGTTGGTTCCATCCGAGATTATCGAGACCTATAAGGATGCGGGCTCGGAGGCGGTCGTCTGTGATCTCAACGGCCAGGCCGAGTATAAAAGCGTCAGGCTGGTCACAGGATCGTTCTTTGACCAGGAAGAGGCCGCCGGGCAGCGGGGCTGGGGGACTGATGATGAGTGCCTCGCCAGGCACGATTCGGATGCCCTTGCCCGGGTGATCTACGATGAGTTTCTGAAGGAGGGGTCCTTCCCTGACCCGGGCGGGAACGGCGCGACAGCCGATGGGGACACCTGAGACCGGGCGCTCCGGAATCGCAGCCAGGAGCGAACCTGGGTCCAGCCCGCGAAATTGAACACAAGAGCAAGCTGAAAGCAGAGACAGAGAAGTTAGAATAATGGAAGTAGAGCGCACTATCACGGTTTCTAATAAGTACGGGCTGCATGCAAGGGCGTCCACTGCGCTTGTCAAGACCGCCACACAATACGAGTCTGCTGTCAGGCTGGGTCGTGAGGGAGGTGATGAGTTTGTCGATGCCAAGAGCATTCTTGGGATCATGAGCATGGGAGCGGAGTGTGGAGCCAATCTTTGCCTGAAGGCGGAAGGCACCGACGCGACCGATGCGTTGGATGCCATCATCGATCTCTTTGAACGCAAGTTTGACGAAGAGTAATGGAAACGATCAAGGGCATTCCCGTCTCACCGGGCATCTCGATTGCCGATGTGGCGCTCCTGCGCTCCGACAACCTCAGGATTCATCGTCGGTTTGTCGCGCAGGAGGATGTTGAATCCGAGGTTCGGCGTTTCGAGCAGGCTGTTCGTAAGGCCAGCCGTGATCTCGAGGTCCAGATTGCGGATCTTGGCGAGGAATTTATGATCGCCACCCAGGTGCTTCAGACGCACAGGGGTATGCTGAATGACCCCGGGCTTCACAGCGATGTCATCAGCCGAATCAGAGATAACCAGTTCACCGCGGCCTACGCCTCGTCAATCGTCCTGGGCGAATACCACGATCGATTCGAGCAGATGGAGTCGGAGTACCTCTCCGAGCGTTCACATGACATCAAGGACATCGAGCGGCAGCTCCTGACTCGAATTCTTGGTAAGAGACGCAGGCCCCGGGTCTTTCAGGAGAATGTTACCGTTGTCGCCCACAACCTGACGCCCAGCCAGACAGCGTCCATGGCCAAGGAGATGGTCATAGGTTTCGCAGTCGACGTTGGAGGCCGTACATCTCATACGGCCATCCTGGCCCGGGCGCTCCAGGTGCCGGCGGTGGTAGGTCTCAAGGATGTCTCTCGAAAGGTCGTCAATGGCGACACCCTGGTGATCGATGGCTATACCGGAGAGGTCATCGTCAATCCCGACAAGAAGACCCTGGCCAGCTACAGGCGCAAGGCGCGATATTCCGAAAAGTTCTACAGCCAGTTGCAGGAGGAAATCAGCTGGCCGGCGGAAACCATCGATGGTCATGAAATCACTCTCTCAGCGAACATCGAGCTGCACGAAGAGGTCGCCACCGCCCTCGAATGGGGGGCCAAGGGCATTGGTCTCTACAGGACCGAGTTCCTCTATGACCAGGGCTTCCCGGATGAAGAGCTTCATTTCAAGGCCTACCGCAAGGCGGTCAAAGCCCTGCGCGGCCGCGAGCTCGTCATCAGGACGCTGGATGCCGGGGCGGATAAGTTCCACGATGAGTTCGTCGGCTTTGAGGAGCCGAACCCCTTCCTCGGCTGCCGCTCGATTCGTCTCTGTCTCCAGGAACAGGGCATGTTTCGCAGCCAGATCAGGGCTGCGCTCCGTGTCTCGGTATACGGTCCGGTCAAGATCATGCTGCCGATGATCTCAATCATCGAGGAGCTGCGCGCAGCCAAGAGTATTATCGCGGAGGTTCGCGAGGAGCTGGAGGCCGAGGGGGTCGAGATGGCGCCCCGGGTACCTGTAGGCATCATGGTCGAGGTCCCATCCATCGCCCTGATCATCGACAGAGTCGCCGACGAGGTTGATTTTTTCAGCATCGGTACAAATGATCTTGTGCAGTATTCTCTCGCAGTAGACAGGGTCAACGAGCGCGTGGCTCATCTCTACCAACCGTCCCATCCTGGAATTCTCCGATTGATCGGGGAGGTGGTCGGCGCCAGCAACCGGGCCGGGATCCAGGTCTCGATCTGTGGCGAGATGTGCAGTGAGCCGGCCTACGTCCTCCTTCTGATGGGACTCGGACTGAGACATTTCAGTCTCAGTCCCATCGCCATTCCTACCGTCAAGCGCATCATTCGGCAGGTGACCATGAAGGAGGCGGTCGAGGTTGCTGAGCAGTGCCTTGGGGCCGAACAATCCAGTGAGAACGAAGAATTCCTCGCCCGGCGCACCAGCAAGCTGCTGCCGGATTTCTTCTGATCAGCCAGGGTAGGGGGAGCGAAGCCGGGTGCTCGGCGATCGGGCGTTATTACCGGTCACCTCCCTTCATGGTCAGCCCGCCGGGCTGATTTCCCGGCTCATCTGCGTCTTGGGGAAAATAGAAAATGTTGGTAACATCTTTATTGATAAAGGTTTGCAGGAATAAACGGCCTCTTCCATACCGATAATTCAGTTAGTTAGCACAGAACTTGCTGCATCTGGCCGATGGAGCAGAATATCGAATGTCTCTGCGCAGGGGAAGATTCGCGC
>CAUZHA010000162.1:0-7940 GCA_963579555.1 Planctomycetes bacterium UBA1146
AGGTAGTCGATCCGGTGTGACTTGACCCCTGTTTTCTCACTGATCTCGTCGTAGCTCATTCCCTCGAGGTATTTCAGTTTCAGGATGTTTTTTACATCGGCGGGGAGCTTATGGAGGAACTCTGCGATCTCGGGTTCATCTCCCTGGAAATGTGTGCCCGGCTGGCCGCTTCTCAGTCCATTCATGCGCTGCTGCTGGCTGAGGCGCAGAGAGATCTCCTTGAATTTGACGATCTTGATTTTTTCGCGTTGGAACCATTTGTGACAGCGGTTGTAGGCGATACCAAAGAGCCAGCTCCTGAATTTTCTGATGTCTTTCAGGTTTGGCAGAGACTTGAAGGCGGCAAGAAATATGTCCTGGGCCAGGTCTTCCGCATCGAAGCAGTTGTGGCTTTTGTAATAGCAGATGTTGTAGATCGCCTGCTGGTAGCGTCCAATCAAAGATTCAAAGGACTCCAGGTCGCCTTTCAGAGCCTTCTTGACGAGCGCCTCATCTTCACATGCGATGTTTTGGGAGTCGGACCCGTTCCGGGTACCGTCCTGAGCACCTCCTGAAGTGGTTTGGCCCGATTTTTGACTCATAGAGCTATCTTACTACTAACACCGAGTTTCAGAGGGCCGCTTTTTCTACAAGTCCTTTAAAAACAAATGTTTATCAGACAAGAGAGAAAAACTTCAACGGTCCCGCTAATGGAGTACCCCGGGGCGTAGTCGGGTCGGAATAAATCTTTGGGTAGACAGGTATAAAAATGGGTGTTTACTGGTTCAGGTTCGCTTGAACCGCTCCTCCTGTTGTCGTAAGCTCATGTCCCATGCAGAGTAATACAGAAGTAATCGATCTCAGGAGTGATACGGTTACAAAGCCGGATGCGCCGATGTTCGAGGCCATGTGCTCGGCACCGCTTGGCGACGATGTCTTTGGCGATGATCCGACCGTCACCAGGCTTGAAGAGCTGGCGGCTGAGAGTCTCGGCAAAGAGGCTGCTATCTTTGTTCCTTCAGGCACCATGGGCAATTCGATCGCCGTAGGAACTCATTGCAACCCCGGAGACGAGGTGATCTTCGAGTCCCTGTGTCATACCTACAATTTCGAGTGCGCCGGAGCGGCCCGTTTGTGGGGAGTCCAGGCCGTCTCGATAGCGGGTGACCGGGGCGTCATTCCCGTCGATGCGATCGCCGCCGCGATTCGGCCTGACGATGTTCACATGGCACATACGAAGCTGGTGATTCTCGAGCAGACCAGCAATATTGCCGGCGGCTGCATCCTGCCCCTGGATTATCTGGAGGCGGTCTCCTCCTTGTGCAGGGAACGCGGACTTCGATTGCATATCGATGGAGCGCGGATTTTCAATGCCAGCATCGCCTCTGGAGTCGAGGTCTCCAGCTTCGCGGCCTGCGCTGATACTGTCATGTTCTGCCTTTCAAAAGGGCTTGGAGCTCCTGCGGGATCGGTGCTCGCGGGTTCGGCTGAGACCATAGCCGAGGCCAGGCGTTTGCGGAAGCTGCTCGGCGGGGGATTGCGCCAGGCAGGGGTGCTCGCGGCCTGCGGTATCTACGCCCTGGGTCATAACATCGAGCGCCTCGGCGAAGACCATCGCCACGCGGCTGAGCTGGCCGCGAAGCTGGAGGAGCTCAACCTCGAAGGTCTGCGAATCTCCTCTCCCGACACCAACATGGTTTTTCTCGGGTGGGATGGAGAAGATCCCGAGCGCTATGCTGAGTTTTCGAACAGGCTGCGTTCCGATGGCCTGCTTGTCGTGGGCCTTCCCGGCCGTGGTATTCGCATCGTGTTTCACAAGGATGCGAATGACGACGCGGCTGCCCGGGCCGCTGGGATCCTCTCCAGCAATCTCACGGAGCTGTTTTCTTGAGCGAGCGGGATCTCGATGATGACGAAGGGCGGCGGAATTTTCACGGCAGCGGAAATGACAGCTTCGAATGCGGGCATTGCGGTGAGGCTGTCCTGCCGCTTGCCCAGGGCAGCTATCGCAATCACTGTCCCGCCTGTCTCTGGTCCAGGCACGTCGATGTGGTTCCCGGCGACCGCGGATCGGAATGTGGCGGCTTGATGGAGCCGGTCAAGCTGACGGGGGCCAGCGGCTCGGGCTGGAAGGTGCTCCAGCGCTGTACCGCGTGCGGTTTTGAGCGAGCCAACGGGGTGGTCCTGGACGATCTGCGACAACCAGACAGCTGGGATGTGCTGGTCAAATTGGGAGCAGAGAGCCGCTGAGGGCTTATTTGCGCCTGGATGAGGAGGTCAGCTGCGTCCTTCCCGCCAGCTGGTGGCGTTTGAGCTCGGCGCGCAGGGTCTTGGCGTAGGCGGTCAGCCCCGGACCAGGACAGTGCGTGTGGCCCGGAAGAATCTCAGCGTGGGTGTAGAGGCGGTTTGCCGGTATGGAAAAGTACTGTCCCAGCTTGAGCACGAGGAGCTTCAGGCCGTCACGTTGCGCCTTGTTCAGCAGCTGTTTGCCGGTGCTGTAATTACCCAGAACGACAATTCCGATGTTTCCGCGGTTGGCGTCTCCCCGGGCGTGGGCGCCCTGGTAGGATACCGGCCGTCCCTGCCAGACCCTGCCGGCGCGATCGACGATATAGTGATAGCCGATGTCAGCCCATCCCTTCTCGCGCTGGTGGTAGCGCTGGATTCGCAGGATCTCCCTGGAGGTCCCCCATTTTGAGGTCGTGCTGACCCCGGTGGGTTCCCCGGAGTGGTGGATGGTCATCCTGAAAATCTTGCTCAACGCTTGCGGAGTTGCCTGGCTCCTGGTCGTGGATTTTGCCTTCCAGTCGGAGCGCGCCAATACCTTGAGGTGGGGGAGCTGTCGGCTGCCGGCTTTCGAAGGTCTTGCCGGCAGATCGCCGATCCGGGCTGTGGCGGGAGTTTTGGGCGGTTTTTCAGCTGCCAGGCGCGGCCGGGGAGTAGTAAGGATTGCCTGGATATGCGGGTGTCCGGGTTCCTTGAGCCGCTTGAACAGGGCATCTGCTTCGCCTGTTTTTTTCTGCATTCTCAGGCAGACAACCAGGTAGGCCCGGCTCTCTTCCAGGCCGAAGCCTTTCATCCCGGCAAGGCTCTTTTCGAGATAGCGCTCCGCGAGGTTCAGCTTCAGCTGGCCGAGGTGCGCCTTTCCGAGCAGGTAGTCGGCCTGCGCCTGCAGCTGGCTGCTGGAGGTCTGCCGCCTGGCTTCATGCGCGCAGCGGATGGCGCTCGTGGCGCTTCCCTCGAGGAGGTAGGCTTCGGCCGCGGCGAGGTATTTTCTCACCCGCGTGGCATCTGTCCGGCTGCGCTTGGCGTATCCCTCGAGCGTAGAGCCTGAGACGGAGCTTCTCGCCCTCGCGCCGGGAGCGGCCTTACGCGAAGACGATGGTCCAGAACAACCTGCCGCAAGGGCAAGCAGGAGCACAGCGCAAAGAAGCCGGGATCTCTGGTCATGGGCGCGCAAGCTGATTTCTCTTCTTCACTTCATCCAGGCCGCAGGCATTCGCACATTGCCACGACAGGCGGGATGAATACTATCATGGGGGAACTTGAAGTGAAAGATCCAAGAGGATCGCCTGCCTGGCGGATCTTTCCTACCTGGGAGCCGGGGCTGGCAGAATCAGCTCTTCAATATCAGCTTTTCCTGAGCTGGAGCCGCCAATCAGCAGCAAGCGGTATTTCCCCTCTTCCTGCACCAGGTAGCTGCGATGCCGGCTTCTGGCCGAGGGCAGCAGGGAGGCGAGTTTTTTGAGCTGGCCCCCGCCGGTCTCTTCCGCCAGGTAGATTTCCAGGCTGGAATGCAGCTCGGGTTCCGTTGTGCTGCGGGGAGGTTCTCCGCCTGAGAGGAGCACTCCAAGCCCGGGGATCCTGCAGAGGTCGGCATTTTCACGAGTGGCGAGCCTGCTGGGCTCGGGGGCCGGGTGTCGAACGGTGTCGATTACGCTGCGTTGTGGATCGGCGGGATCGAAGGTGAAGAGAATCCCGTTCAGGGCCTCGTGTCCATCGGGGGCTCGCCGGGGATCGGTGATTTTCTCAAGTGGATTCTGACTGGGAAGCTCCCAGCTTGCGGTGATGTCTCCATCCAATCCATGGATCGGGTGGAGAAGGCTTCCGGACAGGAGGATGACGGAATCGGCCGCCAGCACCCCTTCGCTGTTGAGGCCGCCAAGGCCAGCGGAGAGGTGCCCGGTTCTTACCAGCGCGTACTCGGGCCTAAGTGCCAGGGAGGTGATGGAGTCACGCGGATTTTCAAGATTGATGAGAATGGGGGAGCTCAGGATGCTGCCGTGGCGCGGATCAAAGAGGGTCTCGACCTCTTTTCCGGTGAGCTTCTCTCCGAACGGGTCCAGGGGGCGATCGGGGGTCTTGAGGATGGGCACCCATGGATCGATATAGCGGTTGCGGCCGTAGCCGCCATAGGAGAGAACCCAGGTCCGCCCCTTTTTATCCGGGACCAGCAGGTCGAGGGTATGTCGAGCCCTGGCAAGGGATCTGAAAAGGCGGTCCTCCGCCACGCGGAGCTCGTCCCCTTCGCGTTCAAAGCGAATTAGCTCCGCAGATCCCGTAAAGCGTTCCGAGCCGTTTTCGCCGAGGAGAGTTCTTCCTCCATCGACGAGGAGTGACTGGCTGCCGACCGCCACCGCGGCATGCTCAGCTCGCGGCACCTTGAGGGAGACGGGGAGCCTGCGAAGCTCCAGGCTTCCTGATTTGCTGGACAGGAAGACGACGATGATGTCGGAGAAGACCTCTTTGCCATCGGTGCCGCCACAGAAAACCACGAGATCATCTTCGGTCCCTTCCTGCCGGTCGGCCCCGGGCAGGAGCGTCGCGGTGTGTTGCCAGGAAGGCCTGGGCAGCTTGCCGATCAATTCGAAGGCCGGGAGGGCCGGGTCGGTGCGCCTTGGATTGTAGAGGAGGACCTCGTCGATGGGTTTTTCTCCGGCTACGGTCAGTCCGCCGGCGATGACCGCGAATCTATCCTGGAAGCGGGTCAGGGTGTGGTGCATTCTCGAGCCTGCTCCGCCGAAGGAGTCTCCGGTATCGGCTGTCGTCGGGACATTCGATTCGGGCAGCTCGATGTCGACCTCTTTTTCGGAGTAGACTCCAGGGCCCCCATTGAGAGCCTCTATGCGCTTCATCGGAAGGATCCGCGTTCCGTTGATCGCGAGCCCGGAGGGAGCGTCGGGGTCGGTTCGATTCACCCGGGAGCCATCTCCCGCGATGCTGCCGGCGATCTCCAGGATCGGGTTGAAGCCGAGGATGATGTCGAGCTCGTGTTCGTTGCCGCTTTCGGCCGGAACCAGCTCCGCCGGCATCTCTTCGGAGCCCAGCCTGTCCTGGTCCTTGCTCAGGACGAGATCCTGGGGAACCCTCGGCGTGTAGTCGGCCAGCTTGTCAGCCAGCTTGACCTTCTGGTCGAAAGCCAGCCTGATCCGATCTCCCCTGTCGACGACAGCGTTGCCGCCCTGCGGGTTTGCATCGATCCAGATGGCCCGCTCGAGACGGGGTATTACCACCCGTTTCTGCAGGTCGATGGCCTGGAGGATTCCGTCCCCAAGGTCGATGAGCAGCCCGCTGGGGCCGGAGTCCGTTCCAGGGACGTGAACCCCTCGCAATTGAAGTTGAGGAGTCCCGTCGACGATGGTGATCCTGAGCAGTTTACGGTTCGGTTCGATACTCGCGCGGAGGGTCGATCGAGTGGGCGGGTCGATGTTCGCCTTGATGGCGCCCGGGTTGAAGCCGGCGGGCAGCTCCCGGTCAAGGTAGACCAGGATGCTCTCATCCTGCTGGGCCTGGCCGTCAGGGTTCTCATCCTGGAATTCGGCCAGGCGAACAAGGGCGTCGGGGTTGTGGCCGCATCCGGCGCTGGCAGCGAGGGCCGTGGCGGCGAACAGGGTCCTTAACGTTTTCCCCAACTCCACGATGGTTTACTGCTGTTCCTGGGACCAGTTGATCATATAGGACTGGATCTTTTCATCTGATTCAGACTGCGCCACATCCCGAAGGGCATCCATCGCCACCGGGGTTCCGATACGGCTGAGGGCCCTGGCCGCGCTGAGGCGGACTGCGCTCTCGCCGGCGTATCTTGCCTGCTCCTCGAGGAAAGGAATAGAGTTCGGATTTCCGATCTTGCCGATACTCCCCAGGATCGTCTGCTTGTTCACCCAGTAGTTCTCATTTTTGAAGGCGTGGTAGAGCTGGGGAAGAGATTCGGGCGAGGCGATCTTTCCGAGCGCCTGGGCGTACTTGTTGCGATTCCTTTTCGAGGTCTCGTTGTTGAGGCCGTCGTTGAAGAAATCGAGAGCCTCGTCTCTTCGGTGGTGCTCTCCGAGCTCCCAGATGAACTTGTCCCGGTAGGGACTGTAGCCCGGGCTTTTGATGAGATCCTGGAGAACATCGTAGGAGGTGTCGTTTTGAAGCTTCCCCATCGCCTTGATCAGGTACCCCATCTCCGAGCGGTGGCCGGGGTTGGATTGCCGGGCGACGAAGTAATCACGCAGCGCCCAGGTGGAGCCCTCCGTCTTCGGCCCCAGGTCTCCGATGGCGGCCAACATGAAGCGGCGATATACGAAGTCCGGTTCCGAGTTGAGGATCGTCGAGAGAGTCTCCAACGATTCAGCTCCGAGGCCTGCGAGGAATTCACGGAGCTCTTCGCGTTTTTTCATCAGCAGGCCGGCCGAGTTGGCGCTGCGTCCGCGCTCGTATTTGTCGAGCAGCTCAAAATAGGTGTGAATGTCTTTGGCCAGCTCCGCATTCCAATTGGGGGGCAGCTTGGGAATGTGCCAGCGGGAGAAACCGTCGGCCGCAGGGACGCGTCTTTTCTGGACTCGGCGCCTGGGCTCCGAGGGAGGGCCGGTCGGGACATCTTCCCGGGCGATGGGTCTCTGGGGGATGCCTTCGGAGGGTTCTTGGCGGGCCCCGGGTGCAGGGACGCCCGTCTCGGGATCCTCCTGCAACTCGCTGAGTACCAGGAATACGAAGAGCACAGTGAGCACAGCCGCGAGCGAGAGCGGTATAGCGATGCGTATTTTCTGGCTCATAGTATCCGGTCCAAGAAGGCTTTCGCTGTCAACCAGTCCGCTCCAGTCTGGAGAACCTTTGCTGGGGCCGGCCTGGATTTCAACCGGCCAAATCATACCACGAACAGGCCACTGCGTGGATGCGGACGTCCGCCCGGCTGGTTATTACGTAAGCTACTGCCCTGACAGCAACTTAAATCAATCGTCGTTGAAGTCGCTGTTGCCCGGCGGCAGGAAAACTTCCGCCGAGGGAGCCGTCGGCTCTCCTCCAAAGGCGCCGAAGGATTTTCCTCCGCCAGCCAGGAGAATCCGGTCGTCGTAGGAACCAAGGATTCCATCTACGCCGCCGATCTGAAGGCAGGTCGTATAGACCCGCTCGAGGCCCTTGTTTTCGGGCCAGCGGTTCTGGGAAGTCGTTCCCCAGGACAGCATATCGGAGGTGATGTTTCCATCGATCGTGAACCAGGCTCCGACAATTCCCAGGTAGTTTTGAGGATTTGCGCGGCGCTCGTTGACCAGGTTGCGGGGCTCGAGGTTGTTGACGAGGTTGGCGGCGACATTGAAGAAAGGATCAAAGACGTTGCCGGCGACCATCGCGGGGCTGTTGTGGTTATAGACGCAGCCGCCGGGAACGGGATATACATCGACTCCTGCCAGCGAGAAGACCCAGATCTGTTTCTCGAGTACGGGATGGATCGCATCTTCAAACTTTCTCGGGAGGGAAACCGGGTTGGTTCCGCAGCGGGAGATCTGGTCGCCGCGGGCGGGGGCCAGGGGCCCGGGATATTCCATATTCTGGACATGGGTGAGGTACTGGTCCTCACGAGCCTCGAAGAAGCGGATTCCGCGGGCGGGACCGGCTCCGGGGGTGTAGCTTGCGATAAAGACCTGGTCGATCAGCGGGGTCGTCGGGCAGACGGCGTCGCTGTTTCCGTGGGTGATGAG
>CAUZHA010000163.1:0-7905 GCA_963579555.1 Planctomycetes bacterium UBA1146
GAAGCTGCAATTACGAACAGGAAGGCCGAAGGCTATTTCCCTGCGCGTTCGAGAATGACCGGAATGACCTCGACGAGGCCTTTTCCCATCTCGAGATCCCAGATACGCAGGGTTCCCTCGTAGCCGGCTGTGGCCAGCCGGTCCCCGTCCGCATTGAAGGCAAGCGCGTAGATCCAGCCCTGCTCTGAACGCAGACCGGCAATCCGCTGACCGCTCTCAGCATCGTAAACACGGAGCGCCTTTGCCGAACCGGCGAGCGCCAGCTTCGTCCCATCCACGCTATACCCGGCGGCGAAAATCAGGCCTGGCTGTTTCTCGAGCTTTGTGTCCTCCATCAAGGAGCCCGCATCGTAGACTCTCGGCTCCATCTTCTCGCCCGCTACAAGGATCTGGGAAGAGCCCGGCCGCGTGACGACTCGGGTAACGGCCTGACCGAAGGTTCCAAGAGTCTTCAGGAAGCCGCCATCCTTCGCCGCTGCCGCCCGAATCGTACGGTCCCTGCCGCAGGAGAACAGTCTCTTGCCATCGGAAGAAAAAACGGCCCCAAGAACCCAGTCGGAGTGCAGCTGGGAAGAATACCTCAGCTCGAGATCTTCTACGCCCAGCACATGCAGCGAGCGGTCGGTGCCTGCGAGGACCAGCCTGGAACCATCAGGAGAGAAATCGACGGAATAGAAAACATCTCCCCCCGTTCGCTTGAAGCGCAGCATCCTGGACTCCTCGACATCCCAGATCTGGAGCTCTCCAAAACGCGCCGGGGAGCCGCCGGCAACGGCAAGGAGCCTGCCCCCGGGGGCGAGAGCCAGGGCATGAATCCTCTCGGCCTCCCCTCTGAAACGACGCAGAGGTTGAACCTCTACAGGCTCTTTCTTTCCACGACCCCTGCTCAAAAGATTCTCGACACCATGGACCAGCACCTCGCGATATCCGCCAATGAAGATGTTCTCCCCCGAGCCATCGAAGAGCAGGGCGGTAATAACCGGTGGACGGGGATAAACCTGGGCGGCGAGAGGACGAGAGTATGGCTCCGGGCCTGCAGGCGGCGTTCCCGCCCGGGCTCCTCCCTTGATCCAGGCCTCGATCATGCGAATATCCTTTTCGCTCAACGGCTCCGCCTTTCGCGGCGGCATCAGAGGCTTCTGTTTGCCGCTGATCATCCTGAACAGGAGGCTCTCATTCGGCTTGCCCGGGACGATAGTCCGCCCGCGCCCGGAGCCTGCGAGCAGCTTCTCCAGGCTCTCCATGCTGTACTTTCCCTTGGGCTTGCGGCCGCTGTGGCAGCCCAGGCAGCTGCGCTTGAGGATCGGCACGACATGACCGTGAAAGGTCGGCCGCGAAGAATCGGCCACGGCCTCTTCCGCGAGGACGCAAGGCCCGCCGACAGACATCGCCAGGACCAGAAATCCCAGGCTCGACAGAAGCCGGCGGCCGCCCCGGCTCCTCAGCTCCAATCTCACAGCGCTGCAGATCATTCCTGAATCTCATCAAAAACCGAAAGCCGAAGACGAAACCACTGCGCCTCAGCATGAACGCATGGAGTGTAACCGATAAAAATAAAGGTCTGCATCGCAGAACGAAAAACAATGGAAGCACGGATGGGCCTTCAAGTTGTTCCCAAACGATGCCGATAAAAAAATAAGTCGCAACACATTGGATGCTTTAAATGGATTCGAATGATTTCCTGCTTCTATCCCTGGCGGTAACCGGCCTGGCGCTGCTGGTCTCGCTATTTGTCAGCACATCGGACCGAGGCGTCATTGAAGAGAACCCCATCTCGGGCTGGAAAAAGTTCACCATCAGACCGGATGCGCTGGCCGGCGGAGACAACCAGCGCACCCTGGTGAGCAGCCAGGAAAGCGGCGGCGAGCTGGAGGTCCTCTCCGGCAACTCCGGCTCCTTTCCGATCAAGATCGGACACCGCAAACATGGCGCCCTGCTGGTGATTGAAAAACCACTGCTGTCGCTGACATCCAGCCTCAAGGTGAGCCTGCTCGGGCAGCCCTGGATTCAGATCCGGACAGGCCGCAAGAAGGGAATACCCAGGCTCGTAGGAGCCGGAACGAGGATGGCGGATGAAGTCCCGGAGGCCGGCAGCCTGCGGCTGAATGGAGACCTCCCCGCACGTGAATACGAGATTCGCGTACGTGAAAAAATTGCCGCTACTGTCTTCCGGGAACAGGCGGACGACAGCGGGGATGAGGGCTGCTACCAGGTAGCCCTTCCCGAGGGCATTCCAGAGCTTCCCTTCCTGGCCCTGGTTGTAGGCCTGGAGGTCGAGCTTGCAGCCTGCGTCAGGCCAGCCAGGACTCTTTCGGTGGAGAGCTGAAAAGAGGTCGGCGCTCAGGCATCCTCGGAGGCTTCAGCCGAGGTCTCCTCGGCTACGGCCTTGGCGCGCTCGGTCGCCGCTACAACGGCGTCAATCATCAGGCCCCGGAGCCCACCCGCCTCGAGAACATTCAGAGCGGCGATGGTCGTCCCCCCCGGCGTTGTCACCCTGTCCTTCAGAACAGCCGGATGCTCACCACTCTCCCTCACCACCTGCGCCGCCCCCGCGACGGTCTGGATGGCGAGCTTCATCGAAACTTCCCGGGTCAACCCCATCCGGACGCCTCCATCGCAGAGCGCCTCGATGACCATGTAGATATAGGCCGGTCCGCTTCCGCTCAGGCCGGTCACGGCGTCGAGGAGATTCTCCTTCACCCTCACCACCTCGCCAACCGCTCCGAGCAGTTCCTCAGCAATATCGAGGTGCTCCGGCGTAGCCGAACCGCAAGCGGAAACACCGCTGGCCGCCGCGTCCACGATCGCCGCGATGTTGGGCATACAGCGCACCACTGGATTGTTCTTGCCCAGCTTCTTACTGATGTACGCGCCCTTCACTCCGGCCACGATGGAGATAAACAGCTGGCCCGCCTCTACTGTGGGAACCAGTCCGTCCAGAACGCCGTTGAGAATGTAGGGCTTGACCGCGAGAATCACCACCTCGGCTCCGATGATCGCCTCGGCCGCATCAGTCGAGGTCTGCATACCGTATTCATCCCGCAAGGCTCCGAGCGTGCCTTCATCTACATCGACCACGGTGAAATCCTCAGCCGAGGTCAGACCCGCCTTGAGGATGCCGCGAAGCAGGGAGCGGCCCATATTGCCGCCGCCGATCAGGACTATTTTATGATTCGCCATCTTTATGGATTTCCGAGTGCTGGAGCTGGGGTTCCGAACACCTTTTTGAAAGGAGGTAGAGAATAGTGCCTCAGAATCTATCCATCTACACTCTACCATCGAGCCCACCAGAGGAGACGCTCCCCTGCCTCGGCCGGAATCGCCTCAGAAGGACTCCTGGAGGCTCCTGCAAGGCCCAGGGCCAACACCAGCTCCGCCCCTTCCGCGGCGTTATCGGAAGGGTCTTCCGGTCATCCCGCCCCGGCCGCTCAGCTTCTCCATCACCAGCCTTGCGCCCGGTCACCGGGGCTGAAAGAATGATCGTCGCGAAAACGAACCGGCAGAAGGATACAGGACGACGATGGAAAACGAAGACAAGATCAATCTCTTCAGGAACATGGCCGAGGCGGATCCCTCAAACGAGCTGGCCCACTTCAGCCTGGGAAAACTCTACAAGGAGGCCGGCCGGTTTGAAGAGGCCGAGACCTCGCTGAAGAACTGCCTCGAGGTCAACCAGGAGCATAGCGTCGCCCGCCAGTTCCTCGGCGAGTCCCTGCTCGAGCTGGGGAAAAAAACCGAGGCCATCGAGCTGCTGGAGGCATCCATCCTGATGGCGCACGAACGCGGCGAGTTCATGCCTCGAGATGCGATGAGCTCCCTGCTCAGGGAGCATGGAATCGAACCTCCCGACCTTACGGAAGAGGAAGACACCGAGGCCATCGAGGCGGGCGCGTTTGTCTGCAAGCGCTGCAGAAAGGCGAGACCGGGGCTGGATGATGCTCCCTTTTCCGGAGAGCTCGGCGCCAGGGTTCAGGAGGACATCTGCGTGGACTGCTGGAAGGAATGGATGGCCATGTCGATCAAGGTTATCAATGAATTCCGTCTTAACATGGCCACCCCGGAGGCCAACGACATCTACGAGTCCAACCTCAGAGAATTCCTCGGCGTCTGAAGGAGGCCTGCAGGCTATCATGTCCTTCATGAAATTCTCCCGCCGCTATATACCGGTATGGGTATTGGCTCCCGCGCTCCTGGCCTGCTCGGTGGGACTCGGGCGAGCCCCGGACTTCTCCAGGGTGAACAGACTTCTCGCCGCCGCCGTCAAGGACGGAGCCTTCCCGGGCTGCGCTGCGGCGGTCGGCTCCAGCTCTGGAAGCTACTGGGCCGGCGGCTTTGGAACACTCGCCCTCGACAGGAAGACCGCTGGAAAGCTGTCGCTGCCGGCCACCGCGGTTCCGGGGCCGGGGACCCTCTATGATCTCGCCTCGCTGACCAAGGTCATCGGAACGACCTCCGTAGTCGCCGCCCTCATCCAGGAGAAGAAGCTGGCGCTCGAAGACACCGTTGCCAGCCACCTGCCGGCCTTCGCTCCTGCCTCGCTGGAGAAAAAAACCCGGGAGCTCAAAAAGAAGGTGACGGTTGAGCAGCTTCTTCTTCACACCTCCGGCCTCCCGAGCTGGCGACCCCTCTACGAGACCTGCAAGAGCTACCGGGAATTGCTGAAGGTCATCCTGGAGACGCCGCTGGAGGCGGAGCCCGGCTCCCTCTACCGCTATAGCGACCTCGGCTTCATCCTCCTGGGAGAGCTCGCCGCGAAGACCGGGGGGAAGCCCCTGGCCGCGCTCGAGGAGGAGCTGGTCTTCAAACCTCTCGGAATGAAAAACACCCTGAGGAATCCGCCGGCATCGCGAAGAAACAGGATCGCTCCCACGGAGCTTGACAAGGAGACGAAGGAGTACATTCACGGAAAAGTCCATGACGAAAACGCCCGCGCAGGCGAAGGGATCACGGGACACGCGGGACTCTTCTCCACCTCCGCCGATCTGTCCCGGCTCGCGCGCGAGCTGCTGCTCGCCCTCAAAGGAAAAAGCCGCAGACTCGACAGGAAGGTGATTGAAAATTTCATACGCTGCAAGGATTCTCCAAGAGGCTCCAGCCGGGCGCTCGGATGGGACACTCCCTCGAAAAAAAGCTCCGCGGGAGAGCTTGCAAGCAGGAAATCCTTCGGCCATACCGGCTTCACTGGAACCTCTCTCTGGATTGACCCGGAAAACGATCTCTACATCATCCTCCTGAGCAACCGGGTGCATCCCAGCCGCCAGAACAGGAAGATCTCGAAGGTGCGCCGCTCCTTCGCGAACGAGGCCGTCATCGCATTAAATCAATACCGAAAGAAAACTCCCTGATGCCCGGACTCGCAATCATTGGAAACTGCTGCGCGGACCTCTACATCCCTCCACACGACCCTCCACCCCCGGGTGGAATCGAGAGGATTCCACGCCCGCGGGTAGAGCTCGGGGGCAATGGAGCCAATACGGCCGTCACGGCGGCCCGCCTTGGAGTACCCACGGCCCTGGCCGGAGTACTTGGCGATGACGTGTTTGGAGGACACCTGCGCGAATTACTGACGGCCGAAGGGATCGACCTGTCTCTGCTGCTCACAAGGGAGGGCTGCGGAGCCCCTGTCACCCTGGTACTCAACGGCCAGGCCGGCGAACGCAGCTTTGTCCATCATGGCGGCAGCAATGACTCCTGGGAGCTGCCGACCGCAGCACTGGCCAAGCCCTGGGAGGTATTTCACATGGCGGCGCCGGAGCTGCTCGGCTCATTCTGGCCCAATCCCTGCCTGGAGACCGCCCGAAACGTCAAGAGCGCCGGCATCGAGCTCAGCCTCGATGTCTTTGTCTCCCGGGACGACCTGGAGCCGGATTCCGACCCGGCCGAAACCCATGCTCCCCTCCTGGAGCTGGCGGACATGGTCTTCCCGAACGAGGCCGAGGCCCGCGCCATCACCGGCAGGGACAGACTCGAAGATGTACTGGCCTGCCTCCACGGCCTGGGAGTCACGATTGCCGTCATCAAGCGGGGAGAACGCGGCGCTATCGTCTCCTGGGATGGACAGGTCGAGAAGATTCCAGCCGAGGAGGTGACGGCCATCGACACCTGCGGAGCCGGGGACAACTTTGTCGGCGGGTTTCTTGCCGGCAGGATCAAAGGCCTCGACCCTCTTGAATGCGCGAAGCTTGGCTGTGAGCTGGGAACTCTCTGCGTCCAACGCAAAGGAGCTGTTACCGCCAGTTCGGACAGGCAGAAGCTCGAGCCGCTCCTGGAGAGGTACGGGCTTGGCTGAGCTCAGCCAGTTGACTGGCCGAAAAACAGCATGGGCTGTATACTGTCCGGCTTAATTCGCTTTTCAATTCGCAACCGGGAAATCAAAGGCTATTCAAGATGAACAAGATCGTCTTTCTATCCAGCGGCATTCTCCTCCTGGCGGTCTGGCTCTTAGCCCCCGTCCTTGACCACCAGGTCAATTCGGTCGAGGCGGCCGCCGCCAGCGGCAGGACAGCAGATGCCATTACCGCTGCAGTCGAGAAAATCCTCGGCAAGCTCGGTGCGAACCAGAAAAAAAAGACGCTCTTTGCCTTCAGCGATGACGAACGCCTGAACTGGCATTTTATTCCCAGGCCCCGGAAGGGACTGCCCTTAAGCGAAATGAACCCCGCGCAAAAGAAGCTCGTCCAGGAGCTCCTGGTCGCCTCGCTGGGGGAGACGGGAACCAGGACCGTAAACGACGTACGCTCGCTCGAGAGCATCCTCCAGATGATCGAGGGACCGAACAGAAGATTCAGCCGCGACCCGGAGCACTACTACCTGAGTGTCTTTGGCGCCCCGGGAAAGAAAGAACCGTGGGGCTGGCGCTTTGAAGGCCATCACCTCTGCGTCAACTTCACCCTGGAGGGAAAGAAGGTTCTCTCATCCACTCCTCTTTTCTACGGAGCCAACCCCGCCATCGTCAAATCCGGGCCAAAGAAAGGGCTCAGGGTTCTTGGGAAAATCGAAGATCTCGGCCGGGAGTTGATGCTGAACCTCGACAAATCTCAGCTTAAGACGGCGCTTGGAAAAGGAAAGCCGGAAGAGGTGAAAGCGACGCAGTCGGCAACCTACAACGCCAACCTACCGACCGGGCTCGCCGGCAGAGACATGAACAAGGTGCAGACCAAGATTCTCACCAACCTGGTGCTCGAACATACCAAGAATATGGATGAGAGCCTGCGAAAGGAAATGGAGACCTCCCTGTCGAAGCAATTGGGAAATCTACAGATCGCCTGGCGTGGGAAGCTGGAACCTGATGAAGGCCACTCCTTCATCGTTCACGGACCGGCCTTCATCATCAGCTTCTCCAATTTCCAGAACAATGCCGCCCACATCCACAGCTCCCTCCGGGCGCGCAAAGGCGAGTTCGGCCTCGGCGGAGAAAAATAACAGGGCTCCGAAAATTCAGCTGCGGGCCGCGACCCGCGATTCGCCTGGAAGCCGAGCGACCTCGAGATCCCCCGGCAGGGCATCCATGAAGGAGCTCACCGAGAAGACGGCCTTGCCAACGCCGGGCTCCCCGTAGCCTGGCGGGGCCGGGAGGCCGTAGCGAAGAAGGGTTTCCCGCCAGAGCCTCAGCAGCCCGACATGATATTCGAGGGGAGCCGGACCCTGGTCTTTTCCCAGGACACTCAGGGGCTCAGGACACCATACGGTGAAGCGGGGAGTGATCCCCTGCGACATGAAATAATCGAGTCCCTCGCCAGTAGACTCGAGCGCCTCCTCTACCGTCTTGAATCCATGCGGAGCCGCCATCTCTACGCCGGCGACAAAATTCGGAATGACCTGCGATGGGCCAAAGATCTCCGCCGAATCGACAATACGTTTCATCCATTCATCGCGCCCCACATAGTCCTCTTTGCCAGGGCAGAT
>CAUZHA010000164.1:0-7724 GCA_963579555.1 Planctomycetes bacterium UBA1146
AGCGTCCGCGGCGAAGGCTGGCGGCACATAAACCACAGATGCGTTCGCCGAGGTTGCAGCGATCGCTTCAGCTACCTTATCAAAAACAGGGATGCTCTCTACAGCTTCACCCCCTCGGCCCGGAGTGACTCCGGCAACGACAGTCGTTCCATATTCGACGGCCTGGAGCGTATGAAAGGTTCCAGTTCGACCGGTTATACCCTGGACCAGGAGACGCGTGCTCTTATCGACAAGGATGCTCAACTGTCCGCTCCTCCCTTTGCCTGTTCAACGACTAGCTCGGCAGCCTCCGGGAGACCCGGCGCAGAGATGAGATCCAGCCCTGAGCCCGCCAGGAGCTCCCGGCCTCTCTCGACATTGGTTCCCTCCAGCCGAACGACCACCGGAACCCTCAGCCCGATGGCCTGGGCCGCCTCGATGATGCCCTCTGCAATGACATCACACTTCATGATCCCGCCAAAAATATTGACCAGGATGGCCTTCACGTCGGAATCCTCCAGGATGATCTTGAAGGCCTCCGTCACCTTCTCCGTCGTGGCGCCTCCTCCTACATCGAGGAAGTTGGCCGCATCTCCGCCAAAGTGCTTGATAATATCAAGCGTCGCCATCGCCAGCCCTGCACCGTTCACCATGCACCCGATCTCACCATCGAGCTTGATATAGCTCAGGCCGAATTTCGTGGCCCGGGTCTCGAGTGGATCCTCTTCTGCTGGATCCCGATATTCGACGAGCTCCGGATGGCGAAAGAGGGCATTGTCGTCGAAGGAAAACTTCGCATCGAGAGCAAGCAGAGAATCATCTGTGGTCCTGACCAGCGGATTGATCTCGGCGAGGCTGGCATCCGTATCAAGGAAGCACCGCGCGAGCTTTTGCAGCAGCCCGGCCATCTCCTCGACCAACCCACCCTCGAGGCCCAGCTTACCCGCGACCTCCCGGGCTTCATCCACAGGCAACCCAGCGCCCGGATCAAAGCTGACCTTGAAAATCTTCTCGGGAGTGCTGGCAGCGACCTCCTCGATATCCATGCCGCCCTCGGCAGACACCATCAGCACCGGGAGCCCCAGCTGGCGATCGAGTACGATCCCGGCGTAGAACTCGCTGGCAATATCGCAGGCCGCGGCAATCAGGATCTTCTTCACCTCCCGGCCTTCGGGGCCAGTCTGGGGTGTGATCAGCTGCATGCCGAGAATGGCATCGCTGTGCTCCCTGACCTCTTCGAGGCTGGAGGCGAGCTTGACCCCTCCGCCCTTTCCTCTTCCGCCGGCATGGATCTGCGCCTTCACCACCCACATGCTCCCGCCAAGGGCCTCCGCAGCGGCCACCGCCGCATCCACCGTATCTACAGCCTCTCCGCGCGGCACGGGAACTCCAGCCGCGGCAAGTACTTCTTTCGCCTGGTATTCGTGAATCTTCAAGAGAGAGCTCGCTCTATACAAACGCTCCGGGGAGCGGACACGGACTTACATCGAAGCGTCGATTATAGAAATACTCCCCCTCAGGACAAGCCGAAAAGCCAGTCCTCGGAGGCGCCCGAAATTCCAGCACGGTTCAAAGCTCAGCCGCGTGAAGCTGTCGCTTGCTTTTTCTGGAGCCGCTTCCTGAGCCGCTCGTAGCCTCGGCGGCAGACCGGGTGGGTTCGGTCAAGATCCTTGACGACCTTCAGGTACTCTTTCACAGCCAGAACCTCCTGCCCCATCGATTCATAGACGACTCCGAGCATCGCCCGCAGATCAGCCTCGATGACCTTCTTGTCCTTGATCTCTGCGCTTGCGCTGAGAGTCTCCAGCCCCTGCCGAAGAGTGACCACAGCCTTCTTTGGATCCTCCTGCAGGCGATAGACCCTGGCTTTCTTGATGGAGAGCTGAACCCCCTCCTTCTCGAGCTCTTCGCGAACCGCCAGGGCGTTCCGGTTATGCGTCCGTCTCTCAAAAGGAAGGGTCTCGAGCTGGGGAATATCCGCGGCACTCATGACCTGGATGTTGCCCATCAACTCGGCAATCTTCTTTTCAGCAAGCGAGTAGCCCTCGAGAGCCGATTGCATCTCCAGCTTTCTCTCAACCTTGGAGAGCTCGTTCCGTCCGGTCGCGACTGCCCAGTGACTGTCAGCGATCCCGAGAACCGAAGCTATGCTGGAGGGATCAAGCCCGAGGCTGTCTTCATACTGGCGCAGGGCCTCTTTGTGCTTGCCCTGCAGCCGCAGGACATTGCCATATTCAAAATGTATCCAGTGAAGATCCTGGGCGGCGGCATCCGGCAGCGCGCTGTCAACAAGCCCTTTCAAGATCTGCCCCGCCTCGGCAATCATCGCCTCCTTGCGCTCGGCAGTCTCCTCGACCCGGGACAGCTCGGAATAAAGCAGCGTCGCATAGCTGACATGGGCTTTGAGGAAGCTGGCATCTTTTCTGCGGGCTTCGCGAAGATAGGTCCCAGCGCGATCAAATCGCCCCGCCAGCCAGAACTGGTGAGCCTTCAGCCAGAACTCCCGGCTCTCCTTGCGAGCCTCGGTCTCAATGGCCCTGTTGTTGAGGACCAGGAGTGACCTAGCGCGGTACTGCTGGGTGTTTTCCTCCCACCACTGCCGCCATTTTTCGATCGCCTTGGCCCGCGCCTCAGGCGTGCCCTCGGCCTTGAACCCGAAATTCTGCCTGGTAGAGTCCCTGAGCACTCCGGCCGCAAGCGCCCTGATCTTGAAATTACTCTCTCCTCCTACCTCGAGAGCCTCCAGGAGCGTTGGGATGGGGAAAAAGATCCTGTTTCTGACAAGAGCTACGGATGAGACGAGCTTCAACTCGTGACTGGAGTCATTGTAGATCTCCAGGAGAGCCTTGTTAAAATTCAGACGTCGCAGAATCTCGACAGAGAGGGCGCGCAAACGCACATCCTCCTGCTCGTTCGAGATGATGTACTTTGCAAGGGGCACAGACTCATCCGCGAACCTTGGATAGAGAATCTTGAGAAGCGACTCCCTGACCTCGAGGTCGCCATAGGTCAGCTCCTGGTAGATCCGAGGCTCCGCAGCCTCCATGGAGTCAGTCACGACTTTCTTGAGCTGATGGACGTGCAAAATCCTGGCAAACGAGCTCTGGATCTTTTTTTTCTCAGGTTCACCAGCATTTTTAAAGCTGCCGAGTGACTTCTGAACCTTGCCGAGAGCAAAAACTCCACATTGAACGAGGAATTTCTCGGCCTGGGCGGAGCGGATCTCCTCACCATTCACGATGAGGCGAATCGCCTGATCCATCTGCTGGGCCAGCTCAACCGTATAATAGTCAGATGACTTGAGCACCTGGTTTCGATAATGGACCCGGAGCACCTGGTCACGGCGATAGGTCGTCTTCGCCCCGTTTGCCAGCTCGACACGAACCTCAACCCCGCTCTCCTTGAGAATCTTGCAGGGTACCCTGTGCTCGTTGATCTTGAGAATCACCATGTCGGTGTCGAGCTTCTGCTGCGACCGCCGTCCCTCGTAAAAAACGATCTTGTCGACCAGCGCCTTCGGAATTTTTTTTGCCGCGCCCCGATACTCGAGGGAAATCGTATTTCCGCCCCGCTCAGCCACCTTACCGTGCTGAACCGATCCATCGGAAAGATGAACCTTGTCCAGGGTGGCAATCGAGTTCCTGCCAGGCCGCGCCGTGTTTGGTTTTTTTTCGGTAGCCTGTTCTGCCGGAGGTTTCACAGGCTCATCCTGAGCCCAGGTCGGATCATTGATCCCGAACCCCAGTACCAGCAGACAAATAGCGAACGAAAAACTACCCGGTTGAACTGCCAAAGCTTCGCACTCCATTTCTTGCTTATCGCCTTGAAAAGGCTCTTCACTTCACCTCAATCCGATGATTCCGCAGGGCCTGCCTGCCCCCCGATTTGAAACCGCAGGAAAACGGACCT
Source organism: Planctomycetes bacterium UBA1146 (assembly GCA_963579555.1). Taxonomy (GTDB): domain Bacteria; phylum Planctomycetota; class UBA8108; order UBA8108; family UBA8108; genus UBA8108. The sequence continues at coordinate 3,889 of CAUZHA010000164.1, forward strand.
GCGGTAGCCAGGATCGTTCGTGGCACACCTGCGAAGTGAGATTGTAACTCGATTACAGGACCAGCAACAAGTAAACTTCGTAAGCCTATAATATACAAAAGGTTAAGTTGGGTTTAAGAAAATAGGTTGCAGGCTTATAAACGGCGATTAATATACTTCAGCTATGACTACAACTCCCAACGACAATTCAGACAGCAACCATGGGAATGGCTCCAGACAGTGGATCCAGGCTCTTAGAAAAGGTGACAGGGTCACAGAGGGGACCTACCTTGTCGAAAGCTCCAACTTCAAGCAGACCCGGAACCAGAAGTATTTCATCCAGATGAATCTCAGGGACAAGACCGGGTCGATCAGAGCCATCAGGTGGGATGCCGATCAATCCATCTACAATTCCTTCTCTATTGACGACTTTGTCCTGGTCAACGGACGGGTGGAGGAATTCCAGAACAACCGCCAGCTCATTGTCGATTCAATCACCCGGCTGGACCCACAAGACATCCTGTACGAAGATTTCCTCCCTGTTTCCGAGAGAGGAAAAGACGAGATGCTCGCAGAACTGCAGAGCACCGTTCATTCGGTGGGAGACGAGAACCTGAAGAGTCTCCTCGAGTCCTTCCTCGAGGACCATGATCTCCTCTTCGCCCTGAGCCATTGCCCAGCGGGAAAGAGCCTCCACCATGCCTACATCGGAGGGCTTCTCGAACATACACTCTCCCTCTGTGAGCTTGCCCGGGGCATAGCCGGCCGCTATCGGAAGCTCAACCTCGACCTCCTGCTGGCCGGCTGTATCCTTCACGACATCGGAAAATGCAGAGAGCTCTCCTTTCGCAAAAATTTCAGCTATACAGACGAGGGGCAATTGATCGGGCATATTGGAATCGGACTCCTCATGGTGAAAGAAAAGGCCTGTTTGATCCCCGGCTTCCCGGAAGATCTCCTGCTCCAGCTCCAGCACATCATCGCGAGCCATCATGGCCTGCTTGAATACGGTGCTCTCAAACGTCCCATGACGCCTGAAGCGATAGCATTTCACTACATGGACAACCTGGACTCCAAGATGGCGACTCTCGACTCAATCGAAAACGCTCTCGAGGGAGAACGGCCGGGAGCCCATAAGGGAGGCGGCCAGTGGAGCGACTACAAGCCGCATCTCGAACGAAAGATCTTCTTCCCCGGAGATGGGGAAAGCTGAGCGATCTGTCGAATGCCCATCAGGCGCTGATTTCAAGACCTTCAAGGATCCCGCGCAGCAGAGCTCGCGTATCGTCCTCGGCACCCACAAGAGGCAGGCGGAGCTCGCCCCCGATAAGCCCCTGCATTTCCAGACAGGCCTTGACAGGGATCGGGCTCGTCTCGACAAAGAGCGCCTTCATGAGCGGGTAGAGCTGATGATGCAGCCTGCTGGCGGATGCGGTCTCGCCAGCCGAGGCAAGCTGGACCAGCTCAGCCATTTGAGCCGGAACCACGTTGGCGGCAACGGAAATCACGCCGCTGGCGCCGACAGCCATCAGCGGCAAGGTCAGTGAGTCATCTCCGCTCAAAACGGTGATGTCGCATTCACCGAGTATTTCCACAGTGCGATCAATCGAGCCGCTGGCCTCCTTGACCGCGACTACATTCTCGATAGCGGCAAGACGCCCTACCGTTTGCGGCAACAGGTCAATGCCGGTGCGCCCGGGAACATTGTAGAGAACTATGGGAAGCTCGCACTCATGCGCTATAGCGGCGAAATGACAGTAGAGCCCTTCCTGGGGAGGCTTGTTGTAATAAGGCGTAATGACGAGAGCCCCGTCGGCGCCGGCTGCCTGGGCTGATTGAGTCAGGCTGACGGCCTCGCTGGTTGAATTCGATCCGGTACCGGCAAGAACCGGAATTCTTCCCGCCGCTCGTTCGATAACGAACTCTATGACCAGCTCGTGTTCCTTATGGGAGAGTGTAGCGGACTCTCCTGTAGTCCCGCAGGGCACCAGGCCATTCGTACCCGACTCGATATGAAAATCGACCAGAGTCCCTAGTCGTTCAAGATCAACCTCTCCATCTTTGAAAGGTGTTACAAGGGCTACATAGGATCCACTGAACATCCGCAGTCTCCAGAAAATTCGACAGGCTACCAATCCCCCACCACGAGCGCTGCATTATAGGGGCGCTCTTCACGCAGGTCCATCAGTGATGCGTTCGCATGAACAGATCCTGACAACCCACCAACCCGCCCCCGGGGAGAGCTCTCACCGATCTCCAAGCGAGCCCTCAACCACGCCGCAGATATCGTCACAGAGCTGGTCCACCAGCTGCTGTTCCTGCCCCTCGATCATAACCCGCAGCAGCGGCTCGGTGCCTGAATATCGCAGCAGGACCCGGCCCTCGGTCCCCAGTCGCTGCTCGACATCGGCAACGATTTTCCGCACAGGCTCTACCGTTTCAAGCTCGACCTTATCTCGCACCCTGACATTCTTGAGAACCTGGGGATAGGCGGTCATGATCTCTGCCCCCCGGTCGAGGTTCATTTCGTAGCCCTGCAGGAACTGCAGCAATTTGATCGCCGCGAGGATCCCGTCTCCAGTAGAAGAGTGATCCCTGAAGATAATATGCCCCGACTGCTCGCCGCCAACAGGGTGCCCGCCCGCGACCATCTCCTGGAACACGTTCCGGTCCCCAACCTGGGTCCTGATGAGCGCGATGCCTGCATCTTCAAGAGACCGGGCCAGGCCGATGTTGGACATCACCGTACCCACAACCGCCTTCCCGGGAAGCTTTCCCTCAGCCTGGTAGTGTCGCCCGCCCAGGGCAAGAACCAGATCTCCGTCAAAAATTCCGCCAGTCCCGCTGACCGGAATCATCCTGTCGGCATCTCCGTCGAAACAGAAGCCTATGTCAAAGCCCGACTCTCTCACCACTGCCGCGAGAGCTCCCGGATAGAGCGCTCCACAGTCCAAGTTGATATTCCGTCCATCCGGCTGGTCGCCGATCGCACGGACCTGCGCCCCCAGCCTCAGGAAGACCACCGCCGCGACACCACTGGCGGCGCCGTTGGCCGCATCGATGCAGACCTTCAGGCCGTCGAGCCCATCAGGACAGCTCGATACGAGATACTCGGTGTAGAGCCTGAACGCCTCGTCTGACAGGTCCCGCACACCACTGGAACCCGGCGCGGCAGGCAGCACACCTTCAGAAAATCTCGCCGAGAGCTCATCTTCGAACCGATCGGAGACCTTGGCCCCTGAAGAGGAGAGCAGCTTGATACCATTGTCCTCGGCGGGATTGTGTGAAGCCGAGAGAACGATCGCCAGGCAGCACTCCCCCGCTGACCGCGCGACCTCGGCGATTCCCGGGGTCGGCAGTACGCCGAGATCGCAGACATCGAAGCCCGCGTCAAGCAGTCCGCCCGAAAGCTGGCCCAGCAGCCCGGGACCCGAGGCTCTCGTATCACGGCCGATATAGACAGCCTGTCCGCGGCCTGGATCAACATCGGATGAAAATTTCTCTCGTTGCTGCAGAACCGAGGCCAGGGCCGAAGATATTTTCGCGACAGAATCCGCCGCGAGAAGGCCCTCGCCGGCCCGGCCCCGCACTCCGTCGGTGCCGAAGATGCTCACTTCTCTCTCCTCACCTGTCTCTACTCTTTCTTGCTTTCATTCTCACCCAGCACCTTGATTTCGTAGGACCAGAAAGAAGCCTGCTGCTCTTTCCTGCTCTCGTGCTGAAGAACATTCACTCCAGGGAAGCCCTTCACCTTGAGATCCGACTCGATAAAATTGAAGGTACCCCCCTTTTCAGCATCGACCTCAGCCGGAGCTGGAACGATGAGGGTAATCTCGGGAAGGTCTCGAATTTGCTGG
>CAUZHA010000165.1:0-7656 GCA_963579555.1 Planctomycetes bacterium UBA1146
AGGGCATCGATGTTCGACCACTTCTCGATAATGGTGACGGCGTTGGTTCGCAGGGGAGCCTGCCGCTCAATTCCCGTCCGGGCATCGATGGTTGCTCCATACGCCAGGCAGCCATCTTCATCTAGTACCAGCGGTACCACCCGGTTGAATTCTTCGAGGAAGGCCTCTCGCCTGCCTTCGGTGGTTTCAATCTCAGCTATTACGTGGATCATGGTCGGTCTCCGGGTTGCCTGGGGTGGTGTCAGTTTCGGTCTTTTTTCCCAGCGCGCCTTTCTTCCCGTTGATCCAGCCCGGCAGTCCTGGGCGCACGACGAAGAAACTCAGGACAAGAGCCGTGAAAAAGCTGGCGTAGATGATGGTGTAGGTGGTTGTGCCCAGGTTGAAGAACATGATTTTGTGGATCCAGTACTGCATGAAGGTCTGCTCTCCGTAGACGGTCTGTCCGCCAAGCGTGCGGAGCTGGATCTCCCAATTGGTCAGGGGGCAGGCAATGCCGAAGACCGATTCCAGCAGAACAACGCCCATCGAGAGAATATGGATCGTCCGGAAGTAGAAATTCCTGACGAAGTTCCAACGGAGAAAGTACCCGCCCCAGGTGATCAGCAGGCCGATGACGACGAAGGCGACAAAGGCGAAATGAATGACCAGCACGGTGTCCGCCAGCAGCCTGTAGGTGTCCTGGTTTGTCATCTGTTCTGTTCTCCTGCCCCCGGGCAGCCTTGAATTCTCTTTCCGATTACACCGGCCTGGCTGAGATGACGTAATCGTATCCGAATCGAATGCCGCGGTGAACATCATAGAAGGAGAGGGCTGTCTGCCGGAGCTTGTCGATGCGGCTGCGCAGACCGCTGACGAGCTCCTGGTTCTCGATGAATTCGAGCTTCCTGCGGCATACGTCCAGCTGCTCGTTGATGAACTTGCTGCCGTAGATGATCGGAAAGCGTTTCTCTTCTTCTACGGCGAAGCCGGAGCTCTCCAGCTGGCCGATGGTCCAGTCAGCCGGGTATTCCCTGTGGCATCGATGGCCCGCGTGAAGTATGCAGGCATCTCGCAGGTTGGCGATTTCCATGACCAGGCGTCCTCCGGCATATCCCGGCTTCTCATGGTAGGGTTCCAGCCCGACGAGGTAGAGGCGTGTGCCGACATGGGGCCGAAGGCGCCGCAGGAACCTGTACTGAAAATACGGGGAGAAGCGGTCCATCGACCCGATGAGATAGTCCGCCAGCACGACATCAAAGGCTTCGCCTTCGAGCAGGAGCGGGTCGCTCCAGTTCCCCGAGAGCACCCGGTCCCCTTCGCGGCGACGGTCGCTGAATTCATTTTCTATTCTAAGAGCTCGCTGGGGATCGGCGGTGATCGCCGTCCAGCTCATGGTGTTGAGGCCGGTTACCCAGCGCAGGGATGCGTTTCCCGTTCCGGCATCGAGGAACCTTCCCCAGGGCTTGCCGTCCTGGAGGAACTCGATGTGCTTGAAGAGGGCGTCGGTGGTCACAGTCTTATCCCGTCTTTCCCAGCAGCCTGTCAACCTCTTCGGCCGTTGGAAGGGAGGGCTGCGCGCCGAGGCGCGTAACCGCGAGAGCTCCCGCCGCCATCGCTCGCCTGGTGGCCTCCCTGATTCCAGTCTTGCGGGAGTACTCGAGCGCGAGCGCCGCGGTAAAACTGTCGCCTGCCGCGGTGGTGTCCACCACGTCGACCTCGAGGGCCTCTATCAGTTCCCAGCGTCCCTCGCTCTTGCAGAGAGCGCCGCGTTCGCCAAGCTTGAGCACGATCTCCCGCGCGCCGGTTGATTCCTCCAGGAGAGCCGCGGCACGGCTGGCCGAGTCGAACTCATCAGGGCGGATGCCCGTGAGGGCCTCTGTCTCGCTCTCATTTGGCGAGAGGACCGTGACGCCTCGTAGCTTCTCCAGCGGTAGCTTCGCAGGCGGCCCGGCATCCAGGACCACCGGGATTTCACGGGCGGCGCCGGCTGAGATCGCGTGGCAGACTGTCTCGAGCGGGATCTCCAGCTGCAGCAGGATCGCGTCCCAGGTAGCTTCCCCTGCGAGGGCTTGGTCGACATCCCCGGGAAGCAGGGCATCGTTGGCGCCGGCGATCAGCACGATGCGGTTCTCGCCTTCCTGGTCGACGATGATGGTCGCGTTGCCGGTTGGAAGAGAATCTACAGCGGCCACATTCTCCGTGTCGACGCCATTTTCCCTCAGCTTGCCGACGAGCTCTTCTCCCCAGGGGTCAGCTCCAACACGGCCCAGGAGACTGGCGCTGGCCCCAAGCCGGGAAAGAGCCACGGCCTGGTTGGCTCCCTTGCCGCCGGGTATCAGGCTGAGGTCGGTACCCAGAACGGTCTCTCCCGGAGCCGGAAATTTTTCTGCTCTCAGCACAACGTCCATGTTGATGCTGCCGATCACGAGGATCCGGGGGCCTTCGCCCATGTCCTGACTCCTTTGACAAGATTTGCTCGAGCGGCGCCTTTACGGGTCGACCGCTTCAGGCGCAGATGGTAAGTAGCCCGGGCTTCGGTAACAAGAGAAACCCCGGGCCCGCCTCGATGACCGGGCAGGAATATAATCAGCGATTTTTTCCCCGTAGAAGGTATCCTGTAAAAAACAGAGGAGCGAAGTAGGCGGATGAGAGTTTCAGGTTTTTCGCAAGTACGGCTGGCTGCGAGGTTGGCCCTGGTATTGTTCTTCGCGATTCCAGCGAAGCTCCTGCCTGCGGATTCCATCAGCAAGACAGCGCTCAAGGCGGCGGTGAAGAGAGGCGCCGAGCTGATCGTCGGCAAGCAGGAGAGCCTTGGCCTCAAGGGGGCCGCCAGCAGCGAGTGGCCCTACGAAGGGGTCTACCGGGTTCGCAGCCCGGGAAAGAGAGGCGGGATCATACCTGTCGGCTATCGTGTCGGGGGCACGGCGATCTGTTCGTGGGCTCTGCTGAAAACGCCGGGCTACAGGTCATCGAAGGCTGCCCAGGCCGCGGTCAAGCGGGGCCGCGATTTTATCGTCGCCTCTTTGAAAGATCCGCTGATGTCGCCGGGCTTCAACAGCACCTACGACGTTCGTGGCTGGGGACATGCCTACGGCCTGCAGTTCCTGCTCGAGGCGAGGGCCAGCGGTAAGCTCGGCAGCAAGCGAGCCTATGACGAGCCTGTTAGAAAGCTGGTGGCGGTCCTCGAGAGGACCGAGATCGTTCGAACGGGTGGCTGGAACTACTCTCGCCGTGGGGGAGTCGCAAAGAGCTCGCCTCCCTCGACCTTCATGACGGCCGCCACCCTGCAGGCGCTTTTCGCGGCCGCGGCCAGCGGCTTCAAGGTGGATCCGGAGGTGGTCGACAGGGCTCTTGATTCCCTCGAAGACGCGCGACTTGATTCAGGCGCCTTCCAGTACGCGACCTATCCTCGCGGGAAAAACGGCAGAGGTTTCGAGGATGTTCCCGGGGCGGTGGGCCGGATGCCGCTTTGCGAGGTGACGCTCTATCTCGCCGGCCGAGGCAAGGTAGAGAGAATTCGCTCCAGCCTGGAGGCCTTCTTCGAGCATTGGGGGGAGCTGGAGAAGCGCCGCAAGAAGACGGGGACCCACGAACCTCCCTATATGATCGCTCCCTATTATTTCTTCTTCGCGCATTATTACGCGGCCCAGGCTATCGAGCTGCTCCCCACCAGGCTGCGGACATCCTACAGGCAGCGTCTCTACAAGCTCCTGTGGAAGATCCGGGAGAGCGATGGCGGCTGGAATGACCGTGTTTTTGAACGCAGCAAGAGCTATAGCACGGCGATGACCATCCTGGCCATTTTGCAGCCTTCCCTCGATAAGCCGGTCGCCTGGAAGAAGAAATAAAAAATAGTCGGAAGCCGTTCCCGGACGTGTCTACGTATTGGCTGTGCAAATTGATGCCATCGGCCGGAACGGGCTGCTATTCTTGTAGTAACAAGGATCATCCAGTTTGTTGGCTTGTGTACTGGATATCTCTGCTAATTCAGCGCCTAGCGGCAGTTGGGGAGAGGTTACATGATGTCGAAATTATTTAGACGAGTCGCCTTCACGGCGGTTCTCATGGTTCTCGGGTATTTCAACTCGGCTTCCGCTCAGGATCTCATCATCAGCGAGCTCATGGCCGTCAACAACGGCACCATCGAAGATGAAGATGGGAACACCCCGGACTGGATTGAGATTTTCAACGCGGGCGCCTCGGCGGAGAATCTCTCAGGTTACTTCCTCTCCGATGATCCCCTGGTTCCACAGAAGTGGCGTTTTCCAGGCGTGTCCATCGCTCCGGGAGGATTCCTGGTAGTTTTCGCCTCTGATAAGGACCGCCGCGATGCCAACTCCGAATTGCATACGAACTTCAAGCTCAGCTCCTCCGGTGAGTTTCTCGGCCTGTTCGCTCCCGATGGGGAGAGGATCGTCGACCAGATTTCTCCCTTCCCGGAGCTGATAGCCGGCTTCTCTTACGGGATTTCTCAGAACGCCCGGCAGATCAGCCTGGTCGGCTCGGAGGTCCCCGCCAGGGCGCTGGTTCCCTCCAACGGCAACCTCGGCATGACCTGGATGCAGCCGGATTTCGACGACTCGGGCTGGCTCTCCGGTCAGACGGGGGTCGGCTACGATCGCAACGCCACCTACAGGGAGCTCATCAACCTGGATGTGCGCTCCCAGATGGAAAACGAGAACACGACCTGCTTTATCCGGGTGCCGTTCACCCTGGAGGACGGCGCCAGCGTCAGCGGCCTGCTGCTGAGGATGAAATACGATGATGGCTTCATCGCCTTCGTCAACGGGCAGCGTATCGCCAGTGGCAACGCCCCCGAGGGCAACGGCAGCTGGAATATCACCGCCACCTCGCTCCACGATGATGGGGAGGCCGTCGAGTTTGTCGATTTTACGGTAACCGGCGGCGCGAACTTTCTCAGGGATGGCGAGAACGTGCTGGCGATTATCGGGTTGAACGACAACCTCGGCAGCTCAGACTTCGTGATCCTGCCCGAGCTGGTCGGTTTTGACGCAGGTGAGTTGAACCGCGATGAGATGCTTTATTTTCCGCAGCCGACTCCGGGTTCTGCGAACCTGCCCGGCGTGAGCGGGATCACGCTGCCGCCGGAGGTGACCCCTGCCAGCGGCGTTATCAGCGGGAACACCCAGATGGTGATCTCCTCCGAGTCCCCGACCGCGGTTATTCGCTATACCACCAACGGCTCACTTCCCACTTCGAGCTCGACGCGCTATTCAGGTCCGGTCACCATCAATTCGAGTTCCCGGATCCGGACAAGGGTCTTCGAGCCGGATGGATCGGTCAGCCCGACGGTCAGCCGCAGCTACATCATGCTGGCCTCGAACGTCAGGAACTTCCGCTCCACCATCCCGGTCGTCGTCATCGACAGCTTTGGAGGCGGGGGGGTCTCCAGCGGTTCTTTCGAGGAGGCCTTCATGGCAATCTACGAGCCGATCGATGGGCGAACGAGCTTCGCCAGCGAGGCGACCCTGGCCAGCCGGATCGGGATCAAGACGCGCGGTTCCTCCACCGGCGGGCGGGACAAGGTAAGCTACGGCCTGGAGTTCTGGGATGAGAACAACGAGGACACGGATTTCTCGCCGCTGGGCATGCCGGAGGAATCCGACTGGCTTCTCTACGGCGCCTACAACTTTGACCGGGCCCATCTGAGAAATCCGCTGATCTACGAGCTCAGCCGCCAGTGCGGACGCTGGGCCGCCCGCACCCGTTTCTGCGAGGTCTACTTCAACACAGGCAACGGCACCCTCTCGAGCTCGCATTACAGGGGTATCTACAGCTTCATGGAGAAGATCAAGCGGGGATCGGATCGCGTCGACATCACCGAGCTCTCATCCGGCCATACCAGCGAGCCGGAGATCAGTGGTGGATACATGCTGAAGATCGATCGTGCCGATCCTGGTGACAGGGGTTTCAGCGCCGCCGGGCGATCGATCCGCTGGGTGGATCCGAAGGAAGATGATGTTCCCTCGGCGCAGGCCACCTGGATTCGAAACTACTTCAACGATTTCGGCGACGCCCTCAACGGCGCGAATTTCAGGGATCCGGTCAGGGGCTACGCTCCCTATATCGACAAGCCCTCCTGGGCTGATCACCACATGCTCAATGTTCTGGCCAAGAATGTTGATGCCCTGCGCCTGAGCACCTATTTTTACAAGGATCGCAATGGCCCGATCGAGTTCGGTCCGATCTGGGATTTTGATCGCTCGATGAATTCCACCGATGGGCGCGATGACAATCCAACGACATGGAATGGAACGGGTGATGGGACTGATTTTTTCAACTATCCCTGGTGGGGGAGGCTCTTCGACGATCCGGACTTCATGCAGCTCTACAGGGATCGCTGGTACGAGTTTCGCCAGGGGCCGCTCTCCAATACGAATATTCGCAATGTCATCGACTCTATGGCCAATGAGATCCAGGAGGCCCAGCCGCGTGACTCTGCGAAATGGGGCAGGATCTCCGCCAGCGGCTGGAGGACCGAGATCAACAATCTCAAGACCTGGCTTACGACGCGGGCGGGCTGGATGGACAGCCAGTTCCGAGCGTCTCCGTCCTTCAGTCCCAGTCCGGGTCTGATCACGCCCGGCTTTGTATTTACCCTGCGGGGCGGCACCGGATCGATCTACTACACCCTCGATGGCAGTGATCCCCGCGCTCCTGGAGGCGCCACATCGGCCAATGCGACAAGGTATACCCAGGCGGTGAGTCTCGATGAGACGGCCAGGGTGGTGGCCCGGTCCCGGGTCAGCTCCGCCGACTGGAGTCCGCCGGTTTCCGGCACCTTCTACACCGAGCTTCCGGGGATCGTGATCAGCGAGGTCATGTTCCATCCCGATGGGCCGCCGGCCGGCAGCGAATTCACTGATGAGAACTTTGAGTACATCGAGCTCCTGAATATCGGCAACGAGCCGGTGTCCCTGGCCGGGATGCGTCTCAAGGGAGGAGTCGACTTTACCTTCCCCTCCCTCGGCAATCCCACGCTGCGCCCGGGTGAATATGTCCTTGTCGTCAACAACGTCGAGGCCTTCGCCTCGCGCTACAATCTAGATTTGGTCTTTGTCGCGGGGGAGTTTACCGGTCGGCTCGAGAACGCCGGTGAAGAGCTTATCTTTGAGGGGCCCCTCGGGGAGCCGATCCACCAGTTCACCTACAGGGACTCCTGGTACCCTGAAACCGATGGAGGTGGTCTCAGCCTCGTGATCAGGGATCCTCTCGGCGATCCTCGTCAGTGGGGTCTCCAGGCCGGCTGGGATGAAAGCACTGTTCTCGGCGGCTCGCCCGGCTTCAGTGATGAGGGCTTTCCCACGCTCGGCGGTCGTCAGCGTCCCGGCGACAGCAACCAGGATGGGGCCATCGATATCTCCGATGGGTTCTCCATGGTGAGGCGTCTCTTTGTCGACAACGCCGGTCCGCTTCCCTGCGAGGGCTCTCTGCAGGAAGGCGGCAACCTGGCTCTGCTCGACGTCAACGAGGATGCCACCTTCAATCTCTCCGATGCCATCTACCTGCTGGGCTATATGTTCCAGGGCGGGCCGGCTCCGCGGCTGGGTGATGAGTGCGTGAGGCTGAAGGGCTGCGCCAACAGCTGTTCGCGCTGAGAGGCGATACGGAGCTCTTCAAAGAAGCGTTCGGTCGATAAGCCAGTAGAGTCCCAGC
>CAUZHA010000166.1:0-7601 GCA_963579555.1 Planctomycetes bacterium UBA1146
TGACCGACCCGAAGGTCGTGGACGCCCCGAAGGCGGCGAGCGCGGTGACAGACCCGAAGGCCGGGGACGCCCCGAAGGCGGCGAGCGCGGCAACAGGCCCGAAGGCCGGGGACGCCCCGAAGGCGGTGACCGCGGTGACAGACCCGAAGGTCGTGGACGCCCCGAAGGCGGTGACCGCGGCAACAGGCCTGAGGGTCGCGGCAGGCCCGAAGGCGGTGACCGCCGCGGGCGGCCCGGGCCCAAAGATGATGAAGACGAAGTGATCATTAAAGGCCGTTCGCCGCAACAGATCCTGGCCCTTTTCGGCTTCAAGGGAGTCAAGGGGGTCAGCGAGTCGCAGAGAGCGAACTACCGGCGCACCTTCGGTTTTACCGATACAAACCGCGACGGAAAACACTCCCGGAAGGAGTACGTCGAGAATGGCCGCTACATGACTCCCCAGGCCCGCGCGGGCATCTTCCAGGCCTCGGACTCCAACAAGGATGACGTCGTCTCAGAAGATGAGTATGTCGAAAACCGGATCATCACGGACGAGGCCAAGGAAATCTTCAAGACGATGGACGCCAACAAAGACAACAAGTTGACAGCGAAGGAACTCCTGGCGAGCAAGAAGATTGCCGACGAAGAGCTGGCCGGTGAGGTCTTCAAGGCCCTCGACACCAACAGCGATGGCTCGCTGGTTATCCCCGAGTACCTGCGCGTCTGGGGCGTCTGGGCACGGAGCTGATCTCGAAGCTGGATGGCTGGACCGGGACTGACCAACGGGACCCTGGCGGAACAGACCGCTGGAATCCCGCTTTTTTATGCCATTTTTTTATTGGCCCCAGGCTGCCCGCAGCATGTCCTTGACATCCGAAGCTTTCAGTGTTTTTTTGGGAGATTGTATCCGGCTCCGGAAAGCCCGGATCATGGTAATAGCATTGAACTTACGCCCCTTGAACACGGGGCTCCCTAGGAGTTATCGAAATGGGAATTGACGCAAAAAGCGTAAAAGAACTTCGTGAAAAAACCGGCCTCCCGATGATGGAGTGCAAGCACGCCCTCGAAAAGGCGGATGGCGACATCTCCCTGGCCATTGACGAACTCAGAAAATCCGGAGCCAAGGCGGAAGCCAAGCTGGCCGGAAGAAAAGCCGAGCAGGGCCTGATCGGAAGCTATGTATCCGACGACGGCAAGCTTGGAGCCCTGGTCAGCGTCTGCTGCGAAACCGAACCGGTCGCCAACAATGAAGATTTCCAGAAATTCGTCCAGGATCTCGTCGAGGTGATCGGAGCCACCAAGCCCGCCGACCGCGACGCTCTCCTGGAGGCTCCCATGTCCGGAGGCGGCAGCGTCAAAGATGGCGTCACCGAGCTGATCAACCGGCTGCGTGAGAACATCTCGATTGGAGGCTTCTCCCTCATCGAAGCCGACGCCGTTGTCCAGTATGTCCATTTCGACAATCGCAAGGCCGGCATGGTCGGCCTCGCTGGCGGAAGCGCCGCAGATGAAGCGGTGGGCACCCTTGGAAAAGACCTCGGCATGCATATCGTCTTCTCAGTGCCCCAGTGTCTCTCGCGAGACAGGCTCGATCCGGAGATCGTCGCCAAGGAGAAGGACATTCGCCTGGCCGCGGCCCAGAACGACGAGAAGAACGCCAACAAGCCGGAAGAAATCCTCAAGAAGATTGTCGAAGGCCAGATCAACAAGTTCATCGCCGAGCAGTGCTTCCTCGAGCAGGAGTTCATCCGTGACGATCAGAAGCGCTCGGTGGAGGATTCTGTCGCGGCGAGCGGCACCGGGGTAACGGTTACCGATTACTGCTATGTCGCCACCGATGCGGCCGACGCGGAAGCGTCAGAAACCGAGACGGAAACGGCCGAGGCGACCGAGGAGACAGGTAAAGCCGAGTCTTAATGACTCGCAAGGGTCTGAATCCCCGACCCCGGGAAGGATGCCTGCTTAACCGTCCGAAGGCGGCGCTCGCGGTGGCCGGCCCGAAGGCCGTGGACGCTTGCCCTTCCTGAGGGCGCCGCGCTCCCGCTTGCACTCTTCCCACCAGCGATTGAGCTCCTTCGCCGCTGAACGCTTCGCCTCCGCATCGTTCAGCACCGAGTACTCGAGCTCGATCCCGGTGAGCGCCGACAGGGCCTCCATCGCATCCAGGGCAATGTCATCGCTTCCGGACTTAAAGCGCTTGATCAGGAAGGGAGTGACATCCACGAGCCGGAGCTGAACGACGATTTCTCCCAGGTCGCCCAGCTCGCTCAGCGTGCGCTCGCTCTCCTTGACGAGCTGCACAAGGAACTTTCGCTTCTCTTCATCTCCCCCCTTGAGGTAAGCCGCCGAGGCCCAGACCTGGTGTCGGAGATCATCCGAGTCCAGCAACGCGGCAACCTTCCCATCGGTATCGGTCGCCGCATCCACTCCCACGCCCGCCAGGGCCTTCAGAGCCTCGTCCCGAACCCCGAAGTCTTCATCATCAGCGAGCAGCAGCAGGGTCTCCACTCCGCCCGGCTGACCCTCACAGAGCTCGCCGAGAATCGCGGCGACATGCCGGCGCTTCCTCGTGATCGGGTGCTTCGCCAACTCGAGCAGCCTCGCGAAGCCATCCTCTCCGAGGCGCCCGAGCACACGCAGGCAGATCTCCGAGCCGAGCTCAAAATCTTCAGGACGGCGGGAGAAGAAATCACTGAGCGTAGACCTCAGGGCTTCGGAGTCGCTCTGCATAAAAATCCGCTCGGCGTTGACCCAGGCCTTGCTGCCGGAGAATTCACCGCAGTCCTCAATGGCGTAGAAGGCGAGAACCACCTTATTCGGCAGCTCGTTGTGCTCCCAGGTATATTGCTTCTTGATGAAGTTCAAGCTCTTCAGGTAATTCGGCCTCCAGGGATTGATGGGCTGGCTCTTCTCAATCCCCGCCAGCGGCAGAGACTCAGCTGAGCCGCCGAGACGGATGGCCGGCTTCGGGCTGAAGAACCTGCCCCTGTCGACGATCTCAAGGCGAGTCCCGCCCTTCCTCACCCTGAAAGGACCCTCGCCCGCTGGCGGGCCCTCGGAGAAAACAAACTCCCAGCCATTCCTGGTGTAGTAGGCTCCCCAATGCCTGTTCGGATCGTTGGCCAGCTGCTGGTAGACAGCCTTGGGCGATTCGAATGAAGGAACGAACCAATAGCGCAGGTCCTCGACGTCAAACTCGGGTATATACATCAGCTCGAGCGTCAGCTCATCAAGCAAACGCTCGCTGGAAGAGTCTGCCCCGCTCTTCTCGCTGGAATGATCCTGGTCGCTCAGCTCTGTCACAAAAAGAACCCGGTAAGAGAAAAAATCGTCCGCGGCAGCCCAAGACGGCAGGATATCCTAAGAAGTACTCTTTAGGGTTCAATAAAAAAACTCTGCGGATAGAATCCCCTTTATAATTCTCATGTACCCTTGGTGGATCGCCTACAAATATATCTGCTCCCGCTTCATCACCGTCGCAGCCCTTCTCGCCGTGACTCTGAGCGTGACGGTATTGATCATCGTGGTCGCCGTGATGGAGGGCTTCCGCAGCGAGATGCAGGACCGGATCCGGGGCACCACCAGCGACATCGTCGTTGAGAGCAAGATGTTCCTCGGGCTGGAGAACCCTGAGAAGCTCCGCAAGAGCCTGGAGCGGGTGGACGGGGTAGCGAGCACCGCGGCCTTCGTGCAGACCTTCGCGCTCTATACTTCCCCCTCGGGCCGAGGCGCCGAGGATATGCTGATCACCGCTGTGGATCTCGACAACGAGACCTCCAGTAAAGAGCTCGATGCGATGCTGGAGGCCGTACCGAAAGAGCCCCGATTCGACAGCAGGTTACCAGCCGGTTTCGAGCCGTACCGGGAGCGTGCCCGCAAGCTGTTTAATGCCCAGCCTCGAACCTCCCGTAAACTCTTTTCGGAGAAATGGCTAAAGAAGGATCTCTGGGAAGCGCAGGGAGTGCCTCCTGAACACATGCAGGAACGGTTCCACTGGCGAACCTTGTTGCCGCCAGTCGTCATCGGAGCAGAGAGCCGCCTGCTCCCGGGATCCGTCATCCGGCTCACCTCGTTCACCGCCGATGGCGCACGGCCCGCGGAGCAGGAGTTCCTCGTCGCCGGCTACTTCAAGACCGGGCTCTACGAGCTGGACTCCAAGGGAATCTTCATGCGGCTCCGGGAGGCCAACCAGTTCCTGCAGCTCACCGACGCGGGAGGCAACATGAGAGTCTCTGGCATCAGGGTCTCGGTGGGCCCTGAACACGCCGGACCGCAAGCCCTGCCGGCTCTCAAGCGGAAGATCGAGGCCGAGCTCGAGGAAGCCGAGATCCTCTTTGTAAAAACCGAGACCTGGAGGGAGGCCCGGGCCACTCTCCTCAACGCGGTCAAGGCGGAAAAAATCATCGTCAGCATCATCCTCGGGGTGGTGATCCTCTTCGCCGGCTTCATGATCTTCATCATCCTCACGGTACAGGTGGTCGAGAAAGGCCGCGACATCGGCATCCTCCAGTCCATCGGCGCGACAAGCAGAGGGGTTGCCAACCTCTTCTTCTTCGCCGGCACCAGCATCTGCCTGAGCGGCCTCATCCTGGGAACTCTCTTCGGGATCTCCTTCGGACTGGGCATCAACACCTTCCAGCGCTGGATCCACCTCCTCACCGGCCTGGAGGTCTTCCCCCAGGACGTGTACTACCTCGACCACATCCCGGTGAAATTCCGCATCGAAGACCTCGCCTTCATCATCATCACGACCGTGGTGGTCAGCCTGCTGGCAAGTCTCATCCCCGCGCGCCGGGCGGCGAAGAAGCTTCCGACCGAGGGGCTGCGGTACAGCTGAGTTCCAGCCGACGCCGCGGAGACCCGGCCGAGGCCGCTCTCTTTCGATGCTTGGCACTTGTGGCAAGGCGGGGTGTAGTTTGTAATAGGCGTTCTGTCGTCGGTCCCACCCGGGCTCGACGCTCTTCTTTTTCCTTCTACATCCATGTTCTACGATCAGGAGTCCGATCATGAAGTCACGTATCCTTCTTGCCGTTTCCCTTCTGAGTATTCTTGGTGGCACGGCCCTCCTGCTGCAGCCCGGCTCAAAAGTCTCCGCAGATGAGGGGCTCAAGGCCCGGGTGTTCGAGATGCGTACCTACACCACCGCCGAGGGAAGGCTCGATGTGCTGCACAAACGCTTCCGCGAGCACACCAACTACCTCTTCGTGAAGCACGGCATGACCCTGATCGGCTACTGGACCCCGACCGACAAACCCGAAACCCTGGTCTACATCCTCGCCTACCCGAACATGGAAGCGCGCAATAAGTCCTGGAAAGGTTTCATGGGAGACGAAGCCTGGAAGAAGGCCTGGGCCGACTCCAAGAAAGATGGGCCGGTCGTCACCAAGGTTGAGGCTCAATTCCTCAACCCCACCGACTATTCTCCGATCCGCTAGGCTGAACTGGAGAAATGAACAGAGCTGCTGCCCAGGGGGCGGCGCGGAAACGCCTGCTTGCCCTTCCCTGCTCCATCTTCCTCCTGCTATGCGTACTGGCCGGCCTTCCAGGCCGCGGGGCCAGCGCCGCGGATCCCTATGTCCCGACCGAAAAAGAGCTCGGGAAGATCCGGGGGAGGCTCGAAAAGCTGCGGGAATGCCTCGACAGGCTCTGGAAAGGGGCCGCGGTGATCCGGATCCCGGAGGACCGCTTCCTCGATGTGGAAATCTACGCCAAGGCGGCCGAGTGGCTGCTGCGCTACCCTGAAGAGTTCTACGACAAGAGCTACGTTGCCAAGGCGCTGAAGATTCTCAATGTCGGTCTCGAACGTGCCGCGGCGCTTGAGGATGGAAAGGCCCCCTGGCTGAAAGCTACCGGTCGCCTCGCGCGCGCCTACCGCTCGAGAATCGACGAAAGCGTCCAGCCCTACGGCCTGGTCCTGCCGGAGGACTACGATGGGAAGACCCCCCTGCGGCTCGACCTGGTCCTCCATGGACGCAACGGCCGCCTCAGCGAGGTCAGCTTTCTCGCCAGGCACGACTCCCGCGCACCTGCGACGAGAAAGCACATCGAGTTACATGTCTTCGGCAGGACCAACAACGCCTACCGCTGGGCAGGCGAGGCCGATGTTTACGAGGCCCTGGCCTCGGTCGAACGGCAGTACCGAATCGACCCCGCCCGGATTGTCCTGCGCGGCTTCTCGATGGGCGGCGCGGGCGCCTGGCATATCGGGCTCCACGATCCCGGCAGATGGGGAGCGGTAGAGGCGGGCGCCGGCTTCAGCGACACCATCCGCTACGCCCGGCTCAAGGAGGTCCCCCCCCATCACAGGAAGGCCCTGCATATCTACGACGCGGTCGACTACTCCCTCAACGCCTTCAACGTGCCGACCATCGGCTACGGGGGTGAGCTCGACAAGCAGCTGCAGGCCTCGGTCAATGTCCGCGAGGCGCTGCAATCAGGCGGCTTCCGTTTCAACAAGGATGGACTCAACTGGAAGCTGGATGGAATCCCATCGGATGGAGAGGCCGGCCTGCGGGTGCTCTTCCTCGTCGGCCCGAAGTCCGGGCACAGGTTCCATCCCGAGAGCCGAAAAACCGCGGAGGTCTTCATCAGGAAGCAGCTCGCGGCCCGGCCTGCTGAACCCGAAGAGCTTCGCTTCGTCACCTACACGACGCGCTACAACCGCTGCCGCTGGCTGCAGGTCGAAGGCCTCAAAAAACACCTGGCGAGAGCTGAAGTCCGGGTGGTCTACAAAAAAGAAAAGAGCCTCCTCGTGCTTTCGACAAAGAACATTTCCAGGCTGAGCCTCTCCCCTCCATGGAAGATATCCGGCATCGAGCTCGATGGGCAGAAACCGAAGCTGAAGAAGGTCTCCGGGACGAAACTGCTGACCTTCCAGCTTGTCGAGGGACGCTGGCTGCCGGGACTCGTGACCAACCCGGGAGGCAGGTCGTTTGAAAAAAAACACGGGCTGCAGGGGCCGATCGACGACGCCTTCATGGGCTCCTTCCTCTGTGTGCGCCCCACCGGCAAACCCATGCATCCGAGAGCCCACGCCGGGGCGCTGCAGGAGCTCGAGAGACTGGAAAAGGAATTCCCCAAGTGGCTGCGCGGCGACATCCGGACCATCGAAGACCGCAAGACCCGGCTCGAAAAGGCCGGAACCAACCTCATCCTGTTCGGCGACCCGGGCAGCAACTCCCTGATCGCCGAGCTCCTGGCCGAGGTCCCAGCCGCGCTGGAATGGGATAGCGACACGCTGAAGGTCGCCGGAGCCGGCCCCTTCGATCCCGGCTCCCATCTTCCCATGCTCATCTATCCGAACCCTAAAGATCCCGAGCACTACGTGGTCATCAACAGCGGCCATAGCTTCGGTGAGCGGGAGTTCAGAGGCACGAACGCCTACCTCTTCCCCCGCCGCGGCGACTATGCCGTCATCTCCCTGGACGAGGGGAAAATTTACGGCCGCAAGGCGAAGACCTCGGGCTTCTTTGACGAGGGCTGGCAACCCTGAGCGAGCCTCAGCGGATCGGAAGAATGACGTCCGCGCCCTTGAGGGGTACGGTAAACTGGCGCAGGATCGAGCCCGTCTCGCTGCGAATCGTAAACCGGTAGGAGCCGGGCAGCAGCAGCCCGAAGGTGAT
>CAUZHA010000167.1:0-7542 GCA_963579555.1 Planctomycetes bacterium UBA1146
TCATCGATACGGCCCAGGCCGCAGAGGATCGCCGGGTCATCCCGGAAAGATTTGTCGCCGTGAAGCTCGATGAAATCAGCGACGATGGCGTGAACGATATCGGAGGTCCGGGGGCGCTGGGGATGCCTCGCCAACTGGACCTTCTGCCAGGGTGTCAGACTGTTGAAAATAGCCCGTTTCTTTTCGTCGCACTTGGCTACGAGTTTTTCGATCTGGCCTGAGAGGTCAACCTCGGTCGATTCGGCAAAGGTACGAAGCTCCTCGATTTTTTTTTCGAGCTCAATGATAGGAGCCTCAAAGTCGAGCCGGTGGCCACTGGATGTTCTAGCCATAGAGCTTTCGTTCCTCAGTTCCTCAGTTCTTCAGTTGCTCAGTCTTCCACGCCCACCAGTCTTCCCCAAAACGGCATTCTAGTATGCCCGAGATGAAAAGCAAGCAGATTGGCTGTCCTAGAATATGGCCCTCTCTTGGGGTTTTCATGTAATAACCACAGGGGTATAATCCCGCCGTATTATTCCAGAGGAGATCTTGATGACGAGCCTGCGAACCTGGGAGGTCGAGGTACATTGGCGAGAGGCCTGCGGGGCGGACCCGCGCGCGGTGGAGTTGCAGGGGCAACTGGCTCACCTGCTCGATGGCTGCGATGGAGGCATCCATGTGAGCTCGCTGTTTTACCTGCGCGGAGAGGGGCTGGATCATGACCAGGTCGCTCTCGCCACCGAGCATCTTCTCAGCGACTCCGTGACCCAGGAATGCGAGCTGCGAGACCTCGGGGATGGAGAGCGCTTGTCGGATCCGCAGGCAGATGGCGCCGCTGGGCACGTGGCCACGGTACGGAAGAAGACCGGGGTTATGGAGCCGGTAGAGGAGTCGCTGCTCAAGGGCCTCGACGACCTGGGGCTTTCCGGGCTGTCGGTGCGGTTGGCGTTGCGCGTTCGGTTCAGGGTCGCCCTGGCCGCGGAACAGCGCGACCTGGTAGGGGAGAAGGTTCTCTCCAACCCGGCCATCGAGGATGTCTTCTGGGATGAAACAGAGGTGCCTTCACCCTTTATCGCCGCGGCCCCCTACGAGTTTTCGCTCGGGGAGGTTGAGCTCTCTGGGGTTGACGATGAAGGGCTGGTCCAGCTCAGCATCGATGGGCAGCTTTCTCTCAATCTCGATGAGATGCGTACGATCCGGGATCATTTTGAGGCACAGGGCCGGCCGGCGACTGACATCGAGCTCGAGACCATAGCCCAGACCTGGAGCGAGCATTGCTGCCACAAGACCCTGACTGCCAGGATTGAGCACGAGGGGCCCGATGGCGAGAAGGTTACCTACGAAAATCTTCTCAAGGACACGATTGCCAGGGCGACCAGGGAGTTGATGGATAAGGAGGAGACTCCCTTCTGCCTCTCGGTCTTCAAGGACAATGCGGGAGTCGTGGCCTTCGATGATGAATATGGTATCTCCTTCAAGGTGGAGACCCACAACCATCCCTCCGCTATCGAGCCCTATGGAGGAGCGGGTACGGGGATCGGAGGGGTTTTGCGGGACACCCTGGGTACGGGCCTGGGCGCCAAGCCGATCGTCAATACGGATGTCTTCTGCTTCGGCCCTCCTGATCTTCCCATGGATAAGCTGCCCGCCGGCGCGCTGCATCCCCTGCGGGTGCTGAGAGGGGTTGTTTCCGGTGTGCGCGATTACGGCAACCGGATGGGCATACCAACGGCCAGCGGAGCCCTTTATTTTGACGAGAGGTATATTGGCAACCCGCTGGTCTATTGCGGGTCGATCGGGTTGATCCCCCGGGGGATGGTTGAGAAGGTGGTTCATCCCGGTGACCGCGTGGTGGCCCTGGGCGGCCGTACCGGCCGCGACGGCATCCATGGCGCGACATTTTCTTCCGTCGAGTTGACGGAAGAATCCGAGACCGTCTCCAGCGGAGCGGTCCAGATCGGCAACGCCATCACGGAAAAGAAATTCCTGGATGTCCTGATCAATGCCAGGGACCTCGGGCTCTACAGATCGGTGACCGATTGCGGCGCGGGCGGTTTCTCGAGCGCAGTGGGCGAGATGGGCGAGGAGACCGGTGCCCGGGTTGATCTTGAGAAGGTGCCGTTAAAATACGAAGGCTTGAGCTATTGGGAGATCTGGATTTCGGAGGCGCAGGAGCGCATGGTCTTCGCTGTCGCGCCGGAGAAGTACGCGGAATTCGAAGCCCTGGCCGAGTCGGAGGGCGTGGAGTGTACGGACATCGGCGAGTTTACCGGCAATGGCAAGCTGGAGCTCTTCTATGACGGCAACCAGGTCTGTGATCTCGGAGTCGACTTCCTTTACAACGGCCGGCCGCAGGCGCACCTTTCCTCCGTCTTCCGCAAGCCTGAGGTGGAGGCTGCGGAGCCGTGCGGCGCCCTCTCGGCCGGGGCGCTGCTGCGGGAGATACTGGCAGCTCCCAATGTCGCTTCGAAGGAATGGGTGATTCGTCAGTATGACCACGAGGTCCAGGGACGCAGCATTATCAAGCCTCTGCAGGGGCCTGCTGCGGATGGTCCAGGGGACGGGGTCGTCTTCACGCCGCGCTACGATTCGCTGCGCGGGATCGCCATCGGTTGTGGTATGAATCCGCGCTATGGAGATATCGATCCCTATCGGATGGCGGTTTCCGCCGTCGACGAGGCTGTTCGAAACATTGTCGCTTGTGGAGGAAACCCTTCGAAAACAGCTATCCTGGACAATTTCTGCTGGGGTAATACCGCTCGTCCCGAAACGCTCGGCTCTCTCGTCGAGGCATCCAGGGGCTGCTACGATGCGGCCATGGCGCTCGGCACTCCCTTTGTTTCCGGCAAGGACAGCCTGAACAACGAATTCCGGACAGCGTCCGGAACGCTCTCCATTCCTCCCAGCTTGCTGATCTCTGCGCTCTCGATGGTCGAAGATGTTTCTTGCTCGGTGACGATGGATCTCAAGGAGCCCGGCAATCTTTTGGTGCTGGTGGGGGCGACCCGGGCAGAGATGGGCGGCAGCCACTATGCGAAGTTCGCCGGTGGCGGGGGGGATGTTCCCTGCCTGCCGCCTGAGGCGTCACAGATTCACCAGGCGATGCACGGAGCGATTCAGCAGCGACTGGTTCGAAGTTGCCACGATCTGTCCGAGGGAGGGCTGGCGGTCGCCGCGGCGGAGATGGCCTTCAGCGGAGGGGTGGGAGCGAAACTCCAGCTCGAGAAGCTGCCGGTGTCGGTGGAGGATGACGGCCTGGATGATCTCCAGGGTCTCTTCTCCGAATCGAACTGCCGCTACCTTGTCGAGGTCTCGCAGGAGAACAGGGCGGCTTTCCTGGATCTCTTTGACGGCCTGCCCGCGGCTGTGGTCGGCGAGACCTGCGAGGGCGCGATCCTCGAGGTTGCCGGCAAGGATGGAGCCGGGGAGATTCTCTCCGAATCGATTGAAGAATTGAGAACTGTCTGGAAGGAACCGCTCATTTTTGATGCGGTGTAATGTTACCATGATGATTTTCGGGAGTTGAACGGGATGGCTAAAGTCCTCGTATTGAGAACCGCGGGGGTGAACTGCGATGAAGAGACGGCCCACGCCTTCAGGCTTGCTGGCGGAGAGGTCAGCACCCGGCATGTCGGAAGCCTGCTCCGGGGGGAGGATGCCCTCGAGGATTTCGACATTCTCGCGATCCCGGGGGGATTCTCTTACGGAGATGACCTTGGCGCGGGAACGGTGCTTGCCAACCAGCTGCGCACTCGGCTGGCCGATGACCTGCACTCGTTTGTCGATGGGGGCAAGCTCGTCATCGGCATCTGCAACGGCTTCCAGGTCCTGGTTCGCCTCGGCATCCTCCCGGGGTGGGAGGGGGACAAGGCCACGTCCCTGATAGAGAACGTCTCCGGAAAGTTCGAGGATCGCTGGGTTCATCTGCACGTCGAGACGGATCAGTGCGCTTTTCTCGATTGCTCCGGGGCGCATAGCGAACCTTGCGCGAGATACCTGCGGGCGCCTGTGGCTCATCGCGAAGGGCGCTTCGTTCTTCGCGATCCGGACATGGTTGACCGGTTACGTGAAAACGGCCAGATCGCATTGACCTATCGGGTCAGCGCTGGAGAAGATGACCAGGCACCCGGCGCGGCCGGGGGGGCGTATCCAGCCAACCCCAACGGCTCGGTACTCGATATTGCAGGCATCTGCAACGAGAAGGGTAATGTTCTCGGCCTGATGCCCCATCCGGAGCGGTTTGTTCATAGATTGCAGGCGCCTTCCTGGACTCGGAATCCCCCAGATGCCTCTGAGAGCACCCTGGAGTCCCTTTCACGGGCAGGAGACGGTTTCTCAATCTTCTCCGGAGCCATCGGTTTTGTTAACGACAGGGCCGATAAAATTCGATAGAATCCCTGCGCCTTCGGGGAAGTGAATTCTCTGGCCCGGTTTTTCCGGGCAGGAGGCATGAACTGTATCTGCTGGTGGCGCAAGCTGTTGGCAGTAGGCTTGGCGGTCTACTTTCTGCCGGGCCTTGGAGGTGAAGAAGAGAATTGGAAGTCCGGAAGTGAAGAGATCCGGCCTTCAGGACCATGGTTATCAAGAGGAGGGCTTTGTAATGAAAGCTCGTTCGGTAAGAACCCTTGCAGGCGTTGTGATGACGCTTGTAATCGTCGCTGCTTCGTCATGTCAGGTCAGTCCCAAATCTGCCGGTCAACGCGGAGCGAGGGCTCGAAAAGCGGGGGAGGTGCTGCCCCTGATCATCAGCAGGATCTCTCCTGCGGCGGATCATTTTTATTCCACTAATGAGAAGGTAGCGGTCCAGCCGTCCTTCGACCCGGGAATGATCAACATCGAGGAGGTGACGAGCTACAAGCTGTGGCTCAAGAATGCCGTGTCTGGAACCTGGGAACAGGTGGCCAATTCCGAGAACCTGCCGATTGCCTACGAGGTGCCGGGCGAGGGGATTCACGGATTCAGGGTGTCTGTCGTGCTGGAAGGGGACCGTGAATTTCTCATCCCGCAGGGCACGGAGGATGCGCAGATCTGGTTCTGTGTCGACAAGACCCCTCCAGTGGTCAAGTGGACGGGGGCCGGGAAAACCTTCTTCTTCAGCGGCAAATCGAGACTTAGCCTGACCCTTGACATATCAGAGCAGCAGCTGGGCAAGAGCCCTGTCGAGGTGGAGTGGAGCCTGGATGATGGCGGCAAGTGGTCGCCGGTCACCACCCGCATCGCCCGCAATGGAGAGCAGAGCTTCTCCTGGTTTTTCCCCCAGGGAGTCGAGGACGAGATCCTGGTTCGGGCCTCGGTGAGGGATCTCGCCGGCCTTGTCGGTTCCGACACGCTCATCCTCCGCAACGAAGGCGGCACGGTGGTGTCATCGCTTGATGCTCCCGCGCCGGAATCTTCCGAGGTCGTCGAGAGCGAATCCGTTGCGAAGGGGGAAGCTTCCGAAACGACCCCCGTGGCGGACGAATCCCAGCAGGAGAAGGCCTCCGTTGAACCCGTTGAACCCGAGGTCGTCATTGAGTTGCCGCCCGCTCTCGAGTTTGTCTCGCCGGCCACAGAGTGCCTGCTGGCCGGGGTTGAACTCGAGGTGGCCTGGAAGGTTCGCGAAGAGCCGGCCGCTGAGGCACTCGACCCGCAGGCCGAGGCCATGCTTGAATTCTATTCTCCCGCGGAAGATACCTGGATAACGGTCGGGGATGCGCTTGTAGAGGAAGGCGTTATCATGTGGACGGCTCCTGAGATGACCCTGGCTGATTGCAGGTTGCGGCTTGTGGTCGGCGCTCCTGCGGACCCGGATGAAGGTACCGAGGCGGGATCTTTGAGCTTTGAGAGCCCCCTCTTCGGCATCGACGCCAGCGCTCCAACGGCCTCCTGTAAGGAGCTGCCGCAGCTCGCGGGAGGTCATTTCAGCTTCGAGGTCCAACTCACGGATGAGGGCTGCGCTGAACCCGTAAGCGTACAGGCCTTCCTGCGCGCCGAGGGCGAGGAGTTCTGGAATAATGTGCCTCCTGCCAGGGTCAGCACCGAGATCTCCGAAGGAGTCTTTACCGTCAAGCTTGATCTGCAGGAAAACGCCGAGAAGAAGTTCGATCTCTATCTTGCAGCTACGGACAGCCTTGGCAACGTCGCCGCGGCTCCAGGGGTCGGGAGCGAGAGCATCGGAATGTTCCAGCTCGACAATAGCGCTCCCCTCGTGGCGATCGGGGATCCGGCGACGGACTGGGTGGCCGGCCTGCCGGCGACCCTGCAGATCCAGATTGATCCCTCTGATTGCGAGGGTCCCCTGGTTCTTGAGGGACGTGCTCCGCAAGAGAACAAGGAATGGACCGAGCTGGCCAGTGTAGATGACCTCGCCTTTGCTGAAGATGGGGTCCATTTTAACGTGCCGCGGGGTTGGACTGAGCTCGAGGTTCGCGTTTCGGCAAGAGATGCCATGGGCAATGTCGGTCATGGCATCCTCAGCTCCCGGAGGCTGAAGAGCGCCGTACGGCTCGACACCATGGCGCGCGGCGGCGTATTCCAGGCGTTTGACAAGCAGGAGATTTCCTGGACGTTGCAGGAGGCCGCGCTTGAATCACCTGAGAATCTTCTCATGAAGCTTGAATACAGAGTTGGTGACTCCGGCGCCTGGGAGCTTCTCCGGGAGGATGCGGTAACCGCGATCCAGGCAAGCTATGAGTGGGTGCTGCCGGATGCTTCTGATGATAATTTCGCTCTCAGGGTCGGCATCTACCGTGGCGGTGACCTGATCGGCGAGGATATCTCCAGCAGCTTCCGGATCGAGGGCTTTGCAAAGATCGAGGATGGGATTCTCAAGGAATCCCTGATCGTGATGGATTCCGCCGTTGAGAAGGAGAAGGCCTGGAGGGAGCGCTACAAGGAGCTCTCCCTGTCCGGAACGCCTGTTGAAGCGGGTGCCCAGGAAGAGCTTGCGGGGCTTGCGCAGGCCGCGATCAGTGACTATGACAAGGCGGTCTCCCTGGATTCGAAAAATTCAGAGGCGACCCTCCGGCTTTCCATGTTGTTGAACGATGTCGATCCGGAGGCGAACTCTGATAAGATTCTCAGCCTGCTGGAGAAGACCCTGGCGGAGGATCCCGCCAATATGTCGGCTCAGATGAATCTCGGAGCCGTTCTCATCCAGAGAAATGAGCTGGATCGGGCCCAGGGCGTTATCGAGAAGGCCCTGGCTCAGGAGGATACCGGGCAGGCGCGCTTCAACCTCGCACTGACATTTCTCTTCAAGGGAGATGCGGGAGCGGCTCGGCTCGAGTTTGAGAGAGCGCTTGCGAAGGGAGGGGATGTCCCCGAGGGACTCGCCTGGTTCTACATCGCCTGGGCTCACGTAGAAGAGGGTAATATCGACACCGCGCGGGATCTTTATGCCAGGAAGAAGAGCGTCATTCCCGAAGAGTTCCAGTCGATCATTGAGGAGAAGTTGAAGTAATCAACGATCGCGAGGGGACGCCGGCAGGTGTCCCCTCTTTTTTTTTGCCTCGAGCTCAGCTCTCGTGGACCAGCAGGTCCTTTATGTGGAGCTCGATCTTTGATTTTCCCCGCCAGGAGTTA
>CAUZHA010000168.1:0-7472 GCA_963579555.1 Planctomycetes bacterium UBA1146
AAGAAACCGCGGTCGAAGAAACCGCGGTTGAAGAAGAAGCGGTCGAAGAAGCTGCGGTCGAAGAAGCGGCCGAAGAAGCGGCGGTTGAAGATGCTGCGGTCGAAGATGCTGCGGTCGAAGATGCCGATGATGCGGGTGGAGATAATGGAGGCGAGGAAGAAGAATGAATCTTTCAGACCACGGCATATTGCTGCGCCCCATACTTACAGAGAAAACGACCTTCGGTATCGAGGTGCTCAATGCTTATGTATTTGAGGTCCACCCGAGTGCCAACAAGATCCAGATCCGTAAGGCGGTTGAGACCCTGTTTGACGTGAAGGTCACGAAGGTCAATGTCAGGAACCGTAAGGGCAAGCGCAAAAGGGTCGGCAAAAGCGTCGGCTACGGCAAGGATACGAAGCATGCCGTTGTCACTCTCGCGGCCGGAGACAAGCTGGAAATTTATTGATAGTGGAACAGGCCTCCCGGCTAAGGGAGCGCCTTGAGCTGAGAAGAAACAATGGGAATCAGACTATACAAGCCAACCAGTCCCGGACGCAGGTTCGGAAGCGTCTCGGATTTCTCCGAGATTACGCGAACGACTCCTGAGAAGTCTCTGGTCGTTAAGATCAAGAAGACCGGTGGCCGTAATAACCAGGGTCGGATCACCTGCCGTCATCGCGGAGGTGGGCATAAGCCGAAGTACAGGCTGATCGACTTCCAGCGGGAGAAGATGGGTGTGCCAGCGAAGGTCGCCACCATCGAATACGATCCCAACCGGACCTGTCGAATCGCCCTGCTCCACTACAAGGATGGTGAAAAGCGTTATATCCTCGCTCCGCAGGGGCTCTCCGTCGGGCAGGAGGTCCTCTCGGGTGACATGGCGGAGCCCCTGGTGGGCAACACCATGACCCTTGAAAAGATTCCTCCCGGACTCCCGATTCACAACATCGAGCTTCGGCCCGGCCAGGGTGGAAAGCTGGTGCGTTCAGCTGGAGTCCAGGCGTCGATCCAGGCCAAGGAGGGAAGCTACGTCAATGTGCTCCTCCCTTCCGGTGAGGTTCGCAGGATCCACATGAAGTGCAAGGCTACGATCGGCCAGGTCGGTAACCTTGATCATCAGAACATCAAGATCGGCAAGGCTGGGAGAAATCGTTGGCGTGGTATTCGTCCAACCGTTCGCGGCTCGGCCATGAACCCCGTTGCCCACCCGATGGGTGGAGGTGAGGGGCGTAGGGCTGGTGGCCGACATCCCTGTTCGCCAACGGGAGTGCTGTCAAAGGGCGGCAAGACCCGTTCGCCCAGGAAAGAGTCCAACAAGAACATCGTCAGGAAACGTAAGAAGAAATAATCGGTAGAGAGGCCGTTGCGGCCGGAAACCAGAAGGTAAACGAATCGAATTATGGGTAGATCGCTGAAAAAGGGGCCTTATGTGGACCCGAAGCTATACAAGAAGGTAATGGCGGGAGATGGCACGAGCACTCCCATTAAGACCTGGGCTCGCGCCTGTACGATCATTCCGGAATTTGTCTCCAAGACATTTCTCGTCCACAACGGCCGGGATTTCAGGAGCGTTTACATTACAGAAAACATGGTGGGGCATAAGCTCGGAGAGTTTGCCCCGACCCGGATTTTCCGCGGTCATAGTGGCAACAAGGGATAAGGCGGATTGAGGTATGGCGGTAAAGTCAGAAGCTGAAATCCTTTTCAAAGCAAGCCATCGCAATGCGGGGATCTCCGCTCGCAAGGCTCGCCTTGTCATGGACCTGATCCGCGGTCAGAAAGCGGAAAAGGCCCTGGTGAGGTTGGAGTATTGCGATAGGAGGGCGTCTCCGATGATTCGCAAGGTACTCGAATCCGCCATCGCCAATGCGGCTCAAATGAGTGGTGTCGAGTCTGAGAACCTCGTTGTCCATGAGGCCTATGCGGATGAAGGGGCGACGATGAAGCGCTGGCGTCCCAGGTCGATGGGAAGGGCCTTTCCGCGCCTCAAGCGTTCCTGTCATCTCAGCGTCGCGCTTGCGGCGGTAGAGAGCGAGGGGGCGGCGCCCACCGCCGATGTAGAAGAAACAATAACCGAGGAAGCCGTCATCGAAGAGGCTGTGGCTGAGGAGGCCGTCTCCGAAGAGGACGCTGTCGATGCGGCTGAAGATGAGGTTGAAGAGAACGATTCCGGCGAGGAGGCGGAGGCCGGAGATGATGAGGTTTCAGAAGATGCGGTAGCCGAGGAGAGTCCTGAAAAGGATGGCGCCGACGAAGCTGAGACGGAAGCTGGAGCGGTTGAAGAGGAGGATTCCGGTGGGGAATCCGATGCTTCAGAAGATTCGGAAAAAGAAGGCGACAGCGAGAGCTGATTGAAAGGCTGTAGAACATGGGCCAGAAAGTACACCCAGTTGGATTCAGGATCGGTATTACCGAGACCTGGAGATCGCGTTGGTTCGCCGACAAGCAGAGCTTCGGAGATCTTCTCGTGCAGGACTACAAGATCCGACGGTTCATCAAGCGAGACTACGAGTCCGCGGCGATTCCCAAGATCGAGATCGAGCGAGATGCCGAGCAGGTGTACGTGATCCTTCATAGCGCCCGCCCGGGACTCATCATCGGCAAGAAGGGCGCCAAGGTCGATCAGCTCAAGGAAGATCTCCAGAAGATCTGCGGCGGCGTCGATGTGAAGCTTGAGATCCGCGAGGTGGTCACTCCCGAGCTCAGCGCGCAGCTGACCGCGGAGAATATCGGACAGCAGCTTCTCAGGCGTACAGCCTACCGCCGGGCAATTAAAATGTCCGCTCGTAGCACCATGGAAAAGGGTGCCCTGGGAGTCAAGATTATGCTCTCGGGCCGCCTTGGCGGCTCGGATATGGCTCGCAAAGAGTTGCATCATGAGGGGTCGATTCCCCTGCAGACATTGCAGGCGCATGTTGATTATGGATTTTACGAAGCGATCACGACCTATGGTTCCATTGGCGTGAAGTGTTGGATTTACCTGGGCCCCTATAAGCAGGAGAGTACGAGCCATGGCTCTGATGCCAAAAAGGGTTAAGCACCGCAAGCATCAGCGTGGTCGCGCCAAGGGGAAGGCCACTCGCGGTAACTACGTGGTCTATGGAGATTTTGGTCTTCAGAGCCTGGATGCCGGCTGGATCAGCGCCAGGCAGATAGAGGCCGGCCGAGTTGCGGCGACGCACTTCCTCCATGGCGAGGGAAAGGTCTATATCCGTGTTTTCCCGGACAAGCCCATCTCCTCTAAGCCGGCTGAAACCCGTATGGGAAAGGGGAAAGGCGAGCCGGATTATTACGCTGCTGTAGTGCGTCCCGGAACGATTCTTTATGAGATCGGCGGCGTCCCTGAGGACTTCGCAAGGCAGGCCCTGAATCGGATCGCGCATAAAATGCCGGTTTGCGTCCGCATGGTCCAGAGAAGACAAAAAGTATAAGACAGGATTTGGCGGCGATGGATACCAAAGAAATGCGTGAACTACCTCTTGCTGAGCTTCGCTCAGAATCGGACAAACTCGAGGCCAAGATCTGGAATATGAGATTCCAGTCCAAGGGTGAACCGTTGGAGAATTCAGGCAGTTTCAGAGAGATGAAAAGAGATCGGGCCCGTCTTCTGACAATCCTTCGCGAGAAGGAACTCAGTGGCGAAGAAGCTTCCGCAGCACCTGCAGCTGAAGAGGGGGAGACCCCCGATGTGACGGAAGAGGCCGAAGACGCCTCGGCGACTGAGGTCGTGGAGGATGGCGCAGATGAAGGTTCCGAAGATTCGGCTGAAGAGCCGGGAGAAGCATAATGGCTGACATAGAATCAACGACCGACACCGCCGCTCCTGGCGCTGAGACCACGAAGAAACGCAAGACCGTCGTTGGCGAGGTTGTCAGTAACAAGATGGAAAAGACCATTTCTGTTCGTGTAGTTCGGATCGAGAAGCATCGTACCTATCACAAGTTCGTACGGCGTAAGACGATCTATAAGGCTCATGATGAGGAAGGCCAGGCAGGGCAGGGCGATACGGTGCGGATCGAAGAGGTTCGTCCCTTGTCGAAGACGAAGCGATGGTGCCTGATCGAGATAGTGAAGAAATCCACCAAGGTGGTGTAGACCGTTATTCCAAGGACGAAGCAGTAAGATGATTCAAATGCAGACAAAGCTGGATGTGGCGGACAATACGGGCGCCAAGCTGGTCCAGTGTATCCACGTTCTGGGTGGCAGCGGCAGACGAGTGGCCCATCTCGGCGATATCATCGTCTGCTCTGTGAAGAAAGCTCTTCCCTCCAGCGACATCAAGTCGGGTACGGTGGTCCGCGCTGTGATTGTGAGGACGAAGAAGATGATTCGTCGTGCTGATGGAACCTATGTCCGCTTTGACAGGAACGCTGTCGTTCTGCTCGACGATGATGGTAATCCTCGTGGAACGAGAATCTTTGGCGCCGTGGCTCGCGAACTGAGGACGAATTATATGAGAATCATCTCCCTGGCCCCGGAGGTCGTCTAACCATGTATCTCAAACGCAACGACCTAGTCATAGTTATCTCCGGCGCCAATAAGAACGAGAAGGGACGCGTGATGCGTATCGATACCGAGACTGATCGTGTCTGGGTACAGGGCCTCAATATGCGCTACAAACATATTCGGCGCAGCCAGGAGAACCCCAAGGGGGGGCGGGTGAAGAAAGAGTGTCCGTTGCATATTTCGAAGGTTCAGCTGCTTGATCCCAAAGAAAACAAGCCGACCCGCGTTGGCTTCCGGTTCGAAAATAATCGTAAAGTTCGTTATTCCAAGAAAACAAATGAGGTTCTGCCCTGAGCAGTGGCTCAGGGTGAAGGCTCTCAAATGAAAAGTCGTACACAAGAAAAATACAATACAGAGCTCGTTCCCAAGCTCGTTGAGCAGTTCTCCTATAAGAACGTCAACGAGGTTCCCAGGCTGGACAAGATTACCCTTAGCATGGGAATCGGGAAGGCGATCGAGAACAATAAGCGGATTG
Source organism: Planctomycetes bacterium UBA1146 (assembly GCA_963579555.1). Lineage (GTDB taxonomy): Bacteria > Planctomycetota > UBA8108 > UBA8108 > UBA8108 > UBA8108. The sequence goes on from CAUZHA010000168.1 coordinate 4,964, forward strand.
ACGCCGCGGTCAAAGACCTTGGTATCATCGCTGGCCAGAAGGCCGTGGTGACCCTGGCCAAGACCTCGGTAGCCGGCTTCAAGCTGCGGGAGGGTGTGGCGGTCGGAGCCAAGGTGACACTGCGCGGTACGAGGATGTATGAGTTCCTCGATCGGCTGATCAATCTCGCTATTCCGCGTATTCGCGATTTCCGCGGATTCCCGATGGGCTCATTCGATGGGACGGGGAATTACTCCCTCGGCCTTGCTGAGCAGCTGGTGTTTCCCGAGATCAATATTGATGAGGTTGAGTTCGTGCAGGGATTGAATGTCACCCTTACGATCGATCGTTCAACGGATGAGGAATCCCAGGCTCTTCTCGGGCTCTTTGGGTTCCCCTTCAGGAAATAACTAAATGGCAAAAACATCCTGGCGTGTAAAACAGCAGAGAACACCCAAGTATTCCAGCCGGCAATATAATCGGTGCCAGCTTTGTGGAAGAAGACGAGGGTATTACCGTAAATTCAAGATCTGCCGGATTTGTTTCAGAACGCTGGCGAATAAGGGAGAGATCCCTGGAGTGCGTAAGGCCAGCTGGTAAGCTCTGGGTCGGTAAGTGATTCCAGGGCAGGTATTTAGGTTAAAAGAGGTAAGTAGCACGATGAGTATGACTGACCCGATCGCGGATCTTCTGACTCGTATTCGCAATGCGAATGCGATCGGTTCCCGCAAGGTCAAGGCCCCGTATTCAGAGCTCAAGAAGAGCATCCTGAAGATTCTTAAGGAGCAGGGTTACATCGTGGACTATGACCCCCAGATGGATGGAAGTCGGGGGACTCTGGATATCCAGCTCAAGTTCGGACCGGATGGTGAAAAAGTGATTCAACATATTCAGAGGGTCTCCAGTCCGGGAAGGCGAGTATTCATGTCTTCCAAGGATATCCCTGACGTGCTCAATGGACTCGGCATCGCCGTGGTGTCGACCTCCCAGGGAGTTATGTCGGGACAGGAAGCCAAGAAGCTCGGTGTCGGCGGTGAAGTCTTGTGTGAGGTGTGGTGAGAGGGGGGCTGTCCTCTGTCGCTTCCGCTTTGAAAAAATAAAGTATGACCGGACAGTTCGGCCCCCTTGGCGGGGTAGCCAGTTCCGGGAAATGTGACTCAAAGGAATCAGGATCGTGTCCAGGATCGGAAAAAAACCCATATCGATTGTTTCAGGGGTCAAGGTGAACTCCAGCAGCGTTGAGGGTGGTACTCGTATCGCTGTCGAGGGTCCCAAGGGGAAGCTCGATTTCGATTTCCGTGACGAGGTTTCTATCTCTGTCGAAGACGACCAGGTGGTCGTTACTCGTTCAGACGATGAAGCTTTTTCCCGCGCCTATCATGGAACGGCGCGGTCGCTCCTGGCGAATATGGTCCAGGGAGTTTCCGAGGGGTTCACTCGCAAGCTCGAGATCATCGGAGTCGGCTACAACGCGCAGGTCCAGGGCAAGAAGCTCGTTTTGCAGATTGGCTTCTGCCATCCTGTGGAGATGGCGATTCCCCAGGGGATCGAGCTGGAGGCGCCTTCGCCCACCAGCATTACGATCACTGGAGTAGATAAACAACTGGTTGGAGAGTTTGCCGCTGTGGTCAGGAGGGTCCGGCCTCCTGAACCGTATAAGGGCAAGGGAATCCGGTATGAAAATGAGCAGGTCAAGCTCAAGGCGGGCAAGGCCTTCACCTCTGGCGACTAAGGCTGTTTTTGAATTATGAGTTCAACAAAAGACTGCAAATCAAAACTGGTAAGGCGCCTTCGCCGGCGTAGAACCATTCGTACTAATATTTATGGTACGACCGAGAAGCCGCGGCTCACCGTCTGCCGCAGCCACAAGAATATCTATTGCCAGCTGATCGATGACAGCCAGGGCAAGACCCTCGCTTCTTCTTCGACGAGCATCAAGGACATCAAGGGTAAGCTTGAAGGCTCCAGTTCTAATTGCGCGGCGGCTGCCGCGGTCGGAGCCGATATTGCTGAGAAAGCTCAGAAGCTGGGAGTCGCAAACATTCAATTTGATCGCAACGGATACAGATTTCACGGTCGTGTAAAGGCGCTGGCTGACGGAGCCAGGGAAGCCGGCCTGAAGTTCTGAAGGAGTTTATTTTGGCTGAGGAAAACAAGTCACCAGCAGAAGAACCTGTCGAGTCAGCAGGCGCAGGTTCCGCTGAAGCAGCGCCCGCCCCCGAGAAGGAGGCTCCGGCTGCAGAAGCGCCCGCCCCCGAGAAGGAGGCTCCGGCTGCAGAAGCGCCCACCAAGAGTGAGGATGCTTCTGCGGAAGCCGCGCCGCCTCGTGAAAATACGGGAAGGCCCGGTGGCGGAAGCGGACGTTTTGGCGGCCCTGGCGGCAGAGGCGGCCCTGGCGGTGGACGCGGCGGCCCTGGCGGTGGACGCGGTGGCCCTGGCGGTGGACGCGGAGGCCCTGGCGGTGGACGCGGTGGCCCTGGCGGTGGACGCGGCGGCCCTGGCGGTGGCCCCGGAGGCCGGGGTGGCGGGG
>CAUZHA010000169.1:0-7405 GCA_963579555.1 Planctomycetes bacterium UBA1146
TTCTAAAGAATTCGAACAATTCATTCTTCTGGGCGGAGACGCCGGGATGGGGCACTTCTTTTACCCGCATCCGGTTCCGGTTACAGAAGAACAGGGGCATTCGGCTTATCCGGGGTGTTATGCACTGTCCAAGGTCCTCGAAGAGGTCCTGGTTGAGCAGTACTGCATCCAGTACGACCTCAATGCCTGCTGCCTGCGAGCTCCCTGGATCATGGAAAAGGACGACTTCCGCTACACCCTCACCTTCTCTCGGGAGGTGTTCGGGGGCCCGAGATGGTGCGATCTCGTTGAGCCTGAAGAGGCCGCTGACTACGAACGAGCCGGAACCATCCCTGTCCTCTGCAACCCCGAAGGCGAGGCTATCTACAGGAACTTTGTCCACGTCAACGACCTGGTCGGCGCGATCCTCCTGACGCTCGACAACCCCGCGACGGCCCAGGAGACCTTCAATATCTGTATGCATGAGCCCGTACACTATCGCAAGGTCGCGGACTACCTCGGCAAAACCCGCGACCTGGACTCGATCGACATCCCCACCGAGTTCCACTCCACCTGGCTCGACAACTCCAAGGCTCGCTTCCTGCTCGGCTGGAGCCCGGAATACGACCTGGAGCGCCTGGTCGATGAGGCCTGGAACTACGAAAGGCCTGACAGCGAACCCCGGAAAATCTGGTATCCGGGATAGGCTCCTTCAGGGGGCATGTATGTCGCAGACTGGCTCTCTGGGCCTCTGCCCTCACCTCCTCGCACTTAAATCACTTATCCGCCGCCGCCTCGTCCATCTCCATCATCACTTCCGCACCAGCCAGAGGTGTCGCTGCCACTCCCCGGATGCCCATGGCGTCCCATGCTCTCGCCTATCCATTACGTCGGCATAGAAGAGCAGGCCGGCAAACCCGAAACAGAACAAAGCTCCAACAATAGCCTTCCCCTTACCGTTTATTACCAAATTATAGCCAGCAAAGGCCCCCCCAGAACGAGCACGACACCAAAGACGACGACCTGCCACGCTCTTTCATACTCAAGCGGCTCCCAGGCTACCGTTTCTTTCCAGCCATGATTTTTCGCGTAGGCCAGCAGGATCGTAACAGTCTTCTTGAAGTCAGCTTTTTGCTGTAGTAACAGACAGGTTTTCCGTTGTGAAGTTCGCAATATTGAAGATGGCAGGGCGTCGAGGCGATATCCCCTCCTTTGCCCTCATCCATCATGGCGAAAAACTGGATGTAGTCTTTTTCGTTGCTGTGAACCAGAGTCGCCCGTGGCGGGTTTTTTCCTGAGAGCCGAGGCAGTTCGTTGAGGGACGGGCCAGGGTCTCCTCATCCGGGTCGACCAGGTCATCCTCATCGGCGCTCAGGAGCCTCAATTCCATGACATTTATCCTTCCATCTATTCGACAAGCTGGCTGGCCCGGGATCCAACTTTTCAGGCGGGCTGAAAATGCTACAATCTGCATTCACACTACAGTCGACCCGATTATTAAGCATACAAATGGATAGAATATACAAATACACCGTACCGACCCGCATTGATTTCGGACCGGGAGCCATTGGAGAGCTCGGAAAGGTCCTTTCCGGACTGAGATCGACCTGCCCTCTCATTGTCTGCGACCAGGGAATCCGCGAGTGCGGTTTATTTGATCGGGCGATCGAGGCCGCCGGCCTGGCCATCGAGGGGTTTCCTGTCTTTGACGGCGTAGCCTCCAACCCCAGGGAAGAAAACGTCCTCGAGGCCATCGATGTCTATCGGCAAGAGTCCTGCGACGGAATCGTCGCCATAGGCGGCGGCAGTGTCATCGATGCGGCCAAGGCAATCGGCCTGCTCTCGGCAAACGATGGCGACCTTGATGATTTTGACATCCTCAAGCGCGGCGCAGCCAAAATTCAGAATGAGCCGCCGCCACTCGTTGCCATCCCCACCACCGCCGGAACAGGCAGTGAGGTCTCACGAGGAGCCCTGATCATCACTACCCGCGAGGGCGTCACGCGAAAAATGATCGCTGCAAACCCCCTTCTTGTCCCTCAACACGCAATCCTTGACCCTAACCTCACATTAAGCCTCCCGCCTCTCCTGACGGCAGGGAGTGGCATGGACGCCATCTGTCACGCGATCGAAGAATACCTGTCGCCAAGATCGCACCCGGTTGTTGAATCGATCGCCCTGGGAGCTCTTGAACGTGTCGCCCGGGCCCTGCCAAGGGTCATGAAGGATCCTGGAAGCATAGAAGACCGCGGCCAGATGCTGATGGGGGCGATGATGGCCGGAATCGGGTTCGAAAAGGGCCTGGGTGTCGGACACTCTATGTCCCACGCAATCGGGGCGCTCCACGACATCCACCATGGCGCACTCAACGCGACACTACTGCCCGCCTGCTTTGAGTTTAACCGAAACGAGATCCCCGAAGAGGCGGCCACAAGGCTCTGCGGCACGATTGGCCTCGAACGGCCAGCGCAAAACACGCCCTTAGACAGCCTCATCGCATGGGCGAAGGCTCTCAACGAGGAATTCTCGATCCCCCCGCGCCTGAGGGACCTCGGTGTCCCGGGCGAAGATCGTGAAGTCCTCGTCGAGCTGGCAATGGCTGATCACTGCCACAGAACCAACCCACGCCGGTGTGAAAAAGCAGACATGGGCGAGTTCTGGGAGCGAGCCTGGTAAATCAGACGGCCATGCGTTTTTTGATCAGAATCAACGCAGCTCCAATGCCGCCCAGTACAAGAAACAGGACAGAGGCCGTATTCGATCGACCCCCGCCGGCCGGAACCATTCCTGGGTTGCTGCTCGTAAGTGTCTCTGCCGCTGGCGGTTGTGGATCTGGGGTGGCCACGGATTCAGGCGGCAATTCAACTCTGGCCACCTCAGTCTCGGTTGTCTCGACCTCCTCCCGCGCTGGAGCCTCCTCTGCAGGCTCAGGCACAGCTTCCGCGACATTCTCCTCGGCAGCCTCTTCCGTCACGACTGGTTCCTGGTGCTCATCTTCAGTGGCAGCCGCTTCTTCAGAAGTTTCAGTCTCGGTTGCAGTTACCGCCTCTCCTCCGGTTTGCGAAGAAACAGAATCCTGGGCCCCGGAATCAGCTGCATTTTCAGCCGCCTCATCCAGTTTGACTGAAGATGCTGGAGGCCCGGCTCCAACGGATGTGCTCAAGCTGGCAAAGACCGCCCCTCGAGTCTGCTGGAGTATCTCAGCAACTTCGCTACCCGTAGTGTCGGAAACCGTTTTCGCCTCAGGGGCTTCAATTGCGTCAGTTGCAACCTCGGCGCGATCATCGGCTACAGCCTCGGCCACAACCGCGGCGGGGGCTTCCGGTTGAACCAGTCGGCTCCTGCGAACCTCCGCTGAATTCGTGCAACCCGAGCTAAAAAGCATGAGTCCCACAGCCGCCAAACAAAACGACAGCTTGAACGCTCTATCCAACAAGTCCGTTCCGTTTATACCCGTCCAAAACATGTTCCTTCTCCTCACTTTCTCTTGAGTTGAGTACCCGTCAACCTAACTCATAAATAACTACCGAATCCTCAGTCCAACAATCCGTTCTTAGATTTTCCCGGTCGTATGCTTAAAAACAGCCAGACCGAGACACACAACCAGTACGATCAAGTACCCTTTCGGAAAACTCGAAGGCTTCGCCTTGGCGTCTTCAGCATCGGCAACCGCGCCCTCAACTCCCTCCTCAGGGGTAGAATCTTTCGTCTCCGCCGCAGGGGCGGAACCTTCTTCACCCGTCCGTTCAGCAGCAGCCTTACCCGGTGCGACCTCATCCTGGCTCTTTTCAGCCAGGCCGGCCTCGGGAGAGTCCCCCGTGACCGCGGAGGTAAGCACCACGCCACTCGAATCCGGCTCAGCGCGAGCAGGAATGACCTCCACCACCTCAATCTCAGAGCTGACGTCTTCTGCCGCCACGGCCAAAACGGGCGCTATCGGCTCAGCCGATCCTTCCTCTGCAGGGCCCGGCGGTGGCTCTTCGATAATTAAACCGGAGCCAGCCCCCTTCTGCTCTGCCGAAGAATCCGGAAGATCGCGAGGCCTCTCGTTTTCATCAGGCGATGGCTCAGTGGGTGCCAGTTCAGGTTCTAACTCTGTGCCAGCGGGCTCTTCAGCAGGCGGTAAGTTGGAAACCTTTGCCCTGCCGACCGGCGTTGTCAGGCTCGCAAGAACCGGCCGTGCGCCTGCATCGTTATCTTGGGTGGAGTCCCTTATACGAAAAGGACTGAAAGGCAAGGAAGCGAACTTTGCCGGAGACTCTGTAATCGAAGCCGGGGCGACCTTAATCTGAACCGGCAAATCTTCTTTTGCCTCACCCTCATCGGGCAAAGCCCGGCCCGGATCGGGAGTTTTCAGTTCATCCTCCGATCCGACAGACTCCCCCTGGAGGCCCTGCTCTGCAATAGCTGCCTCAGTCACATCGTCTCCCCCCGCACTTTCAATATTCACAACTTCTCTATTGGAAGTAACTTGGGATTCTTCAGCGTGAACTGTTTCCACAATCACAGCTGGTATTTTCCGCAACCCACCTCTCTCGGCTTGACGAACCTGCAAATTGCAACCTGCTCCAACAAGCAGTGCCAGGGCTACGACAACGGTTTTAGCAGCTGAAGCCCCAAAAACCCTCTGAAGTCCCTGAAAGTTTGCGTTTCTGCAGATATTTCCCATTAAGGACATATCCTGATCTCCTCTAAAAAGCTAAATCTAGCCCAAAATTCAAAACTTCAAACCGCGAAGAAAAATGGCCTTAAAAGCAAGCTTCAGACAACTACATATCCCACAAGCCCTTGCTATTGCTACACTTAAATAGCCATAAAGGTTCGGGTCGGCATAGCCGGCGTTGCTCTCGGCAATCCGGCAAATGACGAGTGCTGAAAAGCGACTTGGCAAGAGTCCAGGAATTCTGAAATACTCCTGAGAGTCCACAAGGGCGCCATTCCAGGCAGGAATACGGACACGGACGGCCGATCGGACCGATTCGGGCCAAATCTCCATATCCTTGCAGTTAATAAACTTGCGAGTCATCTCCACTTGACTACGCACTCCTCTAAGGCCCACGGCGGGGCACAAAACAATGCTACGGGGCGCACCCGGAGCTGGATCACTTCTTCACTATTCTCTATTCACTTGCTTGGGGCGCCGGAAAACCGAGGAAAACAAAGGGTCTTCCGACCGGCGGGCAGGTTAGCACGGCCCCCTAACAAACGCCCGATAAAAATGGTTATTTTATCCCGCATTCCCCCCCAGGAAACCTTTCTCGCTTAAGGTTCGATGCTCTATCGACCTTCCTTGTAATCCTAAATAACTATTAATACTTTACTTACGTGGCTCAGCCCTTGAATCATCGATAGGCATAGCCGGTGTACCAAAAATGATGAACTTCAAGGCTCCCCCATCTTGAGATGTTGCCTCTAAGGAATGCGGAATCCCTCGCGGGATAACGGCAACTGCGCCCGGGCGCAGAGAATAAATCTCCCCGTCGATGTTCAGCGACCCCCTTCCATCCAATACATAGTAGACCTCATCGTACCCCTCGTGATAGTGGGTCGTTCCCATGCTGACCTCGACAATATGCACATTGGCCACCCCGCCTACCCCACCTGTAATCACCCTCCGAACATCTCCATATGGGCAAGAAACAGCTGGAGTCTCATCGAGATACCCAACCACAGGATTCCTTTCCACCATGCCGACTCCTTTGGAAGCAATTACCTATTCAGCTGTTATGACCGAGACTATTACAAAAGCGAGGCACACTGGCGATCAATACTCTACTCGCCTCGATAGATTCAATGATCTGAATTTAAACCCCCGGGCCTGACCGGGGCTTCATCCTGACGGACAAAGCTCAGGTATCCGATCATCATTTCTTCCCAGGTCTGGTCGCCCCAGCGGACCAATTGGCTGGGATCGGGGTTGGCAGGATTGCCGGCGGAATTGTCAAAATAGGCCGTGCATTCGACCCGGGATCCGGCCGGTATACTGAGAGGCTTCTCGAGAAGATAGTGAGTCTGCCAATTGAAATCCCAAGCTGGAACATTCAGAAGAATCTGCTTCTTCTGCCCTGGACGGTAAAGATCGAAACGGAAGCTTTTGCCGCGCAGGTGCATGTGCGCCATCAGAGAGACAAGCCAGCTGTCTTGACGGAAAACATGCTTAGACGTGACCTTATGGCTTTTTTCTCCCGGGGGGATCTTGAACCATGAGTTCAAGGCGGCACGTGTATAAACCCGGCGCACAGGTTTCTCGGCAAAGATGAAACCGACCTTTGACCGATCTCTTGCCGGCTTCCCATTGGGAGTGTAGTGGCATTGGAAGATGAGGTCAGACCCCGCCTTGACCAGCTTGGCTGACCCGGGGGGAAAGAAATCAGGCCCCTCTCCTGGCGCAGTCCCGCAAAGCAGGTTTGAAAAAAACAAACCCCTTGCTCGCGCCTCGGGTGTCGCCGTAACGCCTTTCTTTTTACGATCTTCCGGCTCCGACACGAAAACGATCACATGATGCACGACATCTCTTGCACCAGGTCTTACCTCAGCTGCTCGAACCCAACGGTCTTTTTTGAAACCTGTTGGGACCACAAAATATTTATAGGGAATCGTTCCCCTTGCAGGCACCTCAAAGGCCTCGGACATACTGAAAACCGCATCAGGCTTGCCAATAACCCATCCAGAGGTGAATTTCCGCGGAACCGGCAAATCCTTGGAATCACCCTCAATTGCGCCGTCATCAATCCACTTTATGATTTTGTTAATCTCTTTTTCTGAAAGACTTACGTCATTTTTGAACTTTCCATACCTGGGATCAGCCCCCCATGGCGGCATCTCGGCGGTTTTCACCGCTTTACGGATGGATCGCACCCAGGGCCGAACCTCCTCATAGCTCATCAGCGGCATCTCCCCGATCTCCCCCGGCCTGTGACATCCCTGGCACTTGGCCTGGAAAATGGGTGCGATATCTCTGCTGTAGCTCAGGGCAGCTTTTTTGGGCTTCGGCTCCTCTTCCGGAAACGAGAGGGAGAGCATGGAAAGGAGTACGATTTGGGATAGATGCATGGCGCTAAGGAGCCCTGTTTACTACTCGGTGAGTCCCACTAAAAATACCGCCCATTGGCATCAATATCCAGTCTCCCAATATTCATCCGGTCATCAAGGAAAACCCGGAACATCGGTTAGCTGACAAGGAATACAACTTTATGTTGACACCACTGTGCTGATGTAAAAACATGGCGTAATTAGAAAAACTACACTCAAAGTGAGAAGCCTGGTCGAACGATCGCGTTGCGAGCTGCTGACCCTGGCATCCCCTGTTTAAACAATCCTGAAAGGTTGCTCATGAAGTTCTCTCTTTTCTCCGCGCTTCTGCTCGTTGCGAGCTTCGGTTTCAGCCCGCACGCCATCGAGGCGACCGAAGGCTCCAGGGAAACCA
>CAUZHA010000170.1:0-7274 GCA_963579555.1 Planctomycetes bacterium UBA1146
GACCGCTTCGCGGCCGAGGGCATGCGCTTCACGAGCGCCTACTCCGCCGCGCCCGTCTGTACTCCGACCCGGGCGGCTGTGCTGACCGGGAAGTCGCCCGCGCGTCTACACATGACCACCCATGCTCCCGGGGGGTTCCTGCCAGAGAGCTCGAGGTTTCTTCCCGCGAAGACACTCATCGACCTTCCCCTCGAGCACTTGACCATCGCCGAGCGGCTCAAGGACGCCGGCTATCGCAACGCCTTTCTCGGCAAGTGGCATCTCGCCGGAGACTCGAGGCGCGGAGCGAAGGGTAAGGGCAACGTCCAGTTCTATCCCGAGGCCCAGGGCTTTCACATCAACGTGGGAGGCTGCGCCTACGGCGGCCCGCCGACTTATTTCGACCCCTATAGGATCCACACCCTGGCGCCGCGTAAGAAGGGGGAGTACCTTCCCGACCGGCTTGTCGACGAGACGATCTCCTTCATCCGCGAGAACAGGGACAGGCCCTTCTTCGTCAATCTCTGGCCCTATACGGTTCACTGGCCTGTCGAGGCGCCGGCGAAGCTGGTCGAGAAATATTCAAAGCGCAAGGACCCCTGGATGCGCAACCACGGCTACGCGGCCATGATCGAGGCGATGGACATGGCCTTCGGCAGGCTCTTTGGCGAGTTGAAGAGGCTCGGGCTCGAGAAGGATACCCTGGTGATGCTGACCTCGGACAATGGACCGTTTCTGGGGGTCGCGGGCTGCGAACCCCTGAGGGAGGGCAAGGGCTATCTCTACGAAGGCGGAATCCGGGTGCCGCTGATGGTGCGTTGGCCCGGCCGGGTGAGGCCCGGCAGCATCTGCGATACGCCGGTCATCAGCATGGATTACTATCCGACCATCCTGGAGGCGCTCGGCCTGGCGCGCGCGGCGGGCGAGGCTCCCGATGGAGACAGCCTGCTGCCCCTGCTCGAGGAGAAGGAGGGCTTCAAGGAGAAGCCGCTCTACTTCCACTTCCCCAACTTCTCCTGGCATATGAAGAACCGTCTCGGCGGGGCGGTTCGCGATGGGAAGTACAAGCTCATCGAGTGGTATGACGATGGATCGGTCGAGCTCTACGACCTCGAGAGCGACATCGGCGAGAAGAAGAACCTCGCGGCGAAGCTGCCGGAGACGGCATCTAATCTGCTCAGCAAGCTGAGAGCCTGGCGCAAGAGCTCAGATGCCTGGATGCCGCGCCCGCGAGAGAGCTGAGAGGCTTCTTTTCAGGGCGGTCCACGGCCTGTTCATGGACAGTCCGGGTAGGATTCGCAGGCCAACTCGTCCTCGTCGGTGTCCTCGCCGCACTCCTCGAAGGGGGCGGGGGGAACGCGTCCGCCGATGAAGAGGTAGTTGAGCACATAGATCGCATCGCTGAGGTCGATGGCCGAGTTGTTGTCGATGTCGGCGGCATCCATGCAGCCGGGCGTTCTTCCGGAGATGAAGAGATAGTTGAGGACGAAGATCGCGTCGGTGAGCTCGATGGAGAGGTCGCTGTCGGCATCTCCCCGGAGAAAAACGGCCGCAGGCTTGGGGGTGTTATAACAGAAGCCGTCCTCAGCCTCGTCGCTTCCGCGGACGGTGGAGATGACGACCGGGACGCACCCGGCGTTTTCGCAGGCAGGCGCGGTCACATCGATGGTCTCGCCATCTGCCCTGAGGTTGAACTCGGCGTCGGTTCCGCAGACCTGGACGGCGAGACCTTCTTGGTCAAGGTGTTGTCCGCTGACCTGGAAGACCTGGCCGGCCTCGCCGCTGCCTCCCTCGATGGCCGTGATCTCGGGGGCCGCGGTGATGACAGTGATCCGTCCCTCCTCGAGGGAGGGGACGATGGAGCGGCCATCTCCATCGGTGAGGATGTTGCGCACCGGGACGCGAACATTGGGCGGGAAGCTGGTGTTCTCGAAGCGCAGGGCGGCCTCCGCCGCCTGGCCGAGGAGAGTATTGAAGGTGATGATCCCGATCCGGTGTCCCGCGCCTGCGGCGAGGCGTTTCTCATCGAAGACGCCCTCGATATCGTAGACGCAGCCGTAGCCGAGCCGTCCGCTGTCCTGGTCGATGCGGCCGGTGAAGTAATCCGCCTCGGCGGCGGCGGTTCCCTCGTTGGTGACGGCCGTGATCTCGAGCTCGGCGGGGTTGTAGCGGATGGCGTAGGAGAACCCAAGCGTCAGCTCGTCGCTGTCGCAGAGCACCTCGAGCGCATTTCCACTCGATTCCGTCAGTACGGTCTCCTGGCTGAAGAAGAAGCGGTTCTCCGCGTGGGCGACCGTCGCTGAGAGCAGGGCGGCCAGCAGCAGGATGCTCCAGATCTTTGTCGTGTCCATCTTGTATTCCAGGGGGGCTTTTTCCGGGGCTTTGTTGATGTACGGGAATCGAATAAAGATGTTAGCACCCACGACGAGATGAGAGAAGCTCCACTTGGGTCCTGGATCTTCAGACGGGCGGGGCCAGCAGTCCGCTTCCGGGCGCCCCGGGCCACTCGCTGAATCCTCCGGAGTCCGGGTCGTAGCGTCTTGCCGACAGCTCGATGCCCCCGGGTCCAAGATCGATGAGGTGGTAGGCCCGCTCATAGCGCGAGTGGGTTGCGGAGCCGGGGGTTGCGATGGTGATGGGGGTGCTGCCTCCAGCCGGCAGCACGAAGCGGTTGTGCAGGTGTCCGTGGAGCAGGAGCTCAACCCCGCCGGCGCTGGCGGACGCGAGAAGCTCCTCGGCATCGCGCAGGCCGTGAAACCGGCTGTCAGGTTCTCCCGTGCTGCGCCGCGGCCCATAGTGGAGCGCGAGCAGCTTGCGGCGGCCCTCGAGGGCGGGATCGGCCAGGACCGCGTCGAGTTTCTTGAGCTGTTCCGCGCCAACCATTCCAGATGAGTCGTGGAAAGCGTTAGGGCGGCTGTCGCGCAGTGCGATGAGGGCCGCCTCCTCGCCAAGAAGGCGCACGATGGGCGGCGGGTCGGCGAGCTCGCTTCGCTCCCAGGAGCCGAAGTGTCGATCGTAGGTTCCATTCTTCGCGGCGGTCGGTACGTAGAAGTCATGGTTGCCGGGGATCCCGGTGATGTTTTCGGAGTCGAGGATGGGCTCGAGCAGCAGGCGGGCGCGCTCGAACTCACTGTCAAGGGCGAGGCCCGTCAGGTCGCCTGTAAAGAGAATGTGGTCCGCCTCGACCTGCTGGATGTCTTTCACCAGGGCGGCTGTAATCTCCTCGGCCTCCCGGAAGTCCTCCTCCCGGCCGAGCAGCTGCAGGTTGAGCCAGCCAACGATTCGCTTGGAGAACATCGCCCGCCAGGGGATGTCGCCCGTGCTCGCCGTGATATGGATGTCGCTGAAATGAGCGATCCTCACGGTGTCTCCCTCTCTAACCTTCGATTCCGGGACACAGGAGGGTGGAATCGAAGACCGGGCCCTCCCAGCAGATTCTCCGGTTGATGAACTCGCTCTCGGCGTCCTTGCGGATGGGGGCTACGCAGCCGAAGCAGATGCCGAAGCCGCAGCCCATCATGGACTCGAGGCATATCTCGCAGGCGAGGCCGTTCTCGACCGAGAGGTTGCGCAGGCTTTCGTTCATTCCCTGGGGGCCGCAGCCGTAGACCCTGGCGCTTTCGTCCGGGCCTGCATCCTTCCAGAGCTCCACGAAGAGGTCGGTAACGAAGCCGTGGAAGCCCTCGCTTCCATCGTTGGTCGCCACGTGGGTTTCGATGGGCAGCTTTCTGAAGTCTTCGATTCCCTGCAGGAAGGCGCCGGTTCGAGCGCCCATGCAGAAGTGGATCTTCGGCGGGGAGGGCAGCGCGAGCAGTCTCAGGACCAGGAAATACAGCGGCGCGACCCCGACTCCTCCTCCAACCAGGTAGACCGTCTCATCTTCTCCGGGTGTGGAGAAGGTGTTTCCGAGGGGACCCAGTACATCGACCTTTTCAGGCGGCTCGTCGGTCTCGCCGTTCCCGGGGTCGGGCAGGGCGGCCATCCAGCGAGTGCCGCGTCCGACGGTGGTGTAGAGGATATCGTAGGTTCCGTTCTCCTTGTCGGTGCAGTAGACGCTGAAGGGGCGGCGAAGAAGGGGGTCGAAGGATTCTCCATCGCTGCACAGAACCTGTACGAACATGCCCGGCTCCGAGCGCTGGGCGATGGACTCTTCGCGCAGCCGTAGAACGTACCAGTCTGGTCCGATCCGGCGGTTGGAGACCACCTCGGATTCGGATGGCGCGATGTAATCAGATGGCTGGCAGTCGCTTGTCGACATGGATAACTTCTATACGGGGATCTTCACTCAGCTTCTAAGGTTCGCCTGAAGGCCTCGGGGAGATAGTCTATTAGATCACCGGCGGTGAGGGAAGGCTGTCCGAGAGATTCCGCCGCGATATCACCGGCGTAGCCGTGCAGGTAGGCTCCGAGCTGAGAGGCCTCGAACCCGCCGACTCCCTGGCCCAGCAGGGAGGTGATGGCCCCGGTGAGCACGTCTCCGCTGCCCGCGGTGGCCATGCCCGGGTTGCCGGTCAGGTTGACGTAGAAGCGGTCGCCATCGTGAACCACCGTGCGGTTTCCCTTGAGAAGAACGGTCCCGCCGCGTTCGCCGGCGAAGCGCCTGGTCTCTTCGAGCCGCTCGGTGTCTCCGCGCGGGGTCGTTCCGGTGAGACGCTCAAATTCTCCGGGATGGGGTGTCCAGATCCGTTTCCCTGAAGGAGAGGTCGGCAGCCCCTCGGCGACCAGGTTCAGGGCGTCCGCGTCGAGGACCTGGGGACCATCGTAGACCTCGAGGACGCGTGCGAGTACCTTCCGGCTGGCGGTCGAGGTCCCAAGGCCCGGTCCGATTCCGATGGCGTCAAACTTCTCCCGGAAATCGTTGCCGATGAGGTGATCGATTTCGGCATCGTGCTCCGGGGCTCCGGGTTCCGGCAGGGGGAGCTGGATCGCCTCGGGGACGGCGGCGGTGAAGGTTGCAGTGAGGGAGCCGGCGAAGGCCACGGTTACGAGGCCCGCTCCGCTTCTGAGCGCGGCCCGGGCGGCAAGTACCGCGGCGCCCGGCATCTCAGGCGAGCCTGCCACCAGCAGGACCCTGCCGTAGGTGCCCTTGTGGGAATCGGGCTCCCTCTTCGGCAGCGGCGGCAGTTCGGTAATGTGTAAGGTTCCCATGCGGCCCTACTCCCGGAGGCGTTTCCTGCAGATGAGGGCCGACATGAAGCCTGCTCCAAAGCCGTTGTCGATATTGACGACGGCCACTCCCGCCGCGCAGCTCGACAGCATGGTCAGTAGCGGGGTGATCCCGCCGAGGTTCGCTCCGTAGCCGCCGCTGGCAGGCACGGCGATCACCGGGACATCGCTGAGGCCGCCCACCACACTCGGGAGCGCTCCCTCCATTCCGGCTACGGCGATGATGCAGTCGGCCTCCTGGATTTTCTTTGTTTCCGCCATCAGTCTGTGGATACCGGCGACCCCCGCGTCGTAGACCGTCTCGACGGTGTGTCCCATGATCTCGGCGGTCACCCTGGCCTCCTCGGCAACCGGGATGTCGATGGTGCCGGCTGAGATAAGCAGGATCTTCCCGTCGAGCGCCGGCGGGTCTTCCTTGCGTACGGTGATGCAGCGCGCCCGCTCGTGGTACTCGGCCAGCTCGTTGGCGGCCTTCACGGCCTCAAAAGCCGCTTCGTCGGCGCGTGTTGCCAGCAGCCAGGGGGAGTGTGAAAGGATGCTCGCGGCGATCTCCGTGAGGTCCGCCGGATCCTTCCCCTGGCAGTAGATGACCTCGGGAAAGCCGCAGCGTAAGTTGCGGTGATGGTCTACACGCGCATAGCCCAGGTCCTCAAAGGGCATGTCGCGAAGCGAGCTGACGGCGTCCTCGATGGGAGTCTTTCCTTCACTGACCTCTACGAGGAGCTTCCTGATCTGTTCTTCGTTCATCTGGTGATCTCGTTCAATCGCTGGCCATCGATGAAGCTTCGAGGGACAACTCCTGGACCTCTCCGCCGGCGAGCAACATCGAGCCGAGTCCTGCGATCATGGCGCCGTTGTCGGTGCAGAGGGCGAGGTCGGGGAAGCGGATATCGAGGCCTTCTTTCTCCGCCAGCTCGGTCAATCTCGACCGCAGGTAGCGGTTGGCGGCGACCCCGCCCCCGAGGATTGCGCGGCTGAGACCTTCTCGCCCAAGCGCCCTGCGGAGCTTCTCGATAAGGACATCAACGACGGCGGTCTCGAAGGATGCGGCGACATCGGGTACCGAGATTCCCTCGAGCAGGGGCGCGTCGCGGCGGCAGTCCTGTCCCTTGACGTGGTAGAGGACAGAGGTCTTGATGCCTGAGAAGCTGAAATCGAGCGAGCGCGGCTCCAGCAGCGTTCTCGGGAAGCGGATGGCCTTGCGGTTTCCTTTTTCGGCCTCGCGTGAGATGGCTGGGCCGCCGGGATATTCGAGTCCCAGGATGGCAGCGGCCTTGTCGAAGGCCTCTCCCACGGCATCATCCTGGGTTGTTCCGATGAGATGGTGGGAGGTCCAGTGGTCGCTTCGATAGAGCGAGGTGTGGCCGCCAGAGACGACGAGGCCTATTGCGGGGAAGGCGTTCTCTATCTCAGGCAGGGGAGAGAAGGGCTCCCGGCTCTTCATCCAGGCCGCGTAGATGTGCGCCTGGATGTGATCGACGCCAATGAGCGGGATCCCCCAGGCAAGAGAGAGGCTCTTGGCGGCGCTCAGTCCCACGAGCAGGGCTCCGATGAGGCCCGGCCGATGGGCGACGGCGATGGCATCGATGTTCGGAGTGGCGTTCGGGTCCTCCCAGCATCCTGCATCGTTGAGGGCCCGCTCGATAAGCCGGGTGATCACCTCCACATGCGCCCTGCTGGCGATCTCGGGCACCACTCCGCCGAAGCGCTCATGCAGCGGCACCTGGCTGAGGACGCAATTCGATAGCAGCCGGTAGCCATCTTCGACGACGGCCACACCGGTTTCATCGCAAGTTGTTTCGATTCCGAGGACTCTCATAATGGGTTGCCGGGGCGTGATGTGCTGGTTCCAGTAAGGAGTCAACATAGGTCCACCACAGGCAAAGAGCAAGCGCTGGCGGGAAGGCTGTGAGGTATCTTTTTTCTTGCCCTTAGAGGAGGCCGGGGCAGTATTGACAAGTCCTGCAGCCTTTGGCTAAATGGCGCTTCACACTTGGCGGATTTCTCCGCATAGAGAAGATGCTAACAGGTGCGCGGATAGCTCAGTTGGTAGAGCACTAGACTGAAAATCTAGGTGTCCCCAGTTCAAATCTGGGTCCGCGCACCATTTCTTCTACAAGCTGTAAGTT
>CAUZHA010000171.1:0-6967 GCA_963579555.1 Planctomycetes bacterium UBA1146
GTTGCGAGCGGCGAGGTACAGCTTGCCATCGGCTATGACTGGCGAGGCACGCTGGCGATTCCGATGGACACGCTGGAGGTAAACCTCTTTTCCGGTCATGGCGTCCATGACGATCATCACTCCATTCTCCCGTGCAAGGTAGAGAAGCCCGTCGTGGATCACAGGGGTGGGGACATCTGAGGTGTCCCGGCCGCGGCGCCACCTGAGATGGGACTGGGAGTTGCTGATGTCGCCCTTGCCGTCGGGCTTTACGCCGAGGACGGGTTTGTTCTTGGCCGAAGGAATCACCACGAGACCTGGCTGGCAGGCGGGTGAAGCGACGAACCGCAGGAACTTATTGTAGCCTTTCTTGGGGTTGAGCGAACCGCAGCGCCACAGCTCCTTGCCATCGCTCAGTTTGTGAGCGCTCAGATAGTCCGCTCCGTGGATCAGCAGCTGTCGCTCGTCTCCATCCTGGTACAGGATCGGGGATGCATAGGAGTGCCGGGACTCGTGCTCCGCATCGCTGTCCCTGGTGACCTTCCAGCGCTCTTTACCGGTCAGCTTATCAAGCGCGACAATGTAGGGATTTTCAATCTGCAGGCACATCTGGTAGAGGGTGTCGTCTACGAGCAAAGGTGTCGAGCTCATGCCGTGCCAGTGGTCAAACGCTCCGTAGGCCTTCTGGAAGTTCTTTTCCCAGACCATTTTCCCCTTCATGTCGAAGCAATGCATGTCTCCGGTTCCGAGGAAGGTCCATACGTGCTTTCCATCGGTCGCCGGGCTCGGGGCCGCTGAGTTGCCTTCGTCTCCGCGAATATTTTTGTTGCCGGTGGCCAGGGGTCTCTTCCAGCGGATCTTTCCAGCTGTGGATATGCAAAGCAGGACGAGCTTGTTTCCAGAGGCGGAGGTGACGAATATAGTGTCGCCCCAGATGGCAGGGGTTGCGCCGGCGGCTCCCGGGAGGTCGATTTTCCAGGCGATGTTTTCAGTCGGAGTCCAGGTGGTGGGGAGGTTCTTTTCGGGGCTGGTTCCATTGCCGTTGGGGCCGCGCCAGGAAGGCCAATTAGAGGCCGCCGCATGGGTCGAGAGCAGCAGTGTGGAGAACAGGAGGGCTGAGATGGTAAGCCAGCGGTTTTTTGTCATGTCAGTCTCTCGTTTTTTGGAGCTGTAGAACGAATGCCATTCACCAGTCTGTAGCTATTCTGCTACACTCCGAGACGGAACGAAAGCTCCTGTTGGCTGCTTTGTCCGGGCTCGATGCTCCCGCAACCATGTCCTCAAGGTAGATGATGCTCACCAATCCTGCAGCTCTCGCACTTCGGGAAGAACTGACCCGGCGTCGCTTTCTCTGTGGCGCCGGGAGCTTCGCGGCGACCACCGCGCTGGCCTCTCTTCTAAGCGCGGATGAAGAAGGGGTCGGGAAGCTTGGGGGGCCGCATTTCGCTCCCCGCGCCAAGCGGGTGATCAGTCTTTTCATGTCCGGCGGGCCTTCCCATGTTGACCTCTTTGATGACAAGCCGCTGCTGCGGAAACTGGATGGGAAGCCGATCCCCAGGGAAATCGTCGGGAATCATGAATTCGCTATGATCAAGAGCGGCGAGCCGAAGATGAGGGGCTCTCCTTTCAAGCTGCTGCCGCGCGGGAAATCCGGCACCGTGGTCTCGGAGCTTCTTCCTAGGCTCAGCACTGTGGCTGACGAGATTTCTGTGGTCAGGTCGCTTCATACCGACACCTTCAACCATGATCCCGCCGTGACCATGATGAATACGGGTTTCGTGACCTTCGGCAAGCCCTCGCTGGGAGCCTGGCTCTCCTGGGGCCTGGGTTGCGAAAATTCCGATCTTCCCGCCTATACGGTGCTGGTTTCCGGTGTGAAGCTGCAGCCCCTGTTGACGAACTATTGGGGGAGTGGTTTTTTGCCAAGCCAGCACCAGGGGGTTCAGTTCCGTTCAAAAGGAGACCCGGTGCTCTTCCTGTCCAATCCGCCCGGGATAGATTCGAAGGTTCGCCGGCGCCAGCTCGATCTGATTGGCTGGATGAACAGCCGTCATTTTGACCGGATCGGCGACCCCGAGATCAGGACCCGGATCGAGGCGTTCGAGCTGGGCTACAGGATGCAGTCAAGCGTCCCCGGACTGATGGATATCAGCAAGGAGCCGCGGAGTGTGCATGAGCTCTACGGGACGAAGCCAGGCGAGGTCTCCTTCTCAAATAATTGTCTGCTGGCCCGGCGGCTGGTGGAGCAGGGGGTGCGTTGCGTACAGCTCTATCACACGGGATGGGATCAACATGCGACGATTGAAAAAGATCATCGCCGCCAATGTGCCGCGGTGGACCAGGGGGCGGCCGCGCTGCTGGTTGATCTCAAGCAGAGGGGCCTGCTCGATGAAACCCTGGTGGTCTGGGGGGGGGAGTTTGGTCGAACCCCGATGGCCCAGGGCGGAGGCCGGAACTACGGCAGAGACCATCATCCCCATGGATTCAGCGTCTGGATGGCTGGGGGCGGGATCAAGCCGGGGGTGACCCATGGGGAGACTGATGAGTACGGCTATTTCGCGGCCAGGGACAAGGTCCATGTGCATGATCTGCACGCCACGGTTCTTCACTGCCTCGGGGTGGATCACAAGCGTCTTGTGCATCGATTCCAGGGACGCGATTTCCGCCTGACCGATGTGCAGGGTCGGGTGGTGAGGGAGCTGCTCGCCTGAGTCCATTCCCGGTTGTCTATTCGAAGTCCTGGCGCGCCTTGAATTTTTCGATGAACTCTTCGCAGAAGAGTTCCATGTAGTTAGGGGAGACCGCGGAGCAGTGCGGCATGAGGAATGCGTTGCGGCAGGAACGCAGGGGGGAGCCTTCTTCGAGAGGTTCGTTGTGGAATACATCTAGCCAGGCCGCGGCCAGGCGGTTTTCGTCAAGCGCGACGGCCAGGGCTTCTTCGTCCAGGGAGTTTCCTCTGCCGATATTTGAGATGGTGGCCTTTGCCGGGAGCAGCCCCAGGCGCCTGGCATCCATGAGATGGTCGGTGTCGGCGCCAGAGGGCAGGGCTAGGACCAGGTGGTCCGTGCTGGCGAGAGCCTCATCGAGGCTCTCGATCCCCAGGACCTTGTCGCCGTCTTCGAAGAATTCCGGAGATGGGCCCGGCTGTCGTCGGATTCCGGTGATCCGTACGCCGAAGGGTTTGGCTAGCTTTGCGATCCAGGTGCCGATGCTTCCGAATCCGAGAATGGTGAGTCGCGCCCCGCGCAGCGGTACGAGCTTCGTGGCGAGCTCTCTCCTGGGCCAGGGGTCCGCCCTGGTGAGCAGGTCTGTTTCCCTCAGGCCACGGCAGTGCGCCAGCAGCATACCGATGACGGTTTCCGCGATGATCTCTCCATGAAAACTGCAGTAGTCAATCGATGTTCCCTCCGGCGTCTCGACCTGGAAGTAATCCCGGCCCGCCGCCGGCGTTACGATCCACCTGAGTTTCGGCGCCTGCGCGAACCATTCCTGCAGGAAGGTCCAGACCAGAACGATTTCGCTGTCGCTGAGAGAGGCGGTAAATTCTTCACGATCCCTGCAGATCTTTACGCGTACTCCTTCCAGAGACGTCTCGATGAAATCCGCATGCTCTCTCGATAGATTGAAGCAGGGGATGTCGGGATGGGTTAGCCATGCGGTGATTTTCATGTTGGACAGATTGGAAAAGGATGGTTTTCAGGGTCTACAGATCATAGCGAAGTACCGGCTGGTTTTGGAGAGATCGCCGGGCTGGCTGTTGCATTTGAGCGTCCTGCTCGTTTAAGTTTCGGTTTTCCATAACACTACGAAATACGATTGGAGATCCACATGCTTGCGCATAACGTCTATTTTGCCTTGAACGATAATTCGCCAGAGGCGGTCGATTGCCTGGTCGGGGCCTGTAAGAAATATCTTTGCGATCATCCCGGGGTTGTCTTTTTTGCGGCGGGCCGGCTGAATCCCGATCTGGCCCGGGAGGTGAACGACAGGAATTTCGACGTTGCCCTGCAGGTTGTCTTTGACAATAAGGCCAGCCATGACGCTTATCAGGAAGCTCCGGATCATCTCAGTTTTATCGAGGAGCAGAAGGCCAACTGGGGGAATGTAAGGGTGTTCGATTCGGATGTGGAGGGCGCGGCCTGAACTCCCGGCGGAATGAATTTTTTCGGATGGCGCTAATGTTGCTCTAAGTCATTAAAATTCAAACACTTTTGAAAGGTTGGACAGGGCCGGCCGGCCGGGCGCTCTGAAGCGGTTTTCAGGGGTGATTAAAGCGCATCCAAAAGGTGTAAACTCTTGCATCGCCGGGCTTCATGAAGTACAAGGGTCGATTCTTCAATAGTTGAGACAGTAGGAGTGACGACCATGAGTCGTGTCTGTCAGATAACAGGTAAAAAGACGGCCTCCGGCCATAAATACGCTCGCAGGGGTGTACCCAAGGCCAAGGGTGGAGTCGGATTGAGAACCACTGGCAAAACCAAACGCCAGTTCAAGGTCAACCTGCAGTGGAAGACCATCTGGGTTCCCGAACTGGACCGGAAGGTTCGAGTTCGTCTTTCTACCCGGGCCTTGCGTACGATTACCAAGAACGGAGCCTACGCTACCCTGGTGAAGGCTGGAATTGTCAAGCCAGCCGCAAGGAAGAAACAATCCGTGGTCGGCTAAAGCTGATTGGGCTTCTTGGATTGAAGGCGCTGAACCAGCAGGCGCGGTGGAGTCGGATTTCGCGGGACTCCGGACTGTGTTCGGGCAGATCGATTGGATAACGGATCACGAGGGCAGTCTCGGGGACTAAGAGCAGTGGCTAAGAAACAGCAGAACGCCATCACCCCGATGCGGTTGGAAGATTACCCTGAGTGGTATCAGCAGGTCATCAAGGCCGCAGATCTCGCTGAGGTGTCGCCGGTACGCGGTTGCATGGTGATCAAGCCCTGGGGCTATTCCATCTGGGAAAATATGCAGGGCGTTCTTGATGGGATGTTCAAGGAGACCGGGCACGTCAACGCCTACTTCCCCCTGTTTATTCCGATGAGCTACCTGGAAAGGGAGGCCGAGCACGTCGAGGGCTTCGCGAAGGAATGCGCTGTCGTTACCCATCATCGTCTCGAACCGGACCCCGAGGGAGGGTTGAGGCCTGCGGGTGAACTGGAGGAGCCCCTGGTCGTCAGGCCTACCAGTGAAACGATCATCGGTGAGACCTATTCCAAGTGGGTTCAGTCCTATCGGGATCTGCCGATCCTGATCAATCAGTGGGCTAACGTGGTTCGCTGGGAGCTGCGGACCCGGCTTTTCTTGCGCACCACGGAATTTCTCTGGCAGGAGGGGCATACGGTTCACGCCACGGAAGCCGAGGCGGTGGAGGAGACCGCGGCGATTCTCGATCTCTACGGACGTTTTGCCGAAGAGTATATGGCGATGCCCGTGGTGAAGGGCGAAAAGACCAGGGATGAGCGTTTTCCGGGCGCCGTGAACACCTACTCCATCGAGGCTATGATGCAGGATCACAAGGCCCTGCAGGCGGGGACCTCGCATTTCCTCGGACAGAATTTTTCCAAGGCCTGCAAGATCAACTTTCTCGACCAGGAGGGGCAGGAGGTTTTTGCCTGGACCACATCCTGGGGCGTCTCGACGAGGCTGATCGGAGGCCTCATCATGACCCACTCCGATGATGACGGGCTGGTGCTGCCTCCGCGCCTGGCTCCCAGGCATGTAGTGATCATCCCGATCTTCAGGGGTGAAGATGAACGTTCGGAGGTCCTGGGCTATTGCGAAAAGCTGAAGGCCGAGGTCGAGGCCCGTGAATACGACGATGGGAAGGTTCGCGTTGAGCTGGACGACAGGGACATCAGGGGCGGGGAGAAGGTCTGGCAGCACATCAAGAAGGGCGTTCCAATTCGGCTCGAGGTGGGGCCGCGAGATATCGCATCCGATTCCGTCTTCATGGGGCGGCGGGATTTAAGTCCGAAGGACAAGAGCGGAGTCTCCCGGGAGGAGTTTGTCACCCGCGTTCCCGAAATCCTGGATGAGATCCAGAAGAGTCTCTATGACAAGGCCCTCAAGTTTCGTGAGGACCGTACGCGAACCATCGACAATCTTGATGAGTTCAGGGAGTTCTTCTCCAGCGCGGCGGAGGGAGGCTTTGCCGGCGGTTTCGCGCTTTCTCATTTCGCCGACGATGGCGGTGGTGAAGACCTTCTCAATGAATTGAAGGTGACGCCCCGCTGTATCCCGGTCGACGCAGCGGGAGATCTCGGGGAGTGCATCTTCACCGGCAAGCCGGGTAGCCGCTTGACAGTTTTCGCCAAGGCGTACTGATTTCGCCAAGGCGTACCGAGGCTGCAGGACGTTCCACAGGTCCATCGGGTAGACGGATCCTCAGAGCGCGGGGAGCTGCGGATGACCTTGACAGGCGGGTCTTAGCGATTGTCGCCTTCGTAGGGCAGGAGCGCCATGTACCGGGCTCGTTTCACGGCCGTGGCTGAGTGGCGCTGTAACATCGAGCTCAGCTTCGTGCGCTGGCGTGATGACAGCTTGCCGTTGGCGGTAAGAAGCCGGCGGAGCTCATCGGTACTTTTGTAGTCGACGTAAATCTTGCCGTTGGCCATCTTGGTGCCGACTTTGACCTGGGAGTAGAATTTGGTGTACCTGGGCATGAGGACCTGTCCTTTCGGGAAATACCTCTGGGAAAACGGTACCCCCCGGCCACTTCGGGTTCCGGGGGTGTGCCTCCACCTGGGTGGAGTCCCACAGTCTAACACCTCAAGAGAGGCTGTAAAGTCCTTGAGGGCTGACTTTTCTGCCGTCAAGAAGATCCGTGCATCCTTGAAAAAGATTTCTTAATAACAGCGATATAAGTAGTTAGGACAGAAGAGCTGATTACCGGTGTATTAGAAATCCCGCGGAATTCTGAGAGCGCGGAGAGCCTGCTCTGACGTCGGCAGCCTGGCCGCGAATTCCGCGCTGGCTGGAATCGACTCGTCAGAGGTGA
>CAUZHA010000172.1:0-6963 GCA_963579555.1 Planctomycetes bacterium UBA1146
GAGACGACCTCCTTGCAAAGAGGGGATGGTGAGGAAGAAAACCTCTCGGGTGACTTCTTCGAGATCCTGCAGGAGACGATCGAGGCCTATGTGACCGTGCCAGTGGCCGGCTTGCCGCCCCTGACCGGCGGCGCCGTGGGCTACCTGAGCTACGATACGATTCGGTATATCGAGGCGATCCCCGACTCGCATGAGCGGGAGACCGAGCTGCCCGATGCCCAGCTGCATTTCCATGACACGCTGGTGGCCTTCGACCACGCCAAGCACAGGCTCTTTCTCATCGCCAACGCCCATGTGAGCTCCGGCCAGTCGGAGCAGGAACGAGAGGAAGCCTGGGAGGATGCCCAGCGCCGGCTGGATGAGCTGGAGAGATCTCTGAGTCGTCCGGTCGCCGGAGAGGACGTCTTTCACCCTCTCGGCGCGCTGCCTGAGAGCTCCATAGTCGACGGGATGGAGTCTAATTGTACAAAGGAAGCCTTCGAGGCGGCGGTGGCCGCCGCGCGTGAGCATATCTTCGCCGGCGATATCTTCCAGGTGGTTCTCTCTCAGCGTTTCCAGAAGCCGGTCGCGGTCGATGCCTTTGAGATCTACCGTTGTCTGAGGGCCCTGAACCCTTCACCGTATCTGTTCTACCTCGAGTGGAATGACACGGCCCTGCTGGGCTCATCTCCGGAGATCATGGTGCGCTGCGAGGACGGCCGGGTCCTGGTGCGCCCCATCGCCGGTACCAGGCGGAGGGGGGGCGACGAGGCCGAGGACCTGGCCCTGGAGAGAGAATTGCTCGCAGATGAGAAGGAGCTTGCCGAGCACAGGATGCTGGTCGATCTCGGCCGCAACGATGTGGGGCGCGTGGCGGAGTTCGGCAGCGTCCGGGTCTCCAAGCTGGAAGAGGTCGAGCGCTATTCCCACGTCATGCATATCGTCAGCGAGGTGGAGGGGGAGGTCAGGGAGGGACTGCGTCCGGTGGACGCCTTCCGAGCGGGTTTTCCAGCGGGCACCGTGTCCGGGGCTCCCAAGATCCGGGCCATGGAGATCATCGACGAGCTGGAGCCGACCCGCCGGGGCACCTACGCCGGGGCCGTAGGCTACCTGGATTTCGCCGGCAACCTCGATACCTGCATCGCGATTCGCACGCTGCAGATTCACAAGGGAATCGCCACGGTACAGGCTGGGGCCGGAATCGTGGCCGACTCGGTCGCCGAGAGCGAGTATTTTGAGACCATCCACAAGGCCTCGGCGCTCTATGACGCCATTCGGCGCGCCGAGCTGCGCTCAGGCGCGCCGGGGGGAAGCGGGACGGAGGAGCCGGCATGATCCTCGTCATCGACAACTATGATTCCTTCACCTACAACCTGGTGCAGTTCATCGGTGAATTGGGCGCCGACCCCGTCGTTCACAGGAACGACAGGATCTCCCTGGAGCAGATCGATGAGCTGGCGCCGGCGGGAATTATCGTTTCGCCGGGGCCGGGGCATCCCGAGGAAAGCGGTATTTCCGTCGACCTGATCCGAAGCCAGAGCGGCAAGGTGCCGATCCTGGGTGTCTGTCTAGGTCACCAGTCGATCGGCTTCGCCATGGGAGGGAAGATCGGACGGGTCCACCCCCTGCACGGCAAGTCGAGCGAGGTGACCCATGACGGGAGCGGACTCTTCGCAGGGGTCTCCAGCCCCTTCGAGGCCGGGCGCTATCATTCGCTCGTGGTTGAGCGGGAGGATCTTCCCGAGACCCTGGTCGTTACCGCCGAGACTGCTGACGGAATCATCATGGGGCTGCGTCACAGCGAGCATCCTACCTATGGGGTGCAGTTTCATCCCGAGTCCATTCTTACCGCTGAGGGGAAGGTCATCCTTTCCAACTTTCTCGAGAGCTGCGGAGAGATTCAGCCATGAGTGACAATACGACGCCTTCCATAGCGCCTCTTCTTTCCATCGTGGCAGATGGACAGGCCCTGTCGCGCCAGCAGGCGCGGGAGGCCATGGCCGCCCTCCTCTCAGGAGAGGCATCCCCTGTGCAGATCTCCGCCTTCCTGCTGGCCCTGAGGGTCCGGGGCGAGACGGTCGAGGAGATCACAGGCCTGGTGGAGGGTATGCGGGAAGCTTCCGTAAGGATCGAACCTGACCGCGAGGGAATGGTTGATCTCTGCGGCACAGGAGGTGATGGATCGGGAACCTTCAACATATCTACCGCGGCCGCGCTGGTCGTGGCCGGCTGCGGGGTACCCGTGGCCAAGCACGGCAACCGCTCGGCTTCGTCGCTCTGCGGCAGCGCCGATGTGCTCGAGCAGTTGGGGGTGCCGCTCGACCTCGAGCCCGAGGAGGCCCGGCGGATGATCGAAGAGACCGGCTTCGCCTTCCTCTTCGCCCAGAAATACCATCCGGCCATGCGTCACGTGGGCCCGGTGCGCGGAGAGCTCAAGCTCAGGACAGTCTTCAATATTCTCGGCCCGATGACGAATCCGGCAGGGGTCAGGCTACAGATGATCGGTGTGTTCGATCCAGCCGTTCGGGCCACCATATGCGAGGTTCTCGGGGCGCTTGGAAGCGAGCGGGTCTGGGCTCTGCATGGTGCGGGCGGACTTGATGAGCTGAGCATCGCCGGGGTCACGCAGGTAACTGAGCTCGCCGATGGCGCTCAGCGGGAGTTCGAGGTCGTACCCGAGGATGCCGGGGTCGAGAGCTCGCCGCTGGAGAGCCTCAAGGGTGGAGACGCGTCGGTCAACGCGGGGATTATCGAGAAGCTCCTCGCCGGTGAGCCCGGACCGCACAGAAACGCCGTGGTGCTCAACGCGGCCGGGGCCCTTGTTGTCCAGGGGCTTGCCGCCGATCTCTCCGAGGGAGGGGCGCAGGCCGGCGAGGCGATAGATTCTGGAGCTGCCGGTAAGGTGCTCGATAGTCTCAGAGGCCGGTCATGACCATCCTGGATCGGATTCTTGAAACCAAGCGCGTGGAGCTCGAGGAGAGCCGGAAGCTGCGACCGCTTGACGAGGTGGCCGCCGCCGCCATGCAGGCGTCCCCGGCCATCTCCCTGGCGGCCTCCGTGGGGCAGGAGGGCATCCGGGTCGTTGCCGAGGTCAAGAAGGCCTCTCCTTCCAAGGGGATTATTCGCGAGGATTTCGATCCCGTGGCGATCGCCGAGGCCTACGCGGGAGCTGGAGCGGCGGCGATCTCCGTGCTGACGGATGCCGAGTATTTCCAGGGGAGACTCGAGTATCTCAGCGCGATCAGGGAGAAGGTCGGCGTCCCCCTGCTCAGGAAGGATTTCATCATCGACACCTACCAGGTGTTCGAGGCCCGCGCCGCGGGAGCTGATGCGATCCTTCTGATCCTCGCGGCCCTCAGCGATGAGGAGGCCGCGCCGCTGGCCGCTACGGCAGACCAGCTGGGCATGGATGTTCTCTGGGAGGTTCACGTCCTCGATGAACTGCGCAGGCTCGCGGCCTTCTCACCCCGGGTCATCGGCATCAATAATCGCGACCTGAAGACATTTGAGGTCTCGTTGGAGACCACGAGGTCTCTCCTGCCCGAGGTTCCCGAGGGAGCTGTGGTCATCAGTGAGAGCGGCTTCTTCAAGAGAGAGGAGCTCGAGATGATGGCTGGCTGGGGGGTCGATGGCTTCCTGATCGGCGAGGGCCTGATGCGGGCTGAGAATCCTGGAGCGGCCCTGGCCGGGCTGCTCGGTGCCGCGGGTGAAGAGTCCGTAACATGATCCCTGTCAAGATCTGCGGAATACGGCGGCTGGACGATGCCCTGTTCTCCCTGGGGGAGGGCGCCTGGGCGCTCGGGTTTATCTTTCACCGGCCCTCCACGCGTTTTATCGAGCCGGCCGATGCGGCGGCGCTTCTGTCGAAGATAAGAGAGCGCTCTGGAGCTGAGTTCCGGGCTGTCGGGGTTTTTGTCGATTGGGATCTCGACGAGCTGAACGCGGTGGTTCGCGAGGTCGGTCTCGATGCGGCCCAGCTTCACGGCGCTGAAGGTCCAGGCTACGCCGCCTCGGTGGAGGCGGCCGAGGTCTGGAAGGCCTTCCGGGTCGGCCCGGATTTTGAGGCGAGCAGGACGGAGGACTATCCTTCGAAGATGAGGGTTCTGCTCGATGGCTGGAGTCCGACGGAGGCCGGCGGTACAGGGGAGGTCTTTGACTGGTCGATTGCCCGGGCCTGCCAGGAGAGCCGGCCGGTTTTTCTCGCAGGAGGAATCGATGCGGGAAACATCGCCTCCGCCATTGCCGCGGTGCGGCCTTTTGGCATCGATGTGTCAAGCGGGGTAGAATCGTCTCCCGGTATCAAGGACGGAGAACTGATTCGAAGGCTCTTCAGCGCGGCCAGGGCCTGCTCGAGCGATTAACGACATCCGTTCGGAGCCGCCGGGCGTTCGGAGGATCGGGTGGGGACTATTTGCCCGTGCGAGCGCGTTCGGCTCTCGCGATGCGCTTGCGGAGCGCTCTCTGGGCGTCCTTGGCACGGCGACGCTTCTTCTCCGAAGGCTTTTCGTAGAAAGACCGCTTCTTGATCTCCTTGAAAAGTCCATCCTTGGAGCAGATGCGCTTGAAACGCTGCAGGAAGCGTTCGCCCGGTTCGCCGGCGCGTATGGTTACCTTGATGGGCAAATGTTTCTCCGATCCGTACTGAATACCTGTAAGTCACGATGCGGTAAGGCATTCGTGAAAGGCCAAAAATACAGGACGTCAGGGGCCATGACAATACCTTTTCACCTATTTTACGGGGTCTCAAGGTGGCGATAAGCAGGTTTTATGTTTTTTTCAGGCGGTATCGGCTGATTCCCCCTATAAAGACACTCCCGGCTGAGGAGCCCGGGGAATACGGCGTAACGCGGAGGGCGTAACGCGGAGGCCGTAACGCGGAGGCCTGTAGTCTTCCGCCGGAGTATCCGTGGTAAGCGCTTCGCGGCATGAGCGCAGCGGCAGGTGGTATGGAAAAGAGTGAAGAGCTAGAAGAGAGAGGGAAGCGAGAGACAAAAGGTCCCGACCTCCGCAGTGTCTTTTCGATCGGCCTTTTGACCCTGTTGAGCCGGGTTCTCGGGCTGCTGCGGGAGGCGACCAGGGCCTATTTCCTGGGTACCGGCAAGTTTGCCGATGCTTTCCAACTGGCCTTTCAGTTCCCCAATATGTTGCGCAGTCTTGTCGCCGAGGGGGCTGTTTCCAGCGCGGTTGTGCCGGTTCTTACGCGCTATGTGCGCGGATCAGACAAGGAGTCCCTGAAATCCGTGCGCGAGAATTATCTCCTTGCCTGGTTTGCACTGGTCGTCGTGATTACCCTGGTGGGTGTCCTGTTTTCAGGTTACCTGCTCACGGTCCTGCTGGGTTTCAAGCAGGTGGCGGACCCTGAAAAAGTCGGCTTGACTGTTGAGCTGACGAAGATCCTCTTCTGGTACCTGCTCTTTGTCGGGCTTGCCGCATCGTTGCAGGGAATCCTGCATGCCCACGCCCGTTTCACCGGAGCGGCCTTCTCGCCGATTCTTTTCAACGTGGCGTTCATTGCCAGTGGCTGGATTGCCGCTCGAGGCCTGCCTGCAGAAGAAGCGGTCTACGTTTTCTCCGGGGCGGTGATTCTTGGCGGGGTGCTGCAATTTTTCCTGCTGGCTTCCCTCGTCTGGCGCATGGGCATCCGCCCCCGGCTTCAATGGCCGTTCGGCAATCCCGGCGTTCGCGAAATCGGCAAGCTCCTGCTTCCGGTGGTCTTCGGCGCCGGGATCTACCAGATCAACATGTTCATCTCGACCCTGCTGGCCTGGAGATTCGACGATAATGGAGTCGTTGCAGCGCTCGGCTACTCGAGCCGGCTCATGGAGGTCGTGCTGGGGGTGTTCGTCTTCGCCTTGAGTACGGTCAGCCTGACTACCCTCTCCCGCCTCGCGGCGGACAGGGATGAGAGGGGTTTCGCGGAGACTCTCGGCGTGGTTCTCCGCCTGAGCTTGTTCATCACCGTGCCCAGCGCGGTGGGGTTGTACCTGCTCAGGCAACCGGTCGTATCGATGTTGTTTGAAAGAGGTGAGTTTGATGACAGGTCGCTTCGTCTGACCGCGGATGTATTCCAGTACCACATCATCGGCCTGTGTTTCGTGGGACTGGCCAGGGTGCTGGTTTCGGCCTTCTATTCCCTGAAAGACATAAAAACGCCCGTCCTGGCAGCCCTGGCCAATCTCCTGGTCTGTGTTCCCCTGGCCTGGGGGCTCTCCAGCGGTGTGATGGGGTATAAGGGGATCGCCCTGGCGGCTTCTGTTGCGGCTGTTGTCCAGGTTGTTCTTCTCATGGTATTGCTGGTTGGCAGGGTGAGGTTCTTCGATTTCAGGGCGCTGGCGAGCTCGGTTCAGAAGTGCATCTTCTGCTCGGCATGGATGGGCCTGGCTGTCTGGTTGGCAGCGGGGTGGATTGATTCGCTCCAGTCCGGCAAGCTGATGCTCGCTGTGCTGGTATTCGCGATCATTCTGGCCGCCGCGGCGCTCTACTTTCTTCTCAGCCGCCTCCTGGGAATGGAGGAAGGCGCGATGTTGTTGAAGGGAATGCGCAGGAGAGAGTCTTGAGTGGCCGGGGGCACGACAGCCTCCCTTGATACCTTGGCAGGAGCATGCACAATCACAGTATGAGCTCTTCAGAGGAAAAACCTTCTGTTCCTGGTGGAGAATGCGTTCCCAGCCTGTCTCGAGCCAGCATCGCCGGGGCCGTTTCAAGCGGCATTCTCGGTTTTCTGTCTTTTCCGATCTTCGGGAGACCGTACCAGCTTGACCTGCTGATCTTCTTGATGCTGTGTCCCCTGATGCTGGCGGCGCAGGGCGCGGGGAAAAAACGGGGACTCCTCCTGGGCAGCCTCTGCGGCATGACCTTCGTGATGGTGTCCTTCACCTGGGTTGGGCATGCCATCAGCGAGTTCACCGAACTGGGAACGATCCTGTCGCTGGTTTTGTACCTGCTCTGGGTTTGTTACGAGGCGGTTCCCTGGGCGATCCTGGG